>CP065010.1:600000-938851 GCA_016699775.1 Candidatus Falkowbacteria bacterium | reverse complement strand
GAGCCGTGTGTTCGGTCTTTTAATGCTATAATTGCAAATATGATTGGTTTAGAAAAACCAAATTATAGAATATACGCTCTCATAATAGGAGAGGTTCTTACGCCTGGAAAAATTTTTGGTTGTGAAATCATGAAAATTTCTTTCGAAGACCAAAGGCTAAAAAAATTCTCTCCAATACAAAGCATTTTCTCGGATGATGAGTATGTAACATATGCTTCAACCTTGTTGTATGTCGATCCTATTAGGCTCAAATCCGAGTACGTTATGATATATGATATTAAGGAGAGAGACATAAACTCAGCGGTAGGAGGAGCAATAAGGTACTTTGACAAAATTTGCAGATATTTAACTGTTTCTTATGCACAAGACTTTAAAAACTACACTAAGAGAAATAGTATTTTGTCTCCTTATCTTTATCAGGTAAATAAAATTAGTGCTCTAGATGACGAAGGGGTGGAATCAGATTTGAAATTTATAGTGAAGAGTGGAATTATATATTTGCCAAACCGCCCAGAGCTAAATATTTGGAGACATGCAGATACCCAACATTTTCTTGAAAACATTTTTAATTTCCATGATGATATTTTAGAACGTACTATTAAGTATTTATACCGATCATCTATAGGGCATTTTGTAAAAGATAGTCCAGAAAAAATAGTTCTAGACCATTTTAAGTCGATAGAAGTAGTTATTAATTCACTTGTTAAACGTGGAAGTTTTAAAAAAAGAGTTGATAAAGTAGCAAAATTAATTCGTTTAACTGATCCTGAAAAAGAAAAGATTAAGAAACTTTGGGATGAAAGATCGAAGTATAGTGATACAGCTCACCCCTCAGCGCTTGATCAAACTGAGCGTTATCCAAATCAATTTCCTTTACCAAGTAATGTGAATTTTTCATACCCCATTAACGATTCAATATCGGTTGATGTGTGTATAAAATATTTTTTATATAAAAAAAGTTTGTTTTATATTGAAATTGATTATATATCTCCTGGAGATGAGGAAACTTTCGGAGAAGTTAATGCTCAGTGGGAGAGTAATCGTTTATTTTTTAGTACCACTGAAAAAAATAAAGATAAATTAAAACAGAAAATACTAGAAAACTTCTCTCGTTTATTTAAAATAAATGAAAAAAGTATTGAAAAAATTACAATTTATTCTAGAAAAAAAGCTGTATTACAAGTAGTATATTAGCGACTATTCAGGATGAGAATTATACAAACGCAACTTTGTCTGCAATTTTAATTTTAGAATTTAAGCAATTCATCAACTCTCTTTTCTCTTCCATGGTCCCATCCTGAAGTATATATTCCATATATACTTTTAAATTCACATCCTCATGATTCGCTTGCGGATCGTTTTGTTTTAGGACGCCTTTTTGAAATTTGTTAAATCTTTTAAGATCATGATCAAACTTATCTATTACTTTTTCTTGGTCAAATTCCATCTTGTCTAATAAGATAGTTAATTGCTTTATAAGTTCGTCTTCTCTTACATAATTACTTTTGCAATTTTTATCCCTAGATCTATTACACCCATAATAAATATACTTAGTTACCGTACCATTTTTAAGTTGCTTATACTTTTCTTCTCCCGTGTACCCCGATCCACACATTCCACAAGTCATAAGTCGTGCAAAGGTAAATTCTCTATGATTTATAATAGCGTCTTTCTTTATACGTTTTTGCACTTCTTCAAATAATTCTTTACTAATTAATGGTTCATGCTTACCTTTATACCAATTACCTGATTTAGCCGGGTATTCAAACTCCCCATAATAGAAAGTATTTTTTAGTATCCTGTATATATTACCAAGTGATAGATTTTTATTACCTATAGTTTTGAAATTAATATTAAATTTTAACCAATGATATAATTTTCTACCTGGCCATTTTTCATAGGCAACTTTTTCAAACAGACTTTTTATAATAGGAGCTCGATCAGGATCAAGAATGGGTTGGCATTTCTTATCCATATACTTTTGGTTAAGATAGCCAGTTGGCGCTTGATTAGGCCATAAGCCCATTTCTACTCTCGCTCTAATGCCTCGTTTTACATTGACACCTCTATTGTCATTTTCTAGTTTAGCTGTTGATCCTAAAATCATGAGAAGAAACTTCTCACTGGGTGAGTTAGTAAATCGTTGCCCATAAGTTCGTATTTCTTTAAGAATGCCCGCATCCATTAAATCTACAACCATCCCAAGATCCCCTGCATTTCTGCTGATTCGGTCTGGAGCCCAGGTGAGAATACCGTTATATTTTCCCTCCTTAATTTCCCCTATAATTTCATTAAAGACTGGTCTTTGCCCTGTTTCCTTAGCTGAGTGAGATTCTCTCTTCATACAGACAATCTCGAGGTTTTCTCGTTCTGCTAGCTGAAGCATCTCCTTAATCTGACTATCTATGGAAAGCACCTGTCTTTCCTCAGATTCGCTTGATTTACGCGCATATAAGCAGTATTTAACGGGTGTCTCAACGGCTATAGGTATGGTACCAATACCCTGGTTAGTCAAGGATTTCGTCTGATCCATATAGTATGTGTTTAGTTAATTAACCCCTCCTTAACACACATTAATGACGCAGACCCTGACACTAATCTAGGAGCTAGAAGTAGGTAACTTTTAACAGTAATTTTCCCTTAAATTTAGCCATTATTTATAATAAGTTGATTCTTAAAATCTCTTTATTTTTTAATGTTTTTCTGTTAGGGTTATTATATTAAGCATTATCTTTAAATATGAGTAATTTCATTACAAATGAAGAAGGAAAAGATTTAAAAAATAGATTAGTTGAGCTTATTGGTAATAGTAAAGAACTTAGCTTTCTCGTTGGGTTTTTCTATTTTTCTGGGATAGCTGAACTATATGAAAGTATTAAAGATCGCCCCGATATTAGAATAAATGTATTAGTGGGTCTTAATGCAGATAAAGGTGTTCATGGTCTTTTTGAATATTCAGAAAATGGTAATAATTTAACAAATAGAGAAAAAATAAAAAATTATTTTAGTTCCGTCAAAAGTTCTCTAAATACAGATGAATTTGACAATAAAGAGTTTGAAGGCCAGATAATGTATTTTATTAAATTAATTAATAACAACCAATTACAAATTCGTAAGACATTAGAACCAAATCATGCAAAATTATATATTTTTAAAATAAAAGATGAATTAGCAACTATTAGAAAATCTGTTTTTATTACTGGGAGTAGTAATTTAACCAAATCAGGTCTTTCAAATCAACATGAATTTAATGTTGAGTTAGGAGATTTTGGAACAGAAGATGCGGATAAGTATTTTGATGAGCTTTGGGAAAATTCAATAAAGATAACAGAAACGGAGCAATATAAAAAAGAATTAATTAGTCTATTGCAAAAAGAAACGCTTATCGCCGAGCCAACTCCATTTGAAGCTTATGTTTCAATACTGCAACATTATCTTGATGCTCAATCGCAAGTAGAGGTTTCCAGCTCAATTAAAGAGTTATTAGAAAGAAAAGGGTATAAGACGTATAAATATCAGTTAGATGCTACTGCTCAAGCCTTAGGAATGGTTGAAGAGGTTGGCGGTGTTATCATTGCTGATGTTGTTGGATTAGGTAAAAGTGTTATTACTGGAATGGTAGCAAAACAATTAGGGAAGAGGGGTCTTGTTATTTGTCCCCCGGGTCTGGTCGGTGATGATAATAAGTCTTCTGGTTGGAAAAAATATCTTGAAGATTTTGAATTATATAATTGGGATGTTAGATCTTGTGGTTTAGCTACTCTTCGTAATACTTTGAGTTTTATTCAAGAGAGAAATGATATTGAAGTTATTGTCGTTGATGAAGCTCATCGTTTTCGTAATCAAGATACAGAAGCTTATGAATTACTGAGCATGATTTGTAAAAATCGTAAGGTAATCTTGTTAACCGCTACCCCTTTCAATAATTCTCCAGCGGATATATTCTCCTTACTGAAATTATTTATTGTTCCAGGAAAATCACAACTTACAGTCGCCCCTAATCTTTCAGTGGAGTTTAGAGATTATAGAAATTTATTTAAACGTCTTAATGAAATAAATAAAAATTATAACTCAGTAGATAAAAAGAAAAAAGAAAAAGCAATTTCTGATTACGCAATTTTATTTCAAAGTACCGAGGTTAATCCTGAAATGGTAAATGGACGTATAAAATACATCTCAAATAGAATTCGTCAGATAATAGAACCTGTTGTAATTCGTCGTAACAGAATTGATTTAAAAAATGATCCAGAATATTCAAAAGAAGTAAAGAATTTATCAAAAGTTGCAGATCCGAGAGAAGTGTATTTTACGCTCTCAAAAGAGCAGTCATCTTTTTATGATCGTGTTATTGGTGAATATTTTTGCGAAGACGGTGTTTTTACTGGTGCTATGTATCGACCTTTTGTTTATGAAAAAGGATTAGTTGAAGGTGAAAAAATACTTGGAGAAGAAGAAAACTTTGAGTATATTTCGCAAACAAGTTTGTTCCATTTTATGCGACGTTTGCTTATAAAGCGTTTTGAAAGTTCATTTAATGCATTTGCTCAAAGTATAAATAATTTTTATATAATAACCTCTAAAGCCTTAGAGTTCATAGACAAAACTAACGGTAGGTTTACCTTAAATAGAGATTTAATTGAAACCATTTCGGATGGTGATGATGATGAAGTTGCGGAATGTATTGCAAAGATAGCAGATTCCGTTGAAGATTTAGTAAATGATAAAAAATCAAAAAAGTATACAATTGAGAACTTCAAAGATAAAGATAAATTTTTGAAGGATTTAAAAAATGATAAAGATTTATTTGAAAAAATAAAAGCAGAATTAGTGTCACTAGAATTAGTAGAGAATGATCCTAAGATTAAAGCGTTGTCGAGTCAAATTGAAATAATATTGAATACAAAAGAGAATAAAAATGAACCAGAGAGAAAAATTGTTATTTTTACAGAATATGCCGATACTGCAAAACATATTTTTGAAAATTTAGATAAAAAGTTTAAAGATAAGGTTTTGTCTGTTTATGGAAGTACTTCTACGGGACGTATAAATGATGTTCTTAAAAATTTTGATGCAAGTCAAAAAAAACAAGAAGAAAATTTTTCTATATTAGTTGGTACTGATAAAATATCAGAAGGTTTCAACTTAAGTAAAAGTGGTGCTGTTGTAAATTATGACATTCCCTGGAATCCAACAAGAGTTATACAGCGCGTAGGTCGTATAAACCGTATTGGACAAAAGGTTTTTGAAAATCTTTATATTTATAATTTTTTCCCAACTATACAAGGAGCTGAGCATGTGAAAAACAGGGAGATTGCTGAAGCTAAAATGTTCATGATTCATAGTACTCTTGGAGAAGATTCAAAAATATTTAGTCCAGATGAAAAGCCTTCAGCTGCTGGTTTATTCACTAAAATACAACAAAATCCGGAAGAAGTTGAAGCCGAAAGTTTTATTACCACTATTCGCCGTCTTTATTATGGTATAAAAATAAAATATCCAGAAGTTATTGAAAAAATAAAAATGTTACCTGCTCGTATTAAAGTTGCCAAGCAATATAAAGAAAATGACTTACTAGTTTTTATTCGTAAAGGTAGACCTCTTTTTGTGCGAGGAATGATCAATGAAGAAAAAGAAGCCAGAGATTTAAATATTGAAGAAGTTCTTGAGAGAATAAAATCTACCCCGGAAGAAAAGTCTGTTTCACGAAGCGCGCCCTTTTGGGAAAATTACGATAAGGCAAAAATTATAGAACAGAAAACACAACAGTCATCACAAATGGCAATTGAAACTAAATCATTTAATAATTTGAACACGCTTCTGCAAAATATTGAAAAATTTGATGAGAACGTTCAAGATTTTGCATCATTCGTTCGTACCTTATTAGATGATCTTACTGATTATCAAACTCTAAGTACATTTACACTTCGCCGCTTGGCAGATTTACCTACTATTGAAAATTCAAAAGACAATTCAAAAGTGATATTAGAATTACTCAATGAGCTTAGAAATAATCTTGGGTTTGATTATTTAGATAAAATCAAATCAGCTACAAAATTGAATACTCAAGAAGTCGTTATCGCAATTGAGAACAGAAAAATTTAATCTAAAAAATGAGTCAAATAAAATTTCAAAAACTTATTAATGATTTTTCTCCAGAATCTTTAGTGGATGTATTAAAGAGTCATGATTTTTTTAGAATTAAACATAATTTACTTGTAGATTTCAACGATAAACAATTCATAGATTTTATTCAGTTGGGCGATTTTGATCTTGAAGATAATACAAATATTGTGGTTATTTGTGCTCGTTCTCTAGGCTCTTTAAACGAGAGAACAAGTCGTAAAACACAATACGACATAAGTAAGAAAATTTTAAAGAATTTCCAAAAATCTCGAGCAGGGATTTTTGTATATTATGATAGTAAGGGAGATTTTCGCATAAGTTTGATCTATGCTGATTATGTTGGGATTAAAGTAAATTATAGTACTTTTCGCCGGTTTACTTATTTTGTATCAAAAGAACAAACTAACACTACTTTTTTTCAACAAGTATCATCATTCAATTTCACTAAATTCGAAGAACTTCGGGAGATGTTTTCGGTTGAAAAAGTCACAAAAGAGTTCTTCAAGAAATATCGCGATTTATTTCTTGATACCCGAGAAGATTTTGACAAAAATGAAGTATTCCAAAACACTGTTGTAAAAACTGATATTTCAACATCACATGATTTTGTAAAAAAGATGATGGGGCAAATAGTTTTTTTGTATTTTGTGCAAAAGAAAGGATGGTTGGGCGTGAGGCCTAATGAGAATTGGGGTTCCGGAGACCAAGCTTTTCTAAGGACATTATTCACAACTTGTGAAAAATCAAATAAAAATTATTTTAATGATTACCTTGAGCCAATGTTCTATGAGGCCTTGGCTTCAGAGAAACGAGGAAAAGATGATCTTTATGAAAAATTAAATTGTCGTATCCCATTTTTAAATGGTGGACTTTTTGAGAGTATTTATAAGTGGGAGAATAGTACTATTTATATCCCCAACAAAACTATTGGAAATTTACTTGATTTCTTTGATCAATATAACTTTACAGTTGATGAGAATACTCCATCAGACCAAGAAATTTCAGTTGATCCAGAGATGCTCGGAAAAATATTTGAAAATTTGCTTGAAGTTAAAGATAGAAAAGACAAGGGAGCTTTTTATACTCCACGAGAGATTGTCCATTATATGTGCAGAGAAAGTCTCATTCAGCATTTAGTCTCAGAGAACACTGCCCCTGAAGAACGAATTAGAAAATTATTTGAAATAAAGGATACAGATCTGTCTTTAATAGTTGAAGATGAAAAACAAATAGAAATAGTGAAAAGATTACCTGAGTTGAAAGAAATATCTGTAAAAGTTGACTCCTCACTTCGTAATATAAAGATTGTTGACCCAGCTGTTGGTTCGGGAGCATTTCCTATGGGGATGCTAAATGAAATTTCTTCCGTGAGATACTACCTAAACACAAACTTTTTGCATAAACAAAATACATCAGGAAGAGAGTTATCACTTTATGATATTAAAAAGGAAACATTAGAGAATTGTATCTATGCAGTTGATATAGAACCAGGAGCTGTGGAAATAACCAAAGTTCGTTTTTGGTTAGCTCTTATTGTGGAGTATGAATCAAATGATTCAAGTATAGCACCTCCAGTACTTCCAAATCTGGATTATAAAATAATGCAAGGAAATTCGTTGCTTGAAGAATATGAAGGAATAAAACTTTTTGATGAAAAAATATTTCAAACTACAAATGATAAAGAGAAACAAATTGATGAAATTAAACAAAAACAATCTTTACTACAAAAAGAGTATTTTAGTCTCCATACAAAAAACGAGTTAACATCATTTATAAAAGTTGAACTGGAAACAAGAGCAAAAAAACTCAACGAGCAATTAAAGAAACTTTTTAAGGATGAGAAAAATGATGTAGAAAAATTAGGGCTTTTTGACTTTAATAAACACAATGAATCCAAGATAAAAGCTGGTGAATTAAAATCTTTACAAAAAAAGTTTTTTGAGACGAACAAGAAAGATAAAAAAGAAGAAATAAAAAAGCAAATTGAAAAACTTCAATGGGAATTAATTGAAGCTACTTTAAGAGAACATGGAAAAATTTCAGAACTAGAAAAAATTCAGGAATTAAAAAAGTCTAAAATTAAACCATTCTTCCTATGGAAACTGCATTTCGCTGATGTGTTTGAGGAGAAAGGAGGTTTTGATGTTGTAATCGCAAATCCACCGTATGTTGGAGAAAGCGGAAATAAAGAAATATTTAGACCAATTGCAGCAGGAAATTTAGGAAAATTTTATCAAGGGAAAATGGATCTATTTTATTTCTTTTTTCATCTTGCCTTAGATCTCGGTAAACCATATTCGTTATGTGCATTTATTTCGACAAATTATTATATAACCGCGTCTGGTGCCAATAAACTCAGGGCTGATTTAAAAGCAAGAGCAGTGATTAATAATATCGTAAATTTTAATGAATTAAAGATATTTGAATCGGCACTTGGACAACATAATATGATCACTATCTTTAGTAAAGATAACAATAATGAATTATTGGCTCATACTTGTACTAGCAGAAGATCAGGGATGGCAAACGCAGAAATATTAAATAGCATATTTTCTGGAGCAGATAATGAATCAGATTACTATTTTCTTAGGCAAATACAACTTTATGATGGTGAAGAAAAATATATGCGTCTTAGTGGTATAGGAAACATGGAAAATCCGATTGAGAAAGTATTAATTAAAATGAAAAAGCAAGGAGTTATATTAAAGGATGTATGTGAAATCAACCAAGGACTAGTAACAGGTGCTAACAAGGTTAGCTTAAAGCATATAATTAAGTATAAGTTTAAAGCGGAAGTCGGTGATGGGATTTTTGTTTTATCTAAAGATGAAGCGGAGAGAATAAATGAAAAAGAATATTTAAAACCGTGGTATAAAAATAGCGATATCAGTAGGTGGATTACGCAAAATACTACGAATCAGTTAGTAATTTATCTTGATGGAAATGAACAAACAAATAAAATACAGTCAATTATTAAGCATCTAGAAAAATACAGAGATAATTTACAAGAAAGACGAGAAGTACATAAAGGTTCGCGAAATTGGTACGACTTATGGAGGTCTCGTACGAAGACAATTTTTGAAAGTGAAAAAATAGTGGCTCCTTATAGAAGTAAAACTAATACATTTGGGTATAATGAGATTCCTTGGTATGCAGCATCAGATGTATATTTTCTCGGACAGAAAGATGAACAGATATCTTTGAAATTTGTTTTGGGGTTATTGAATTCAAAATTATACTATGTATGGCTTTGCCAGCGTGGAAAAAGAAAGGGAGGAATATTGGAGTTATTTTATCAACCACTTTCTGAAATTCCAATCATGAAAATTTCGATAGACCAACAGAAACCACTTATTGGTCTCGTTGAAAGTATCCTCAAAATAACCAAAACAGATGACTACTTAGAAAATACTGAAAAACAGGCAAAGGTTCGGGAGCTTGAACATCAGATAGATGAGCTGGTATATAAGTTATATGGTTTAACTAATGAAGAGATACAAATCGTTGAATGTAAAAAATAATTATTTTAATAATGGATTTATTAAGCAGATAGAGATTAGTTAATGTTTTAAGATAAATATAAATATGGATTTAGAAAAACTACTTTTTATTGCAGAGGAAAAATTACCACAGACAAAAACCCTTATTTTGGGCTTGTTTGTTGTGCTTGGGGCAATTGTCGTAATAGACAATTTAGTAGTTGATTTCGCAAATTATATTGGATTTAAGATAAGACCATTTTTTTATCCGGTATTGTTGATTATATGGGTTGGATATTGGGCGTTTAATAAATTTTACTTGCCGAGAAATAAGAAAAATAAAGTTGGTATTGTAATTTCGATATATTCAGAAAATGACTCAGAAAGACAAAAATTAAAATCTGATTTTATTTCAAAATTAAAAAAAGATTTACAACAGGAGGGTATCCTGAATTTTTCTGAAGTTATTTTTTTTAAAAATCATTTTTCAAATCAAATTAAAGAATCGGTCAATCCGTTAACAAAGTTAGAAACTATAAATAAAAAAATTAAAGCTCATTTCTACGTTTGGGGCGATGTTAAAAAAAGGTCTGATGGAGATGAGGGTGAAAAGTATTTTATAAATTTTCAAGGATATGTTATTCATAAGCCAATTCCTCAAAATTTGAGCCAAATAATTTCAATAGATTTTTCAAAAGTATTACCGAAAGAAGTAAATTTTCTTGAAAAAAGAAGTTTTAGGGGGTTTGAGGCCTCCGCAACAATAGTACACTTAGCCGCAAAATATATTTGAGATAGTCCCTCTCTATGATAAGCTAATATTATTAAAAGCCAATGACGAAGTTATTCTTCAGCGATTATCCTCTCGAACTTCAAATGACTTTGGTAAAACTACTGAAATTCAAGAATGGATACTTACATCAAAAGATGAATGGGAAAATAATATTAAAAAAATGAATGCGATAGTTATTGATACAAATAAAGATATTAATCAAGTGGTTATAGAAATTTTGAAAGTAGCTTCTAATCTCTCTAATAAATAATATAAAAAAATATGAAATCTGATTTAGAATATTCTAATCTTCCTAAAAAAAGAATGGGTTCAGGTATTATTTTGTTAAACGAGCATAACGAAATATTATTAACAAAATCACCATACAAGGATTATTGGACTGTGCCAGGAGGCTCCGTAGATGAAAATGAATCACCACGTCGAGCCTGTATACGTGAGATTAAAGAAGAAATAGGACTTGATATTCTTGATGTTCGATTTATGTGCGTGGATTATCAAAATAATTCTGAAAAAGGTGAGAGTCTTCAATTTTTATTTTATGGTGGGATACTAACCCAACAACAGATACATGCTATAACATTGCAAGAGGAAGAAATTTCTGAATATACTTTTTTACCTCTGTTAGAAGCTCAAAAACTATTAGGAAAACTATTAGGAATTCGTATAGAAAAATGTTTAGAAGCGTACAAGAATAATCAAGCATTATACCTAGAGAATGCTGAAGTGCATTAAAGCTTTGGGATACTATAATAATCTTTAACCCCTTATTTGAAGAAAGTTAAAATTCTGCCTACTAAACTCGTAACTAGTTTTTTAAATTGCTGTTGGTAGCTTAGGCAAGTTAGACGTGTCAACTGAAGACTTCGTTATTCTTAAGTGTTGTTTATAAAAGGAGCCTTATAGATACAAGTATCTATAAGGCTCTACAAGGCTCTGAAAATCTTACTCTATATCAAGATCTAAAACTAATTCAGTCTCTATTTCCTGCCTGACTATTTCAAGGGCATTTTTGTCATATTGATTTAAGCTCATATGGACTTTTTGATCTTTACTGGCTTTATATTGTTCTAGGAATTGACCAATAGTTGCAGGTGGCTTTACGAAGTCATAAAGCCAGCATCGAATCTTTTCATTTCGATATTTGGATAGTCCTCTAAAGGGTAGTTGCAAAACAGATAGATCAGAAAGTTCAGGAGTAATTTTTGTTAATTTAACATCCGGATTTTCTTTCCACTCTACTTTCAATCCGTTCAATAAAATTGTTATTTCTTTTGCGGATTGAGGCACTACAATTCTTACAACTGTATTCTTTCTTTTCTCAGATATTTCCTCAAAATTATCTCCCCTTGAATGATCAGGGTCAGGGAATACATAACGTTTCATTTCGTTTGAATTTTTAATTTGCGATTAGTTTAATTGTCCCTACCTTATAACTTTATTTCTAAGCAGTCAAGTAAAAAAAGGGATACAAAAAAATCTTATTTAGTGTCTGAGTGCTTGAGAAACAATCTCACTTTGGGTCAGTGATTACTAGATTTTAAAATAGCCACAGTCCTCTATTGAGAGACTGTGGCGTAGATACAGATTTTAAAGATACTTGAATATAATCAACATCAATAGTATATGAATAGTATTGTCTACTACTACATAAACTATTGCAGTAAAGGACAAGTCGAATACATTAAGCACGTTACTTGGTTCCATTGTCTTAGCGAAGGTTCTGCCTTTAATTATTTTTAGCCACTTTACTGCCAATGACCAGTGATCAACAGGAAAATGACTCATAAAGATCAAAATAATTTTTATTGGTTCAGTTGTTGCGGTGAAAAGGCAAATACATAGCGTGTATATTACACAATGTGCCAAGCACCATAGCCAGCCGTTTAGAGTTTTGTCCGATTTAGCAATTGCCATTTTTTTTGATTGGAGTAGATAGTCTCCAACTAAATGGCCAATGATTATTTGTTCAAAAATTGTAAGCATAGTTTACACCTCCTTTAAAAGCGTGTTTAGTTGTTTAGTTTTCTTAAATAACTCTTGTAAAGTGCAATCAGTTCCGATATAGCTCACGGATAGACCATACTTTTTAGCTAGTTTTTCGGTCTCTTGTTGCCCAGGAATTTTTTTTATGAAAGCAGTGAGTTTGGGAGTACCCCGTTTTACTACTCTGTTATAGTTATCTGTCTCATTATCACAGCCAATGTAAATTATTTTTCCACCAACAAAACGAAACATTAATTTATCTTTTTGTAAGCCATAAGCTATTTCAATAAAGACATTAGCTCGACGCGGGGCAGTTAAAAGTGAATTTTTCAGTAGCTTAATCCAGGCTGGACCAATTATTTTTTTTAATTCTTTCTCATCTTTTAAGGCTACTTCAATCAAGTCTTTTTCTCCGAATTTTTCTTTTAACAATGGTTTCAGTTTTTGATTAAAGTTGTCAGTATTAATCCAATGATTTCTTTTGCTCATTCGGCTAAGCTTTTTTAGAATTGTTGATTTGCCGGCGCCCGGCTTTCCAACTACTAAAAATATATTTTGTACGTCCAAAGTTTTTTCTAGGAGCGCAGAAATTGTTAGTGGAGAAACACACTGACTTAAGTTTTCTAGATCTAGAGTGCTAGCCATTAACCTTGTCTTTGAAGAAGATATGTCCCTATATTTTTTCTGACTAAAGACGTAAAGATATTTTCTTAAATTAAAGCGTTCTTTATTTAAGCGCATCACTGCTGCTTCATAAGAAAATTCTTCAACTCGCCTTAAGCCCCGTACTATGACAATTTGCTCAGCTTTGATTTGTAGTCGTAAAAACTCTGTTAAAGTCATAAGACTAACATTCTTTGGCAAAGAATAGGTTAGCCATAATATTTTACATTCTTCTGGTGCAAACCATGGGTCTGGCTTTTCCGGATTTTTTGAGCATAGCACTATTAGCTCTGGAACTATTGCCGCAGTTTGCCGGACAATATTTAAATGCCCGAATGTGGGAGGTGAAAAGATTCCTGGATAAATATAAACTGTTTTCATTTAAGCTCCTTTTAGTTTTTAATGTTCTACTTAAAATATAATGATTTAAGTTCGATTTGTTTTTATGTGGAGATTTTTTTATAGGATTGCTTGATAATACTCTTTAAATAGGGTATTATATAGTAATACAGCTGTCGAACTTTTTCGACAAAATCCTAAAAAATATATGTCTAATGATATAAAAAGTTATTTACGAGAGCTAGATTTTAATAAAAATGAGGCTAGCGTTTATTTGACTCTGGCTACATTAGGTGAAGCCAAGGCATCGCAAGTTGCAAAATTTGCTGAATTACCTAGAACAACGGTTATAAGTATTTTAAATAAGCTTGTTGAAGAAAATTATGTTACGGTTCATGTTTATAAGGGCTTAACTTTTTATTGGGTAGAGTCCCCGCAGGTTTTAGTAGACGTTTTGAATAATAAAGTTAAGATTGCTGAAAAATTAAAAGAAGTTTTGCCTGTTATGTATCATATTAATGGACGATTCCCAACAGCTAAGTCATTTGATACAAAAAAGGCTATTAAAAATTTTATTGAAAAAACCCTTAATGGCTTAACTAAAGGTACGATTATTTATACAATAGATACTCCACATGAAGGTAATTACGGAAAGATTTTTTCTGATGATTTAGAGGCGCTTATCTTTAGCATAAAGAAGGCGAGAGGGATTATTACTAGAACACTTATTCCAGATGGTTCTTTTTTGGGAATATCTAAAAACAAATTATCTCGTCAAGATATTACTCTGAAAGAAATGCCGGCGGGGCTAAAGTTTAAAGGTTCGTTGTGGATTATTAAGGATATGTTAATACATTTTTCTGGTAACCCGCCATTTTTGGTTGTTGCAAAACAGAAAGATATTGTTGAAGGTATCAAGGGCATCTATGATTTTTTGTGGGAAGCTTCGGTTGGGAAAACATTTTTAAGAAAATAAAACTCAAAGTATTTTATTTTCTGTTTATATTTCTTTGTCTAGACTCAAGCTTCTAAAAATCATTGATCTATTATCTTGTTAAATTACTTACGTCCCTCTAGTATTTGTATCTGTCCCGAGAATACCTCATTCACCTAAGTTTGTTGATTTGGTAATAAGAAAAGCCCGATTTTTTTTTATTGAATCGGGCTTTGGATTTTAAAACCTTTTAATGTCCAGTTATGGCTGATTGGACGTTGATCCGTCCGTAGCCACTTTTGGGTTTCCAGGTGCCATTGTTGGATCCTGTAGCTTTAGCACAAGCTACAGCTTCAAGAAATGAACAGTGTCGACCGTCCATTATTTTTTTAAGATCAGCACCAATATAAACAACAGCCCCGCTTCGCCAGTTAACGACAGCGGTTCCTGAGACAAAAACCCCTGGCATATTAATTAGGGCTGTTGTTACATACGTGCCACCGCCGTGATCAGTTCCGACGGTTAATCTCTTTATCACGCTATCACCTAATGTATTTTTCAGGGTTATCCATATAGGAGTTCCCTGCACTGCCTGTGATGACAGTATTGAAGAATATATACGGTTTGGATAATTTAACGTATATATACTATCAATTATATAATGAGTTACTCCAATTCCAGATCCATTTATATATTGTACTGGAACTGGACATGTAAATTGTAGCTTATTTCCATATGTCCAGTCTGTTGAATCATTTCCTCCCCTACTAGAACCATATTCGTATCAATTTTTGAGGTACTGTTATACCCCACCGGATAAGTTATCCCTCCTCCAACATAGGATATAACTATGTTGAGTATATTTCTTTTTGGGTACCTCACGGTATCTTTTATAATAAAGTTGTTCAAGTAATCGAAGTTCTGAAAAGTGGAAATGATTATTGGTAGCAATACAGGAGGGTATGATTCAATCCGCTTATAAACGGAATCTAGGAAAACTCCATGATTCATCATACTCGGATATATCATAAAATTGCTCTCTACAAGAGATGGATCTTTGCTCTTGAGAATTGTTTTTTGGTAATTCTCCTCTCCAATAAGAACGAATTTTATAAGTGTGGGGGTGGCACCACAAATATTTGTTACAATCATTATCAATACAAACGCAACTATTTTTTTCATTTTTTATTCCCCTTTCGCCTTTTGAGGCTTTTTATTTTTTTGAATGATTTCCTAAGCCTCTAAATTAGTTAGAAGATCAGTAAATCATTCAAAAATAGCCAAATTGTCAAAAAAACAAGTATCCTAGAAATTATCATATTTACTAGTATTTGTCAATGATTCCGTAATGGTTCAATAGCTTGGCAATGCTTTAAAGCATCTTTGAAATTTCTTTAATATCCAGGCAAGCTGAGTATTTAAGGTTAAATTGCTATATTCGTATCAATATGAAATGATTGAAGAACGAAAATGACACGATTATAAGAAAATTAATACTTATCACGAGGAGATTATTATAATCATGTTGAATGGTGAGTATACTACCTCTTCAAAAATTTATGGAGATGTAAATAAATATAGTGTTCCTGTTTCACTCGTCACAATAAAGAGATTGTTATCTCATTTGACAAAAGAAGGAATATTACATAAAACCGGAGGAGGTCGAACCACCCGCTACTGCATAACTAATAAGGGACGAGTATTTGCTAGAATTGAATCTAAAGAGTATTGTCAGGTTAAGCCTGATAAACGTTGGGGTTTCTATACCTACAATTTAAAATTATTTTCTGATTTCCCTGATGTTCTTTTTAATACTTAAGAACAAAGATTCTTAGAAGATTTAACCACAGAATATCATCAGCGTAGAGTAGGCTTATCTGCAACTATTGGAAAAAAGATTTAGAACGTTTAATTATTGAATTAGCCTGTAACCATCAACTATCAATTAAGTATTAAAAAAATAGAAATAGATTTTTTATGAAATTAAATACCTTAACTAAAAAAGAAGCACACGTCATAAGGGACAAGGGCACAGAATCCCCGTTCACAGGAGAGTATGTAAATAATAGCGCTCAGGGTGTATATGTATGTCGACAGTGTGATGCACCACTATATAATTCAAAAGATAAATTTGAGAGTACATGTGGCTGGCCAAGTTTTGATGATAGAATAGAGGGCGCTGTAGTCAATACATTGGATGCTGATGGTGTGCGTACAGAAATTAGTTACGCTCGTTGTGGTGGACATTTGGGGCATGTATTTAGAGGGGAGCATCTAACAGAAAAAAACCTTCGCTTCTGTGTTAATTCAATCTCATTAAAATTTATTGAAGGAAAGTAGTATGATTAAGAAAATAGTCCTAACGGGAGATTCTTTCTAGTATCTAATGATGTAATTTTGTGGTTGTGATATAAGGGGTTGGCGTATATATTTGATAAAGTGTTACCATACCATTTACAAGTAGCTAAGTTTCAGAGAGGTATTCGGGAGATACGAAAAATTAAAATAATTATAATTAACTACTACTCATCTGTATGTCTAAAAATATGATATATACAATTATTGCTTTAGTTGTCATTTTACTACTTTGGACTGCATGGGGATTTTTTAGCTCCCGTGTTGAACAAGCGGATTATACTGTATCTAAAAAAATGAATGGCTATGAAATTCGACAGTATCCATCGCATCTTGTGGCGCAGACCAAAATAAAGGGATCGTATAGAGAATCTATGAATAGTGGATTTACTATTTTGGCAGGTTATATTTTCGGAGGTAATGTTAAGAAAGAAGGTATTGCCATGACCGCACCCGTCACTGAGCAAAAGGCGGTGTCAGAAAATATTGCCATGACCACTCCGGTACTTGTAGACATTGAAGGTGAGGAGCGTGTTATTTCATTTAGTATGCCTCGTTCATATACACTAGAGACTTTGCCAATACCAAATGACAATAGAGTAAAAATTGTTGAAGTTCCATCACAAAAAATTGCCGCTATAGTTTTCTCTGGCTACAGAACAGATGACAAAATAGAAAAAATGAAAAAAATACTAATGACAAAATTAAGTGAAGATAAAGTAGAAGTCGTAGGTATGCCAATCTATGCAGGCTACAATGGACCCGGTACTCCGCCATGGATGACCAGGAATGAAGTAATGGTAGAAATTAAATAAGTATTAAAACGATTTTGTAAAATTTCCTAATATAGGCACGAGATCATGACATTCCGCATTTAGTTTTTTATTACCTGTTTACTGGAAGGCAAGTCTAGAGATCAGGACATCCTCTATATCATTATCGGATAATATTCTTCTGCACCTATTCTCTTTTTTAGAATCCCTAGCGTCTAAATATTTTATATAGTATTAAAATTTGATATAATTAATTAATATGAAGAAATTATTATTTGCAGTACTATCAATGTTTCCTTTAGCGTCTTTTGCTGATTTGGCCACTGGTCCATATGATGATCCCTGGAATCGTAATAGTGACCCCTATGCTGATTCATATGTATCATTAGTTTTAGATCGTCCAATTATCCTATTTTTTGTTACGATAACAATTGTTATTGTAGTCTTATTAGTTGTTAATTACTTCAAAAATCGAAGGTAGAATGTTAATTTTCTTGATTAATTTGATTATAACTATATTAGTTGAAGTAGCGGCAAATAAATTTTTATTTAAAAATAAAGATTTTAGAATCCCAACTAATAAAGTAATTATAGCCAATAGTATATCAAATCCTCTTGCCCAGATAGGTCATAGAATGTTTTTTATTAATCTTTGGCCGATTGAATTAGCTGTTATTATTTTTGAATTCATATTTTATTTTTCAAGGAACACGAACTATCGTCAGGCTCTTACTATTTCGTTAATATTAAACGTAACTAGTGTATTAGTTGGTTTTTTCATCCATAGTCTTTTAGTAATTCTATGAAAAGGGTGCTACTATTTTTCTCAATTTTTATTGTAGTTATTCTTTCCTTTGTAACTATTGTTCATTTTGAGGCAGTAAAAGTAGTTTACGAATGTAGAAGTTTTTTTGTTGATAATACTTGTGTTACTAAAAAGATAGATAATGAAATTGATACAAATCAAAAAAAAGCAGCAACCCTTCTTTTTCAATTTTCCTCATTAAGAAGATTATCTTTGGTGGGAGGTGATTTTCGAATATATTCGGCTTCACTTCACCGTCTTGGTCATAAATTTTTTTTGAATCAATATTCTTTTGATCATATTGAAGATACTTGCCCTGCTTTGATTAAAGATGGTTGTGTCCATGGGTATGTAATGGAATTCATAAACAAAAATGATTTACAAAAAGGAATAAAATTATGCAGCACAGCTACTTCTAAAAGAATAAAACTAGGATGTACCCATGCTCTTGGTCATAGTTATTTAGAATTTAATAATCAATCTGTGGATCAAGCTATAAAATCTTTTTGTAAGAATTATTCTGATTTAGAATATGCTGCCTGTGTAAGTGGTTTGTTTCATGAAAATTCAAAATTAGGAGAAGGAATGGGACATGAAAATTATTATCAAAGGCCACATACGTATAATAGTATTTCTTGCGATAACTTTATTGATAACGATTATACAATTTGTTATGGCTCTCAAGGCTCATTCCGACAATATTTCCCTGAATCCGAATCAATTAAAATAACTTTGAAGATATGTAGTGAAGCAAAAACACAAGAAGCTAAAGAATCTTGTAAATATAATGCACTTCAAAGACTTGATATTGCAAGGGGTTATAGCGCAATCATTCATTAATCTTATAATCTTCTAACGTCTTGTTTTGGCTTATAAATAAGTGGCTAAATTATCAACAATTAAGCATCTAGTACCCTTAAAAACACTTACCGAATTTACCCAAAATAAGTAGCTGAGTATTCGGATTTGGGCATCATTTAAACGAATTATGAATGGCTTTTATTGATTAGTACTAATTAAATAAGGGGATGTCTTTTGGAGCGACACTAGGATGAAACAACCTAAAATATATGGTATTATTGTAAATATATATGAAGGTCAATTTTATCATGAGTAAACGGAGGAAAATAAAAGTAATTTTTTTACTTTCAATGTTCATGTTCAGTTTTGGCTATAATTCACAAGCTATTTTGACTATTCCTACAGTAACAATTAATCAAAAATCAGGTCAGGCTGACCCAACTTCCTCAGTGCCAGTGATTTTCAGAGTAGTTTTTGCAACAGCTATTAATCTTTCCACTTTCACTATTTCAGACATTAATACCTCGCAATCTACAGCGCCAGGCGTAACAGTTGAATCTATCACAGAAGTTGCCCCATTTAATAACAGAAGTTTTGATGTTGCGATTTCAGCTACTGGCAGTGGGACAATAGTTGCCACTATCCCTATATCAGAATTGATTTTTACACCAAGTATTTTAGGAACAACAGACTCAAATCCACAGGACATAACGTTCGATAATTTAGGCAATCTTTATACAGTAAATCTTTCTAGTGACAGTGTTACGAAAATTACGCCTGGTGGTGTTTCTTCAGTTCATGGTACAACCGGCACCTCTCCAGCTGATATAGCCATTGATAGTAGTGGAAATATTTATACTGCAAACTCTGGCAGTGATGATGTCACAAAAATTACCCCCGGTGGTGTTTCCAGTATTTTTGGAACAACAGGATCAAATCCACTAGGGATAGCGATTGATATTAACGATAATATTTATACGGCCAACTCTGGCAGTGATAATGTTACAAAAATAACCCCAGGTGGTGTGTCGTCGGTTTTTGGTACAACCGGCTCATCCCCGAGTGATATCATTATTGATAGTAGTGACAATATTTATACTGCCAACACGGGTAGTAATAATGTTACAAAAATAACTCCTGGTGGTGTTTCCACTATTCTTGGAACAACAGGTACAAGTCCACTAGGAATAACGATTGATAGTAGCGACAATATTTATACGGCCAACTCTGGCAGTGACAATGTTACAAAAATAACCCCGGGTGGTATGTCGTCCGTTCTTGGTACAACCGGCTCATCCCCGAGTGATATAGACAGTGACGGTCTAAATGTATATACATCTAACACTGGTAGTAATAACGTTAGTAAAATAACACAGGATGGTGAATCGAGCATTATTGGAATAACTGGATCTAACCCACAA
Organism: Candidatus Falkowbacteria bacterium; assembly: GCA_016699775.1. Lineage (NCBI taxonomy): Bacteria > Bacillati > Minisyncoccota > Patescibacteriia (SeqCode) > Patescibacteriales (SeqCode) > Patescibacteriaceae (SeqCode) > Patescibacterium (SeqCode) > Patescibacterium danicum (SeqCode). The sequence goes on along the minus strand of CP065010.1, from coordinate 918,382 downwards.
GGAATAGATGTAGTTAGTAATGCAATTATCTATACTACTAACGGTGGTAGTGACAATGTTACAAAATTTTCGGGTGTACCAAATGGATACGGCGGTGTATTAAACCCGTCTAATGGTATATTTTTTTCTAGTGACTCCACTGATAATTCTATAGCTTATATAAAACCTAGTGGAGGATCGATTATTTTCTCTAACCCTCCTCGCATTCCTGAAGGTGGGCTTGTTGTTCAAATAAACAACGGTGCTATAAGTACTAGCTCTCCAGATGTAGTGCTTTCATTTAATACTGGTCCGGATATAACTCATGTAGTAGTTTCAAATTCAGTTGATTTTTCTAACACTAATCTTGAACTATATTCTCCTACTAAATCCTGGAATGTATGTTCTATTGGTGGATCTTCATTAGTCTCACCCTGTGCTTATGGTTCAAAAAATGTGTATGTAAAATTCTATACTTCCTCAGGGGGCTCAAGTGCTATTTTATCCGCAACTATTAACTATCAAAGTACAGAGATTTCAGTGGTTGAAAATCAAACTCCGACCGTTATTCAAAATCCCCCTATTGCGCCTGATGAACCACTTGAGTCGTTTAATTTTTCCAATAATAGTTTGTATAACTTATTAAAAGGAAAAATTTTACTTAAAGTTGATGATTCGGGTAAAGCCTATTATGTCCATCATCGTGATAAAAAAATATTTTACTTAGGTAGACCGAATGATGCCTTTGAAGTAATGCGTCAACAAGCAGTGGGTATTTCCAATGCTGATCTTAAAAAAATTCCCGTTGGTGTGGCTTCCATGAGTGGTTTGGATCAAGATAATGATGGGTTAACTGATATCTTAGAGGATGCTTTAGGTACTGATAAAACAAAAGCGGATAGTGATGGTGATGGCTATGTTGATAGGATTGAAATAGAAAATAGCTATGACCCACTTGGAATAGGCAAACAAGTATTTGATCTAAAATTTGTCAAACAACACTTGGGTCATTTTGTTCTCCAAGTTGAAGGAAAAGGAGAGGCATGGTATTTAAATCCTAATGATAGTAAACGCTACTTTCTTGGTAGACTGACTGATGTTTTCAATATTATGAAAAAAATGTCCTTTGGGATAACAAATGAAGATTTTAATTCACTCTTCTAAGCTCATAAATTTCTGCTAGATAGAAAAACCCGATTCACAACAAAAGAGTTGGGTTTATTCATTGATAATTTTTTGCTCACTAAAGCCCTCAAAAGGTTCTTAAGTTTTCATCTTTTCGACTATGTGTTTATAACAGGTATTATTAAATATGCTTTGCCGTATAAAAATTATATCTCATTAATGTTTTTTGATTTTACTAAGGTTACATATTCTTCTAAAAGTGATAGTATATAAATAATATGATCCCTTGTAGGGGTTAATTAAATTTAACATATGAAGCAAATAAAAAATTTATTTGTAAATACTAAAGTTATCGTATTTTCAGCTTGTGCTGCAATATTTCTTTTTGGCTTTATGGTCGTGCAGGCGGGAACAACCATAGGCAATGATATTGCTACTGCCGGCACTTTGCTTGTAGAAGGAGTTACTTCGTTGAAAGGTGATGTTAGTGTCCATAATGGAAACTTTGTTATTAAGCGTCAGAATAATACAGAATATGTTGGTATTGGAACTAATAATCCAAGCCAAAGTTTAGAAATTTATCAAGGCAATCTAAGATTCAGTGGCGTAATGAACCCTGATATTCAATTAGGTCCTGATGTTGCTTTTCTTAATATTAGAAAGTATGACGATGGGACTTCTTTTCTTGCTTTGAGTGAAAGATTAATTAGCGCTTCAGCCCCTGGGGGAGCTTTTTCCTTTTCAACCGTTGGAGATTCATATATTAATGCCGCTAATGGCGGTATGTATGAGGCACGGTTTGGTGTTGGGACATCAACACCAACTCAACGATTAGAAGTAAATGGAGGGATAAAATTAAATACAACCACATCAAGACCATTGTGTGATTCTTCGGTACGTGGAACATTTTGGTTTACGCAAGTTGATGCCGGGGGTCCAGACTCTGTTACAGTTTGCGCAAAGGATGGTAGTGGATCCTATGCTTGGCGAGTAATTTACTAAATATATGCGACGTCTTAGCTTTTTACTAGTTGGTATTTTAGTTATAATACCAAGTTTTGTGTCGGCATCTTTTACTGCCAATAGTAATATTACTATTTCTAATATTACACTTGATTCTGGAACAACCAGTCTTATTATTTTTTCTGGCTCTACTTCGAACGATATGTCTGTTAATAGTGGACAGCTTTTTGTTACCAACCCGGGAATATTTAAAGTTGGTGCTAATACTACAGCTGTTAAATCTTTTAAAGTTAAAAAAAGTGGCTTGGTTGTTGTGTGTTCAAATAATACTACCCCAGGAACGAGCTATGTAACTTTACCGACAGAAGCTGCCGTATATATAGTAGAACCAGTCACAACTGTTTGTTCAACAGAGATTGTGATTCCAAGTTGTTCTGCCGTTACATATGGAGAGTGGGGAGCTTGTTCAGCCGGTACCCAAATTCGTTCTGTAGCTACGCGCACTCCAACTTCTTGCACATTGACCACCAATCAAACAGCTCTTTTATCTCGAACCTGTAGTATTACTCCAACACCAACCCCTCCAGTTATTGAAGTTACGCCAACTCCGGCTTCTCAACTTGAATCAAGGGCGATCAAGAATGTTGCGTTATATAATCGTTTGAAGGGAAACATTCTTTTAAAAACTGAAGATCTAGGAAAAGCCTACTATGTCCATCCAAGTAGTAAAAATATATATTATTTGGGACGTCCCCATGACGCTTTTGTAATTATGAGAGAGCAAGGTGTTGGAATTACAAATAATAATTTAAAAAAAATAACAATTGGTGTTGAACAAATGTCCGGAGCGGATCAAGATGGCGATGCTTTATCTGATTTATTTGAAGATGCAATTGGTACTAATAAGAATAAGGCTGATTCCGATGATGATGGTCATAGTGATAGAACAGAACTATTAGGCAACTACAATCCTTTGGGAGCAGGAAAATTATCAGTAGATACAAATTTTATGAAAGCTCAACGCGGTCGAATATTACTTCAGGTTGAAGGAAAAGGCGAAGCTTGGTATATAAATCCAAAAGATAATAAGCGATATTTTCTCGGCAGACCAAGTGATGCTTTTTATATTATGCGAAATGTAGGGATGGGTATTTCCAATACTGATTTTAATAGTTTGTAAAACTGTAAACTTGATAAAATATTATTTTTATTTTTTATGTAGTTTTCGACTTAAAACTATAGACAGTTATAATATTATTTTTAAAAAAAAGAGCCAGATATATTGCTATATTTGGCCTTTGTTTTAAGAGCAAAATTTTTTTGTCCCTGATTCTTGCCTCCTCTTGAGGAGGCTACATACTATCTTTATATTTCAAATCTGTGAATTCTTTTTTGATACCTTTTATTAGCCCATAAAGCAAAAAAATTGCATATAGAGAAAAAGGTACTTCCCAGAATATGCTGAGAGTTTCATTAAAAAGAAAAAACAGGAAAATACAAATTTCCATTATCAAGAACGAAATAAAGAAGCATGATGTTCCAATAATAAAAGAGTTTTCAAAAATCCATCTAAGACCAGTTTCCTCTTTCGATCTTATAGTTCCTCTAAATATTAGGACTAATGTTACTGCCCATTGGTAGAATACAATTGTTATTAAAACAATAAGCATAATGATGCCTAATGCAATAACAAAAGTGAGCTCCTCGGCGTGATTATTTCTCAAATAGAGGCTAAAGATCTTGATAAAATAGGATACGAGAAGATATTCGACATATCCCAATCCTAAGTTGATCAAGAACATAAAAAGGCTTCTGTATCTTTTGATTGATATTGCGATTTCATTGTAAAAGTCCATTATTTCATTCCTTTCATTTAGTTTTTTTATTTTGACTATAGATTAAGATGATCTAATGTATTTGTCAAATCCAAAGAAATTTGGATTCTTATACTATTAAGAACGCAGCTAATTGACTTTTACCTCAAAAAACACCAGACTTAAGGTAGTATTACACTAATAAAAATATATGAAAGGAATATTTCTCAAGATCTTTGCAACCATTGCTTATATTGCTATGGTTGTAGTTAATTTTCTAGCTAACGGACTGCCAATTAATAATCGTTCAACAGGCGAAATTTCTGATGCCTATCCTAACCTTTTCGCGCCGGCTGGTCTGACATTTTCTATTTGGGGTTTAATTTATCTGTTACTAGTAGGATATGTAGTTCACCAATTTATAAAAAGTAGTCAAAAGAAGGAAGAACTTTTAAATAAGATTAATCCGCTTTTTATTGCCACCTCTATAGCAAATATTTCTTGGATATTTAGCTGGCACTATGATTATATCGGACTTTCAGTGATGATCATGGCAGTACTCTTAATTCTTCTTATTAAGATTGCTGATATTATACGCACGCAAAAATTTAGTTTTATAGAAAAAATATTTATTTGGGCTCCTTTTAGCATCTACTTTGGTTGGATCACTGTGGCGACGATTGCCAATGTTACGGTATTTTTAGTGAGCACTGGCTGGAATGGATTTGGTATGGCCGATTATATTTGGACAAGTATTATTTTGTTAGTTGGTGCACTTATTGGAATAGTACGGATGAATAAAGATAGAAATATTGTTTATGGTTTAGTTCTGGTATGGGCTTATCTTGGTATATTACTTAAGCATCAATCGGCCGGTGGTTTTGCTGGGCAATATCCAAACATTGCTGTCACCGTAATAATCTGTTTACTTTTATTTATATTTTTTATTTTGAGAATTATGTATAAAAAATAAATGACCCCGAAGTTTCGGAGCCATTGTTTAGAATATTCTAGTTTTTTCACTTTTCTCGTGTCAGAAATTTTCAAGCGACCCATCATAAGTTATTACTTGATTGTTTTTTTCCAACGAAGCAATAATTTTATTTATCCTTTCCTGATTTAAGTAAGATATATCGGAAAGCGGTTCTTCATTGTCACCTTGAAGCGACTCAACATAAAGTGAATTAACTAAATCATTTTCTTTGTTTTCACCTTTTTTCATTACCTCATTATATGTATCTAATGAAATTTCAAGAAGGTCTCTGACAGCGGAGCATGCCTCATCTCTTGATAATGCAGGCGGACAATCACATATAATCTCATGCTTATTTTTTGGACCAAGAGTTATAACAAAGCCATAATTGGGTGGATCATCATCATTAGCGAAAAGACAAATTGCTAAATCTGAGGGATTGCTGATTATTTTTAGATGAGAGTGTAGCGAAAGAAACATAGCAAATCTTTTTTTGCAATGTTTTTTTCTGAAAACTCGATCTGGCCCAATAATGTCTTTATTTTTTTCCAAATATTCGGCAAGATCTTTTTTATTTTGGGCTCTCAGGGCAGAGATGACATCGTCAGTTGAGACTATGTAGAAATCATTATTGTTTTTGCCGACCTGATTTGTTGTGCTTGTTAGTGGTAATTTTGCTCCTAGCCAAGATTGACTTATTGTTTTAGGAACAATTCCAATAGGAACTTGTGTTATTTCTATAAACTCTTTAATAAACTCTTTAATCTCTTTCATGATTATTTATTTAAGTTTGGAAAATGTTAAAGTTCTAGCCTTAGATTAGATAAAATTTCTTAAAATGTCAAATATAGATGTCCTGCTTTTTTAGATGGCTTTACCGTCTTCGGCATATGATTATGTGCTAATTATAGGTATAATTTTAGTATTTTTCTCATTACTAATAGTAGAGTCAATTATAATATGTTACCTTATAATTCCCAGCATTAGTTAAAACTGAACTTAAATTCAGTTTTTGCTTATCTTATCTATTTTGACTATCTGTGTTATTATAATGATTGCTTAATTATATATATGAAAAAAAACATTGGTTCAGTTGATCGTTATTTGCGTCTAGCTATGGGTGTTGGGTTATTGTTACTAGCTCTATTAGCCCCTTTTTCGCTGGAATTGCGGGTAATTACTGCCTTACTAGGTGCTTTCACTGTTTTTGAAGCACTCGTGGGTTGGTGTGGTTTTTATGCTTTAATTGGTAAAAATACTTGTCCGATACAATATGAAAAAAAATAATTCTCAAAAAAAGGTAATTGTTATTGGTGCTGGTCCTGGAGGGCTGTCTTCAGCAATGATTTTAGCTCATCAAGGGTATGAGGTTGTGGTCTATGAAAAACAAGCACAGGTTGGTGGTAGGACCTCAGCTCTTAAGGCAGGTGATTATATTTTTGAAGTGGGGCCAACATTTGTCATGTTGCCTCAGGCTTTTGAAGAAATATTTGCGGCTGCCGGTCGGAAGGTTGGAGATTATTTGGAGATGAAACGTCTTGATACAATGTACCGTTTAAATTTTGATGATGGTAGAAATTTTTTGGTGCATTCTGATAAAGAGAAACTAAAACAGGAAATTATTCGTTTATTCCCCGGCGATGAAAATGGTTATGATCGATGGTATAAGGCAGAAAACCGAAAATTTAACCTTATGTATCCTTGTCTTAAAGTACCGTATATACGTTGGTATCATTATTTTAGACCAAAATTGCTTAAGGCGTTACCGTTTATGCAAAACTTTACTTCCTTGTATAAAGTGCTGTCTAAGTATTTCAAACACGAAGATATGCGTATTGTTATGACGTTTCAAGCAAAGTATCTTGGCATGTCACCTTGGAATTGTCCGGGTTCGTTTTCAATCCTATCTTTTATGGAACACGCTTTTGGTATTTATCATCCAATTGGTGGCGTTCATAAAATTACTGAAGCCATGGCCAAGATTGTTGAAGAAGAGAACGGCAGAGTGGTATTGAATAAACCAGTCACACAGATCTTGATAGAAAAAGGTAAAGCGGTTGGTGTTCAGTTTGCAGATGGTTCGGTTGATCGATCTGATTATGTTATTATGAATGCCGACTTTGCAGCTGGTATGACTCAATTAATTCCTGAAGCTGCACGTGGAAAATGGACCGATGCCGAACTTAAAAAGCGATCATATTCTTGTTCAACTTTTATGCTCTATTTGGGCTTGGATATCAAATACGACATTCCTCACCATAACATTTTTTTTGCCAAGGATTATCATCGCAATGTTAATGAGATATCCAATAAAGTTTTACCCGATGATCCTTCATTTTATATTCAAAATGCTTCAGTAACTGATCCAACTTTGGCACCAGCCGGTAAGTCTACAATTTATGTGCTTGTTCCGGTTCCAAACCTTGATGCACCAATTGAATGGGATGCGATTAAGAAAGAATATCGTGATAAAGTTATTAAAAAGATTGCTGAGAAAACAGAGATGCATGATATTGAGAAGCATATTGAAGTTGAGCGTGTTATTACGCCAAAAGACTGGGAGCAAAAGATCAATGTTTACAAGGGCGCCGTTTTTAATTTATCTCATACTGTTGGGCAAATGCTTTATTTGCGACCACATAATAAATTTGAGGATATTCCTGGGCTATATATTGTTGGTGGAGGTACCCATCCTGGTAGTGGATTGCCAACCATTATTGAGTCAGGTCGTATTGCGGCTGATCTAATTTCAAAATCAGTATGAATACGTTACAGTCGCTTTGGCTTATTAAAGAGTTATATTTTAAAAAAGGCTTACCTGACTTAAATAAGATTCAATCACTTGGTCTATTGGCTGTGAAAATAGGGCAAATTCATGCTCTGCGATTGGATTTTTTATCACCGGAAAAATGTCAGCATTTGTCTACATTGTATCGAAGCAATAATCCGATTTCGGTTGAAGATGTTAATGCGCTTATCAAAGAACAAGGGGGAGATACTTTTAGAAATAAATTTTCTCAGATTGATGAGAAACCATTAGCCACAGCCTCAGTTGGACAAGTGTATAAGGCGACACTTTTGAATGGTGACTTGGTGGTAATTAAATTTATCAAAGCACGATTCAAGGAACGTTTTGAAGAAGATGTTCATCGCGTCAGGAGATTTTTTAAGATTGTATTATCGCTTTACCCTAAATTAAAAAAAGTTGGTAATCCGATTGGGATTCTTAATGATGTTGAGGAATATACAATTGCTGAATTGGACTTGCGCAATGAAGCCCGGGGTGGAGAACTATTAAAGCAGATTGCTTCCGAGTATGCTGATACGTTTGATCTTTCTATGCTCTCCTTTCAAAAACAATATTCTGAACTAACAAGCGAAAATGTAATGGTCTCCGGATTTATTAATGCGCCGAGTGTTGATGAATTACTTACCAAAGGTTTGTTCTCATATGATGACATGCTCAAGCTCTTTTATATTCAAGGCTTTTATATTTTTATTGCTGGTAAGTTTCACGGCGATATTCACCCAGGAAATGTTTTATATGATGGCCAGACATTTTATTTTGTAGACACAGCTTTTGTCGGGCAAGTTGGAGATAGAATACGTAAAGGACTTTTCTATTTCTTTGAGGCACTGTCACGTTATGATTATCCCGAGTGTGCTCATTGGCTTAATGAAATGGCTGATAAACGCCTTGAGGGGGCAATTTTTCAGAAGTTCACCAATGATTTTATTGATCTCTATAAAGACTATACCAACAGTACTGTTAGTCAGGTGTCACTTACCAAGCAGATGATGTTGACGATTAAGCTTGGTGTTAACTCTGGGATGGAATTTGAGAAAGGTATTTTTTCAATTATCCGCAGTCTTATGTATCTTGATGGTATGGTTTTGAAGTGTAATCCGAATGCAGTCTTAGTTAAAGATATGCGTCGTTTTCTAGTAACATACAAAAGTGCTATTTAGAAAAATGTAGTAGCTAATTCATCTTTGCTTCCTTATATGATGTTTAAAACAAATCTACTACTACCCTGGAAGATTGAGCGCGTTTTTGAGGCACTAAATGCTCCGTCAATGATGCAGAGGGTAGCTTGGCCACTGGTTGTTTTTAAAGCAGTTAAGCCGGCAGAGTTTCCTGAGCGTTGGCAGAATGGTGGTAATTATCGTATGAATATGTTTCTGTTTGGTTTTTTGCCCCTTGGTTGGCAAGAGCTTTCTATACAATCCAGTTGGACTGACGCTGGAGCCGTCCTTATTGATAGCGGACCCGGTTTTTCCATTAAACTCTGGGACCATCGTGTTGTATTAAGCAAGGATGAAGAAGGAGGTACTCGTTATGATGAAACTCTTGAACTTACTACCGGACTTATGGCGCCAATTATTTGGCTTGGAATGAAGGCTTTATTTGCCTGGAGAAAACATCGGTGGATGACGATAACAAAGAAAGAAGTAGCCTAATTTAATGTACCTAATAATTTATTTTTATCTATATGAAATATCTGTATCTTTTTTTGGCACTTTTAGGAATAATTTTGCCCTACTCTCAGTTTGTGCCCTGGACAATGGTTAACGGAATGGACTTGGTAAAAATGGGACAAGCTATGTTTGTAAACCAGATTGCTGCTGGGATTGCCCTTGATGCATTACTAGCGGCGGTTGTTTTGATTATATATATTTTAATTCAGCAAAAGAAAAATCCCCTTACATATTTTTGGGTGCCAATTGTTGGGAGTTTTATTTTTGGCTTGGCCTTTGCATTTCCTTTTTATTTGTATTTGCGAGAAGCATCAACAGAAAATAAGTAGAAAATTAAGAGAGATAGTTTCAGGTAAAACTATCTCTCTTGTTGTATATAAAATTTTTTCAATAATTTAAATTAATTTTTTCTCTCGACGTAGACGATGCAAAATAGCACACGGCTCAATGATATTTGCGTCAATAATAGTATAAAAAACATTTAAGCCTTTTTTTCGAGTTCGGACAAGATGACTATGTCTAAGTAAGGCTAAGTGTTGCGAGAGATTAGCTTTTGGTAGTCGGGTAATTTTTAGTAATTGCTCAACTGAGAGTTCACGATGTTTTATATTATTAAGAATCTCTAATCGTTTTTCATTAGCGAGGACTCTATATATTTTGGCATTTCGTTTCAAAAGCGATTTTTGGTAAAACAGGTTTCATATTATTAGTTTAGGCAGTTTCAATATATTGAAATTATAGGTTGCATCACAATTAAAATCAAGAATTGTAGGTCGGTGATTTTTCCGTAATATCTTCGGCTTGATTAATATAGCGGACGAGTACATATAGAAGACTAGATAATCGATTAAGGTAGGCAGTTAGTACAGTGTAATTACTAAAATTATGTCCTTCATGAGCTTTAATAAATATTCGTTCGCATCGTCGAGCAATTGTTCGAGTAATATCAAAATATGAACTTAAAACACATCCACCAGGCAGGAAAAAACTTTGTGCTGGAGTTAGGGATTTACCGATCTCGTGTATCAATCTTTCAATTGTTTCAAGGTCAGAGTGGGTTAATGCTTTCTTGGACCCGGCAATTTCAGCTTGAATAATAAAAATATGTTCTTGGGTTTGTTCAAGTATACTTTTGATCAGTTCTGAATATTTGGTCTTAAGATTTTGGCAGTATGCCTTACATAAACCAAGCCAGGAGTTAAGTTCATCCAATGTTCCTAGCAAATCAAAGATGGGGTCATTTTTGGGAAGGCGCTGAGATATTTTAAACAAACCACTTGTTCCGTCATCACCTTTTCCAGTAAAAAAAGACTTTATCATAATTCACAACTGCCACTTGTACAGGCAAGTTCACGTTTCATTTCAGTTTCATCCTCAGCTTCATAAGAGACAATTTTCGCAAAATCAATGCCTACAAATTTTTGCTTCATAGTTTCATATCGTTGTTCGTCAATTTCTTCATACGGAGCTAATTGGTAGACGTGATTGGAACGTGGTAAAAATGAAAGACCACCAACAATATCCCAATTTTCATAAACCCAGTTGGCTACACTAATCCATTCATCTTCACCCACAGAAATAGTTACTGAAGGGTTATGTTCTGTATAGTGTAGTTTTACAACTTTCCAATATTCTAGTAGATCAAGCGCTGAAAGATTATTTTTATAAATTGATCCAGCTGGTGATTTTACTGGAAAACTAAAAACATATGTTGTGGCTGTTTCTTCGGATTGACCAATTTCTGGTTGATAGGGAACTCCTTGATCACGAAGCATTTTGAATAAAGCATCAGTGGCGGAAATTCTAACGCGACGAATATAAAACGGCGCATGACGAGGATGCATACCCGAAGCACAGTCTACTAATTGAGAAACTGTGCCTGAGGGTTTAACACAGGTAATACAGGTTGATGCTTTCATATTAAAGCGTTTTGCAAATAGACGATTTGATCGGATTGCTTCTTGCTTAAGAGTTTTTAGAATTTCCTCTTGTCGAATAATTGGAGAATCCCATTGACCAGTAATTGAAACTCCTAGTAATCTTTCAGCCTCACAATTTTGTTGCCATTCTTTTGATAAATATGGAAAATGTGTCAGAGAAGATTGGTAAGTTCCGATTAAAGTTGCTAGACGAATTTTTTTTAGTAACGTTGCTCGAGTATCTTCAGTTCGGACTACAACTTCGGATAAATTGCAGAACTGTTTTGATTGAAGAATAATTTCTCCACAAGGATTAGTTCCAATTAAACCAATAATAGTAGTACCTGAAATATCAAAATAGCCTTTGTGTTTTTTGAGAACTTTTATACGACGACTTGGAAGAGTTTTTGCTAAAGATCCGCGATTAAAAATACCTCGTTCTCCAGAACCAGACTTTGCAAGCGCCATCCACTCTTCCAAGAATTCTTCACTAGAAGATTTATGAGTATATACGGCTGAATTATTAGCCAAAGATCGTTGCGGTTCAGTAATATAGAATTGGCCTTTTTTCGCATCACGAATATCTTGGTCATCAAGATCTGATAATGAAATCATGGCACTGCGACGTACTCCACCAGATACTACGCAGTCACCAATCATGCAGATAATATCGTGTAGATCAATATTTCGTAGACGTTTACCTTGTCTACTCATTATTTTTCGTCGTGTAAATTCTAATAATCGTTGTAATGGCTCGGGTCCGGAACTTTTGCCTCCCATAGTCTTCAATCGTGCACCGGCGGGACGAAGATTTGAAAAATCAAAATCAATATCAGCCCCATCAGCCCAGGTGCGCATTCCAAGGACAAGGGCATTAGCCCAACCTTCTTTACTATCAGCCACAACATGGAGTTTTAATTTTTTCCCGTTTTGAATTTCAATTTGAGGAAATCGTTGTACGTTTTGGCTTTCAACTGACCAGCCTACACCTGTTCCACACATTGAAATATACATAATTTCAGCCACATCTTGGAAATTTTGTGGAGCGATATATGAACAATTATAGGCACAGACATTTGTCTTTCGAGCAGCTGGACCAGAAAATTGCAATAGTCGCATTGAAGGCATTACTTCTTGTTTCAATATTGCCTCACGAAGCTCGTTGTATTCACTAGGTTTAAGTTTATTACCAAGATTTTCTTGCATGAAAGAAATATACCGATTAACTGTCTCTACCCATGTTTCTCGTCGTCGCTCAGTTTCAATCCAGCGGGCGTAGGTTCGATAGTATATAAATTCAGCTAAAGGATTTTTAAAGTATTTTTTACTTTCGGCCGCTAATTTTTTTACGTGTTCTGGAATAATGCCTTTGTGGCGACGAGATTTTGTTCGTTCTTGACGGTATAAGATAAAAGCTTTAGCTACTTGATGAAAACCTTGAGTCATCAATGCTTCTTCAGTTATATCTTGAACTAATTCAACGGTTGGTAGAAAATTTTTGTCTTGTGAAATTTTTTTTAAACGAGCGAGGTCAGTAAGAACATGTTTGGCTATTTTTTTTGGAAATCCATCAGCGGCTTGACCGGCTGCTATAAAAGCTTTTACAACTGCTTGTTCAATTCGGGTACTATCAAAATGAACTACTCTTCCATCGCGCTTTTTTATATTTTCAATAGAGCCACTAAGGATTTTTTTCATATATTTGAATTTGGCTGAACGAATAATTTTTTTAAATTAGCTATTTCAAAGTGAGGATTGGTTACTACCCAGCGATATATGGCTGGGCTAATTAAGGCACTAAGGGTCACGTTTCCAATAAGGTGGTATGCGGTAAAAGGGATTTGACCAATTAAAGCTGATTGAAATGATTGACCAAAAAATAATGGTCCAATTGTTAATCCCGTGATGGCGTCATAGATCAAAGTTGCGTAGATTGCATGAACTGCATATTGTAAAGATGTTCCAGAGCGATGTTTAAAATACCAAGCGGAAAAAAGTGCTAAGAAGCCATAGCAACCAGCTGTAATCACCGTCCAGATTCCCATTTTTCCAGTAATGAAATCATAAAGGGCAATATTTACAAAGGCAAACAAAAAACCAATAATAAAGCCGAACTGTTTTGTGAAGGGGGTCTGGACGGCTAAAATTGGTTCAATGTTAGGGGGACGAAAGGGAATTAAACGTAACAAAAATGAAAGTGTCCACCCAATTAGGAATTTAAACCAACTATTAGAAGTTGAGGGCGTGACAGACATAGAATTTTATGTTAGTTTATTAGTATCGAAACAGTGAAACTATTATAGCAAGCAAGAATGCATCAGTCGAGGATATTTTTTAGGCAATAAAAATGGACATTTTAGAAGTTATACACAAGCACTTGTGGTTGCATTTGAAATGAATAACTATATATGGAATTTTTTTTTCGTCTACGTGCTTATCTTTTTTCAATAGTATATCGTGGTTTTCTCAAGCCCTTGTTTTTTTTGCTAGATCCGGAAAAAGTACATGATAGCATGCTCGCTGTTGGTTTTTGGCTAGGAAACTCAATCATTGGCAGGAAATTAACCCGCCTAGCCTTTCTGTATCAAAACCCAAAGTTAAGTCAGACGATTAAAGGAATTTTTTTCTCAAATCCGATTGGTTTGGCGGCTGGATTTGACAAAGATGGACGATTAACCCAAATTCTCCCAGAAGTTGGTTTTGGTTTTGCGGAAATTGGTTCCGTGACTGGACGCCCTTGTGTGGGGAATCCTGGTCGGCGATTATGGCGCTTAAAAAAATCAAAAAGTATTGTAGTTAACTATGGTTTGAAGAACGTCGGTGCCGAAGTTATATCAACGGCCTTGTCTGAACTAACATTTAAAATCCCTATCGGTATTAGTATTGCTAAAACGAATATTGTTGCTACCACTGATGAGGTTCTTGGCATTGCTGATTATGTTCAAGCCTATACATATTTTGCCGAGAAGACTGTTGGTGATTATGTTACCATTAATATCAGTTGCCCAAATACCTGTGGCGGACAGCCCTTTCTTAAACCAGATGCCTTATCACGATTGTTAGCTGCTTTATCGGATGCTCGTTTAAAATATCAGGATCAAAGGCCATGGTTTATTAAGCTAGCGGCTGATATTTATCCCGCTATGCTTGATGGTATTATTGACGTTGCACGAACCTATCAAATAACGGGTTTTATTTGTTCAAATGTAACAAAAAATCGTCACAATAAAAAAATAAAAGATCATGATGTTCCGGATAGCGGTGGTCTGAGTGGTGCGGTTGTTAAAGATCTTTCAACTAATTTAATTTCTTATATTTATAAGAAGACGGGTCGGGAGTTTATTATTATTGGCTGTGGCGGCATATTTTCCGCAAATGATGCGTATGAAAAGATAAAAGCCGGCGCTTCTTTACTGCAGTTAATTACTGGAATGATTTTTCAAGGACCACAACTTATTGCTCAAATTAACCAAGGTTTAGTAGATTTGTTACGTCGAGATGGTTATACTTCAATTGAACAGGCTGTTGGCGCAGATTTCAAATAGTCTATAAAAAGTTAAAATTTCAGTGCAGTATGTATTTATAATTTTCTAACGAAATTATTATTTGAATAATATTATATGAGTACTATAGAGGAGATACCCTCTCCCATTGAAAGAGTTAATATAAGAGAACAAGCTTATAAAAGTGAGCTTGAAAGAAAAATTAATGCTGAAGAGCGTAAATTTTTAGAATTCGAGTTAAAACGAACACGATCACATCATGAGAAAATGAACGCTAGGGTCGAGAGTTTGGAAATATTAAAACATAAACCAGTATTATTGATAAATGCCTCTGATAAGGGAACGATGGGACAGGACTGGATTGCTGATATGGACACAGAACTTCTAGATTACTTTGTAAAGATTCAGACTGGACGAAACTATGTAAAGAAAAATTTTGATTATACAAAATATATTCCTTATGTATTTGAATATATGTTTGGTTTTAAAAAGGATGATGAACGTTTTAAAAAAGTTTCCTTGGTATACGGTGACCAGCTACCAAAAGATCCATCAGATTATTCTTTGATTATTGGAACTGGTGGTGAAATAAATGATTTTGAAACTCAGCCTCAATATTTAGAAACCAAGGAATCCCTCAGAGATTTTTTTGCTTTGTCACAGAGTGCCAAAGTTCCTTTTGTAGTCACTTGCGCAACCCATCAAATTCTTGGTCAATTATTGCATGAAAAAAATGGCGGGACTGGTTCAATAGTTCGTAATCTTAAAGATAAATATGGTTATCCGGCTACTGAAAGTGGTATAGTCAAATTCACATTGAATGATGGCCAAAAATCATTTCTTACCAGTGGTCTAGATAAAGAATTTTTTATCATGAGCAATCACGGTCAGTATCTTCAGGAACTTCCTCCCGGTTCAGAATCGTTAGCTTTTAATGATGTATGTTCAACACAGATTATTGAGTATAAGGATAATGGCCATACGTCTGGTATTGGTTTTCAAGCACATCCGGAAATTAGCAATGCTATCTTATTATTGGTGCAACGTTATGAGCGAGCTCAAGTGGCTCGAAAAAATGGAATAACAAATACTTCAGAGATTGAGGTTGATACCCGACCAACTTATATGGTACGCGAAAATGTTTTTCCAAGAATATTTGATTTATTTTTGAAAAAACAATAACCGAAACTTTTATCTATTTATCAGGGGTGTGCTACAATTACTATAGAAAGTTAAATAAACAATATGACTATATTTTTTCTAACATTAGCTGGTTTCTTGTTCTCAGGTTATCTAAGTTTGGTAAAATTACTTTCAAATACTTGTGCTCTTAATGAGCCTTGCCCATATTTTCTTGGTTACCCAGCGTGTTGGTATGGTTTTGGGATGTTCACAGTTTTATTCATTTTGGCAATTATTAGTCAATGGAAAGAATCAACAAAATTAATATATTGGTTTCAAATAGTTGTTTCCTTAATCGGAATTATATTTGCTGGTTACTTCACGGTTCCAGAAATTATTCGACTATTTAATGGTACTAGTGCATATAGTCTTGGATTGCCCACTTGTGCCTATGGACTAATTTTCTATATTTTAATTTTTATTTTGGCCACACGAAGACTCCAGCAATTATCAAAAAAAGTCTAGATATATAAGGGGTAGTATTGGTAGTTGGAGCAGAGAGAAAAATAACATTTAATAGATAAAAAATTGGGAGGTAAAATCTATGATCAAACTTATTGAGCAAGGGACGTATCAATTAGTTGGCACAAAACACCATGTCACAATTTTGTATTTAAATAAGCGACGATATATCTGGTTGTGGGCAAAACATATTGGCCAGATTTTAGTTTTTTCACGATACACGACTGATGAGGAAAGCTATATTCTTGCTGAAGGAAAATTTAAATTATTTGATGTTGTTAATGAGCCTCACTTAATTGATCTACCACATCTTCAGCTTTCACTTGATGGGAAAAAATGGCAGGGTTATTTATTACTAAACGGATTGCCCACCATCAAAACTTCAAAGCGTCGGATTGTTCATACTGATGAAATTATTAATGCCTAACGAATATATAGTTGAATATGGTATTATGTAGGCTTCATGAATTAATAGCTTAGTAATGTTTTACTCTCTTTCATTTATCTCTTTACTTTATTAATTAAATTTTGGCTTCTCGTCGGTTGTCGAGAACTCTTATTACCTAAATAATAACTATATGAAAGGATTTTGTTTAAATATTGAAAAGGAAACTATTGCAAATAATAATTTTCGTAAGGTGCTCTATACTGGAAAACATAGTCAATTAGTCTTAATGTCATTACCTCCCAAGGAGGAGATTGGTTTTGAAATACATGCTGACAATGATCAGTTTTTCCGATTTGAGAAAGGCACTGGTAAATGTATAATTGATGAAACAGAGTATGAAGTTAACGATGGTTTTTCTGTAGTGGTGCCGGCTGGTGCTCGACATAACGTAATTAATGTTTCAGAAACTGAGGACTTAAAATTATATACTATTTATTCACCGGCTCATCATAAAGACGGAATTGTGCGATCAACAAAAGAAGAAGCGGTAAATAATGAGTCAGATTTTGATGGTATTACCAGTGAATAGTAATAAAGAATAATCTGTATAAAAATATAGGAATTATTTTTATATTAAAATAAGATATATCAGAAAAAAATAAAGCCGACTTGAAAGTCGGTTTTATAGTACAGGTACAAAAAAATTGACAGGGTTTAGAATTGCTGGTAGTCTAATAATTAATTTAAAAATGTTGTTTAACAAAAAGGAGATAATATAATGTGGGTACATAATTTGCTGGCAATCGGAGGTTATTTGAGTTTGCTTGAACAGTTTCAAATTTCTCATAAATTTTTTGCCTTAATTATTTTTTTGTATGTAATTGCTATTTTTATAATTGCACTACTACGGTATAAAAATCGCAGTTTGAAATCGGTTAAGGAGGACACTACTGAGCTAAGGAATGAAAATGTTCCAGTAGAAAGATATGCTTTGTATGTTGATTCGCAAAGCTTATTTGAAGATATAGAAAGATTAAAGAGTATGATAAATCAACAAGTTAGATTCCCTTCTAAATCATTCAGAGGAGAAACAGAAAAACTGAAAAATTTTTTTCAAGGTAAAAAATTTGATATCATATCTTTTTTGAAAGATGCTGCTGGGGGAAGAAATTGTGTCCTAAATAAATATTATCGAGGCTATCCGTTAATTTTTCAAGGACAAGAGAATCGACCTTTAATAGAAGCTAAAGAAGCTAAATTGAAGTTTATAGATTATATGAAAGATAACGGCTATGAAGTCCCAGAAGGAGGCTTAGAGATACGTGTTAACGGTCATTTCCAAGAAGAAGGTGTTGATACATTATTAACACTAGACGTATTTGAGGATGCTATTAACGATCTTTATGATACGGCAATTATCATTTCTTCAAGAAGAAAAATTTTGCCTCTTGTTAAGAGGATAAATAATCTTGGGAAAAGATATATGTATGTTGGATTGTATGATAATAAAATAAATGACTTGTATGATGTGGCGTATAAGAGAAGAATGTATAAGTTTGACCAAATAAAAAACTTTTTTAAAGAAACTATTCCAGAAAATGGAGTAGTAAAAAACTGAGCCGTTTCAAGGTTCAGTTTTCTTATTTTTGACAATTTAAATTAAAGTTAAAGATTTTTTATACAACGTACAGGAAGACTTTCAGACATAGCATCCGATGTATCACGTGAAACAAGCAGAGTATTAGAGTCATCGAGACCTCTGATATATGTTGTGTTTTCTGTATGTGTAGAGCTCCAATATTTAGCAAAGCTATTCCAGCCAATAAACATATAAATCCGTTCACCACTATCATAATATCTCATCCCAGTAAATGAAATGTTCATATTAGAAGAACCATTGGTTAGAAGTTTTGTTCCAGCGCCTGAACAAGCAGCACTATTTAAGCGTTCTGGATCACAGGCTGGGCCTGATCCTGAATCAGATAAGAAAGATTCCAAAGTATGCCATTCTGAATCTGTTGGTAGGTGCCAACCATCAGGGCATAGACCTTGAGCTTTTTCATCCATTAAACCGTTTGTAGCGGCTTCGATTGTGTATAAAACTCGACCAGCGTCACAATCTGCTTCAACACCACGTTCATCCCAAGTACTGGACATGCAATCTCGCTCTGAATTATCTTCAAGGTTTGTTAGAGGAGTTCTGTCAGGCTTAGTTTTGGTTTTTAAGTTTTCTGCCATCCAGCATTGCCCACCAACATTAGTTGTATTATAGGTATAGCCATCTCGATCAGTGATTGGCATACCACAGGAGATTAAGCTACTGTTTTGGTAATAACTAATGCCAGGATTTAATGAACCTGTTTTACTAGAAAGACAAAAGGTTAACATGTAGTTTTGACCATTATTAAAAGTTTCATAGTTAAAATCAGTGTCAGGACAATCACCGTCAGTACGTGGAGTAGGGTTAGAGGGGATATTTGACATGTAAACAATCCCGTCATTATCAATAAGTTCAGCGCCAGAAATAAGCTCTGTTGGGTAAGAGTTGTGCTTAGTATAATATTGTTCTAGTGCTAAGACGGTTGTTCTAACACTGTCAGTGCGTTTGGCGTCACGGACTGCTACTCGAGCCTTACTTACAGAAATAATTGCAAAAGTGGAAATTAAAGCAATGATACCAGCCACAACAATAAGCTCAATTAATGTAAAGCCTTTATGTTTCTGCTTTTTTTCTTCTTTTTTTTCTGTTTCTTTTTCTATCATAGAGGGATAGTTGATTTTATTTTTTGATTATACCATAATTTTGACAATTTGAAAAAAGACTCTTACAAGAGCCTTTTTTCTTAAACTGTTATCTAACAACTATTTTCTAAATAACTATATATTTTTTATACATCTAACTGGGTAGTTACGAAAACGATAAGTGTATTTTCTTTCTACGCCAGTACTATAGGGTGCTTGGATCAAGCTAATACGATAGGCTTGATTTGAAATAATGCCATTAAAAGCTGCTCCCCAGAGATAAGCAATTTGTCCTTTTTGCATTGAAGTCATAAAATCTGAAGTTCGCATACCGGACAATTTTGCATTAAAACCAATAGTACCAGAGATTAATTTATTTCCTTCGTTTGTGCCAAAGGTTCCAACTGCTTCTGGTCCATATGGAAAAACACTGCAATCTCCAGTCCCAGTTGCGCAAGCTGTACGAGCTAAGGTTGTAAAATCATCTGGGGTTGGAATGTGCCACCCGGTTGGACAAATACCTTGATGGTTATTCCAAACGGTATATGGATTTGGCATAGGTTTGCTAAAACCAGGATTTGCCCAATCACCAGCAATATTCATAGCTCCATACCAAGAGTATAAAGCACCATCGGTAGCGCAATTAGTTTCAAGGTTATCATAGCATGATCGATTTTTAAAATTGTCTGCTACTGAAGCATCTGTGCAAGGAAAAGCACTTCCATTAATACAAGTACCGTTTGGGTAGGTTTTTGTTCGCAGATTTTGATTAATCCAGCATTGATCACCAATTTGGATTGTTGAGTATGTATACCCATCTCGGTCTTGAAGTGTTTGTCCACAAACGTGAATTGGAGATTGATCTTTTATACATCGAATAGTCGCACTCTGAACATTGTCTCCCGTACCTTCACCCCAAATTCCACGGTCAACTACTGCTGGATTCCAGTCTCCAATATATCGTCCATAAGCAGTTGTTGGACTGGTTTGAGTTGAACTCCATAAAAGTACCAAACTATTGTGACCGATAAATCTGCTGTATCGATCATCTTTATAACGTAAACCGGTATAGTCTATATTCAAGCCCGAGTTACCACCAATTAGCATATCTGTTCCAGCGTCAGCACAGCCAGAACCAATCCGGTCGTCATCACAAGTTAAAGGATCGTTTGATAATGCCATTTCTAAATTATGTAGCTCAGAATCAGTTGGCAAATGCCAATCTTCTGGACATAGTCCTTGTGCTCCTTCGGTCGTATCACCATCAAGGGCAGCTTCAAGTGTATATAAAGTTCTTCCGGCTTGGCAATCAGCCTCGGTACCCCGTTCATCACTTGTTGAGCTGATACAATCTCGTTGTGAATTGTCGTCACGATTTGTTAATAATTCTCCATTTCCTTTGGTAATAGTTTTTAGATTATTTGCCATCCAGCACTCGGAACCAATACTAACAGTTTCATAAGTATAGCCATCTCGATCAGTGATGGTATTGCCACAGGTAAATTCAGAACTTAAATCTTTATTTTCATTAAGATCGGAGACTTCTTCTGAATTTTTTTCAGACTCTACAAGTGTAGTATCGTTTAATATTTCTTTTTTTATACCTTTATCATTTTTTGTAACATTTTGTATTGTATCTGCAGAAACTGATGAAAATACAAGTAAAGCTAAACAACCTAACGCAAATAAACCTATGGCATATCGCGTTTGTTTTAAACGGCTAATCATATATGGAGGGATTAGATTAATAAAAATTGTTAACTTCTTAATATAATCTGTTGCCCAGCAAAAAATGTTAAGAAATATAACAAAAAGAGTAGGAAATGAGACTTTATTTTTTGTATTTTTATACGAAAATTATAGCAAAAACTGATATTTTGGTCAATGTTTACTTATTTATATTATAAAAGGTATATATTTAGCCTATGATAATTGATTTAAAGAAGCTTATAGTATGTTTAAAGCTGGCTACTGTTCAGGCTGGCATATAATTTAATGTAAAGTTAACTTGACATTAACATAAGAGCTTATTATACTTAATTATAGAAATTATTAATTAATAAAAAAATGTATGAAAAATAAATTTTTGTTTGCTGGTGTGCTTATTATTTCCATAGGTGTATTAATATGGATATTCAGTGTTCAAAGTCAGAAAGCTTCTCTAAATGAAAGTACTCAAGAGAAAGTTATGTCGGAGAATAACAGTTCTAATAGTAATGAAATAGTAAGTGATAAAAAAATGATGGTTGATAATTTAAACACTAATGAAGTTGAGAATAAGAAAATGATAGAAAATGAGTCTTCAGAAGGTTCTATGGAAAAAGATATTTCCGGAATGTATGGAAATTACTCCGAATCAACAGTGGCCGAAGAGCAAGCCAAGGGAAATAAGGTTGTATTATTTTTTTATGCTCCTTGGTGCCCATTTTGTCGATCTGCAGATCAAGCTTTTAATAATAGAACTTCAGAAATCCCTTCAGGCGTAACAGTGCTAAAAACCGATTATGATAGTAATTCAGATCTAAAGAAGAAATATGCAGTAACTTACCAACATACATTTGTACAAATTGATACCGATGGCAATGGTATCTCAAAATGGACAGGCGGAGATATTGATACTTTGAAAAGCAATTTAAAATAATATGATTGAATTATTTTTAGCTTTTGTTGCCGGAATTTTGACTATTGCCGCACCCTGTATTTTATTGCCTTTACCGATTTTGCTAGGAGCTTCAGTTGGTCAACGAAGTCGAGCCAGACCTTTATTTATTACTCTTGGTTTTATTATAACGTTTGCTACTTTGGCCTTGTTCTTAAACCTCTTAGTGCAAAATCTTGGCTTAAATCCTCAAACTTTACGTAATGGAGCTGCAGTTTTGTTGCTTGTGTTTGGATTCTTTATGATTGTTCCAGCTATTTTTGAACGAATCACAATTCGTCTTTCTAGCTTGATAAACAAAGCAGGTGAAGCAAGCACAAAGGTTGGACAAAATAATTTTGGTGGGTTATTACTTGGAATGTTAATTGGAATTATTTGGGCACCTTGCGCTGGACCAATTCTTGGCTCAATCTTGACTCTTATTTCTCAACAAAAAGATTTAGCTCGGGCTGGCATTCTACTGGTAGCTTATGCCATAGGTGCGGGGATTCCTATGCTTATTATTGCCTATGGTGGCCAAGCTTTAACTACCAAAGTGAAAAGTATCGCTAAATATGCCAAATCCTTACAAAAATTATTTGGATTGATAATTATTTTGCTAGCAATTGCAGTATATTTTCAATATGATATGTTTTTGCAAGCAAAAATTCTAGATTTTTTTGATAAAAATAAAACTTCAGAAATGTCAGAAGGAATAAAAGATAAGATGCCATCATTTGCATCTTCAATAGATTTTAAAAATTATGGACAAGCTCCGGAGTTTGTTGGAATTGATAATTGGTTAAACTCAGAACCTCTTACTGTTTCCCAATTAAAAGGTAAAGTAGTATTGGTAGATTTTTGGACGTATAGTTGTATTAATTGTATTCGTACATTTCCATATATCACAGAATTATATGAAACTTATAAAGATAAAGGCTTGATTATTGTTGGCGTGCATACACCAGAATTTCCTTTTGAAAAGTTATCTACTAATGTTGAACGAGCTTTAAAACAATATGGTATTGATTATCCAGTTGCCCAAGATAATGATTATGCGACATGGAATGCCTATACAAATAGATATTGGCCAGCCAAATACCTTATAGATCAGAACGGAACAATAGTCTACACACATTTTGGAGAGGGCAGTTACATGGAAACAGAAAATGCTATCCGCCAATTGTTAGGCTTAGAAAAAATATCAAACAATCTTGAAGAAAAGAATCTGGTTGGTAGTATTAGTACTCCTGAAATATATTTTGGCACTGATCGATTAGCTAATCTGTCTCCAGAACAAATTCCCTCAGTAGCTCCTTTGGATTACACCTTACCTAAAGATTTACGAATGAATAATTTCGCTCTTGAAGGGAAATGGGAATTTGATTCAGAAAAAATTATATTAATCGGAGATCAAGGAACTATAAAACTACGTTTCTCGGCGGGAAAAGTTTTCTTAGTTGCGAGTAATCCAGATCAAGAATCAAAGCTTAGTATCATTGTTGATGGTCAAAAACAACCAGATATTATTGTGAGAAATTCCGAATTATACAATCTTTTTAATTCATCTGATTACAAAGATCATAGTCTTGAAATTAGGATTCAAGGTAGTGGATTTTCCGCTTTTACTTTTACCTTTGGATAGTATGATGATGAAAAATAACATCAAAAAAATGCGTTTGGAAAAAAATGTTACACAAGAGGATTTAGCTTTGGCAGTTAAGGTTTCTCGCCAGACAATTATTGCTATTGAAAAAGGGAATTATACCCCGTCTTTACTACTAGCTATGCAACTAGCAAATTTTTTTAAAGTTAGTATAGAAAAATTATTTTTTTTAGCTTAATATTATGAAAATTATTCGTTATTATTTTGCCTTGTTATTATTTATAGTTTTGTTTTTTGTTTTTCTGTGGTATCAGAATCTAAATACTATGACTATGCCAATGATGATTATTTCCTGCTTTCTATTGGTATTTTATGTTATTACACTTTCTTTAGTTGGAGAGGGCAAGCAAACAGATGAACGTGAAAGTCATCACCGTTACATTGCTAATCGAGGTGCCTTACTTGCTGGAACTATTGTTATTTCTCTCGGTATCTTATACCAGCTTTTTAATCATCAGCTTGATTATTGGTTATTAGCAAGTTTAGTAGTTATTAATTTAGTAAAAATAAGTAGTTTTTTGTATTTAGAATATAAAAAATAAATAAATTTTGATAATTTTAAGGGAATACCAGATCACCAAAATTTGTTAAAGAAATTGACTTTTTATGATATAAAAAATTTACTCTGTCAATAACTTTACCTAATATATTAACGTGCTATACTCAACTATATGCGAACATCATATACGCTGACAAACCAAGACTTAATTTTGGATGAAAAAACCACAACCTCTTTTAAAGAGTATATTTTGCGTATTCAAGATATGCCTTCAGAAGATAGGCCACGGGAAAAATTGCTCCAATATGGGCCTTCGGCTTTAACTGTCGCTGAATTGGTAGCTGTGGTTTTGGCTACTGGCACTAAGAAGGAAGATGTGATGTCTATGGCTTCTCGAATGATTCGTGATTATGGGGAGAAAACTTTATCCAGCCAAACTGATGCCAAAGCATTGTCTCAAGAATTACAGATCCCAGAAATAAAAGCTCTGCAAATTGTTGCTTGTGCTGAATTGGGACGAAGATTTTTTGATCGCCGAGAATATGGAAGAGTAATTATTAGAACCGCTAAGGATGTATATGAATACTTAAAAGATTTACGAACGTTATCCAAAGAGCATCTTCGCGGGTTATATGTAAATACACATCATCGTTTAATTCATGACGAGGTTATTTCTATTGGAACAATAAACTCCAATTTAATTCACCCTCGAGAAGTATTTAAACCTGCTATTGAATATGGAGCTGTGGCTGTGATCTTGGCTCATAACCACCCTTCTGGAATTGTTACTGCTAGTGCGGCTGATATTGAGATCACCAAAAGGATTATAGAATCAGGTAAGATTATTGGAATTCCTTTGGTTGATCATGTAATTATTGGAAAAAATAAATTTGCCAGTATTGATGCTGGTTATTAATTCTATATATGGAGGCAAGAACCTATCAACTCTCCTCGGCTTTTGACGGCTTGGTCAACGAGGGAGTCTTTTTTTATGAAGGATTATTACGCGATCGTCCTTTAGAAAAAAATCAAGCCTTAGCCACACATTTTAATGATCTATACCACTTATTTTTAAATAAATTTGCTCGTTTGACCTATGATCCAACACTTTCAAAAGAACAGGAAGAAGACTTAAAAATATTGTTAGCTGACTTGCTTGCAACGCGACGAGCCTTAGAAGAACAAGAAACTTAAAATATGAAGATTCATTTTGTCTGTAGTGGTAATACTAATCGCAGTCGGATGGCGGAGGCATATATGAATTCAAAGCAAATACCCGGAGTCACGGCTACCTCAAGTGGTATTCATGCAGATGACAATCTTAATGGAGACATTTGTTGGTATACAAAAATAATTTTAGACGAAGCAGGTCTTTGGCAGTATACTTTCCCAACCTGGACAAAAACTACTAAGGAGCTTTTGGCTGCAAATGATTTAATTATCTTTATGCAGGAGGAGCATAGTAATTTTGTTCAAAGAAAGTTACGTTATATACCACCACAGTTTGAAATTTGGAATGTTTCTGATGTTATTGGAGCAGGATTTTTTCAAACTGCTCGTAGCAAAGCTAGGATGCTTCAAAAAGATAGAGAAATTTTTGAAAAAATAAAAGAGAAAGTAAATTCTCTAGCAGATAGGCTTGCTTAAAATAATATTATTTCGTATACTGGGTGAACAACACCATATATTTAAATAAAAATTAATACATATTTTATGGAACAAATAAATTCAGACAATTCAAATAAACCAAGTAAAATCTGGATGTGGTTAGTGATAATTGCTATCCCGGTTGGCATCTTGGCTTACATGGCAATGAACAAGCCTGTTGTTTCACCAGAGCCTGAAATTGCTGTAACAAATAAAACCGTCATTGATGATGAGTTTTTAATACCTTTAGATGAGCAACCAACTACTTCTACTCAAGAGCCAGCAGTAATGACTGCTTCATATAAAAACGGGACCTATTCATCAGTTGGAGAGTATACTTCACCAGGTGGAACTGAACAGGTTGGTGTTAGTGTAACTTTGCAAGATGATATTATTACTGAAGTTACTTTTGAAGCCAAGGCTGAACGTCCAGCATCGGTTAAATTTCAAGGAATTTTCGCAGGAGACTACAAGCAATTTGTAGTTGGTAAAAAGATTGATGAAGTGCAACTTTCCAAAGTTTCTGGGTCTTCTTTGACCCCAAAGGGCTTTAATGATGCATTAGCAAAAATTAAAGCGCAGGCAAAATCTTAATATCATATGGCCTGGTCACCAGAGCCATATATTTTTGAGGCCATCGGGACAACTTGGCAGATTGATCTTCCCGATGGTCTTTCGGTATCTACAAGAGAAAAAATATTTCAAAAGATTAGAAATAGAATTGATATTTTTGATCGCCACTATTCACGTTTTCGTGAAGATTCCTTGGTTTTTGAAATATCAAAAAATGCCGGCAGGTATTCATTACCTTCCGATGCTGAAGCCTTATTTTCCTTGTATGAAAATTTATATCGATTGACTGCGGGATCAGTGACGCCATTAATTGGTAACATATTGTCAGATGCTGGTTATGATGCAAGTTACTCTTTGGAAGCAAAAAGCATAATTTCTCCCTTGCCTTGGGAGGATGTTCTGGAACGAAAAGGTTTACAGCTTTTAGTTAAACAACCTGTAATTTTGGACTTTGGGGCTGCTGGGAAAGGTTATTTGATTGATATTGTAGCTGATATTATTCGCGCAGAAGAAGTTTCTTCTTTTTGCGTGGACGCTGGTGGTGATATGGTTTATCATAATAGTGCTCTACCATTACGAGTTGGTTTAGAACATCCAACTGATCCAACTAAGGTTATTGGCGTGGCTACTATTTTGAATCAAAGTTTATGTGGTTCGGCAGGCAATCGTCGAAAGTGGGGGAAATTCCATCACATTATTAATCCTCATACTTTGGAGTCACCTCAGAATATTTTGGCCATTTGGGTCGTGGCTCAAACCACGTTACTGGCAGATGGGTTAACCACCGCTTTATTTTTTACTGACCCAGCCATTCTTCAAAAAGAATTTCAATTTGAATATCTAATTGTGCATCAAGATTTTTCAATTCAAATCTCAGATAATTTTCCAGGCGAAATATTTTAAAATTGTTGTATGAAATTTATTGATAATTTTCTAAACTCAATTACCATGTATCGGTTATTAATATATGGGTTGGGAGTTTTGTTAGTTATTTCTATTATTATATCTTGGCTCGGTTTATTACCTTTTGCCCCTCTTGAGCTTCTGGTTTCTTCAATTGTATTATTGATAGTTTGTAACGTGGTTAATTTTGGTATAGGAAAATTATATAAAGCCCCAGTTAATATTGAATCAGCCAGTATTACAGCCTTAATATTAGCTTTAATCTTGGTTCCACCAATTGTATTTTCTGATTATGTTGTGATTATTGCAGCCGGAACTTTGGCTATGCTCTCAAAGTATGTTTTGGCAATTAATAAAAAACATATTTTTAATCCAGCAGCCATTGCTGCAGTAATAATAGGTTTGAGTGGTTCTGGTTTAGCTATTTGGTGGGTTAGTAGTTCGCCACTATTATTATTTGTCTCAATCTTTGGGTTGTTGGTTGTAAGGAAAATCCGTCGTTTTGCTTTATTTGGGACTTTTGTATTAACAAGTTTTATATTACTAATTGTTCCTCGTTTATTGGGTGGGAATCTGGCTTGGGATGGTGTAGCAGAAATTTTTTATTCATGGCCATTAATTTTTTTGGGAACAATAATGTTAACTGAGCCATTGACTACTCCACCCGCACGACAATTACAAATAATGTATGCTGTCTTAGTGGGTTGTTTATTCTCCCTGCAATTTAGTTTGGGTCCTTTATACTCAACACCAGAGTTAGCTTTAGTCCTTGGAAATATTTTTTCTTATGTAGTTAGTCCTAAGAATAAACTACGTTTGTCGTTGCTTTCAAAAGAATCACTATCCCAAGATATATATGAATTTGTTTTTAAAGCACCAAAAAAAGTTTTGTTTAAAGCAGGCCAATATTTTGAATGGACATTGCCAAGACTCTTTCTAGAAAATCGCGGTAATCGACGTTATTTTACAATAGCTTCATCGCCAACTGAAGAAGATGTTCGGTTAGGTGTTCGAGTATTTTCTAAGGGAAGCCGTTTTAAGCAAGAGCTTGTAAATATGAAGCCTGGAGATGAGATTTGGGCTTCACAGTTAACTGGAGAATTCACATTGCCGAATAATACAAGCACAAAACTTTTATTTATTGCCGGCGGGATTGGTATCACTCCGTTTCGTAGTATGATAAAATACGTACTTGACCATCATGAATCAAGAGATATAGTTTTATTGTATGCTTCTCGGTCAATTGATAGTTTTGTTTACCAGGATATTTTTGCAGAAGCAGAAAAACAGCTTGGTATAAAAGTTGTCTATATTATTACAGAAAAAGATAATATTCCAACTGATTGGCAGGGGCAATCTGGTTTTATTGATGAAAAACTGTTGCAAGAAAATGTTCCTGATTATTGCGAACGTGTATGTTATTTATCAGGTCCAAATGCCATGGTTGAAAGGTATGAAAATTTATTGGCATCAGTGGGCGTAAAGAAAAGTAATATAAAAAAAGATTACTTCCCTGGTTTTTAATTTTCAAATTTCTTAGTTTTTAAGTTTTTAATTTTTAATTTTTGAATTAATGTATGTCTAAATGTGCATATTGTGGTAATAATCCAACCCCTCATTTTGTTAATTGGATTAATGAGTCCGTTTCAGTTGTTATGTTACCTCTGAATCAATTTTTATTTGGGGGAAAAGTTGGTAAATCTTTTTTTAAATATGTTAGTGTTATATTTTCTCCCCTAGTATATTTGTTTGAAAAACTAAATTTAATTACGTATGCTGACGACTTGTCTGATAAAACAAGTTCACGTGCTGAGGTGCTCTGGTTAGAAGCTAAACGTCGTGGAATTACAATGCAAAGTGTGAAAATTTTTGGTAAAGAAAATGATTCATATAGGGCCAAGATTAATGATCGCTGGATATATTTTTCAGGATTGCCACGACCCGAATATATGCCCGGGACTGGTGAATGGTGGATGGATGATAAGGCCTTGGTTAAAAGAAAGTTACAAGAGGCAGGTATTCCTGTGCCTAAGGGCGGAAGTTTTTCCTCTTATAGAAAATTAAAAAAGGCTTTTCAGAGTTTAGAAAAACCAGTAATAATTAAACCGCGTTTAGGTTCACGTGGTCGGCACACAACTACTTTTATTTATAATGAAAAACAATTAAAAGAGGCTTTTAGAATTGCCAAACAGCTTTGTTATTGGGTGGTCATGGAAGAGCATTTAATTGGTAGTGTGTACCGAGGCACAATGATTGACGGAAAGTTTACCGGAAATCTACGCGGAGATCCGCCGCGTGTTACCGGTGATGGCGAACACACAATTCTTGAATTAATTGATATAAAAAATCAACATAAGCATCCAGAAATTCATAATGTAATTATTAAGCCGGAGATGGGAATTTTTTTAGCCAGAAATAATCGAAGTCTTGATGATATTTTACCAGCCGGTGTGACGATTGATTTATCAGAAAAGATTGGTGTTTCATATGGTGGTAATAGTGCCGAAGATACACATATTACTCATCCTGAAATTATTAAAATTCTTGAAGTAGCTGCGGAAGTTATTGGTGATCCGATGATTGGTTTTGATTTTATTATTGAAAAGATTGATCAATCACCTCATACACAAAAATGGGGAATTATAGAAAGTAATGGCGTGCCATTTATTAATCTACATCATGATCCAATTGAAGGTCCATCGAATAATGTTGCCAAATGGGTGTGGGACTTTGTAGAAAAGAATGAACATCATTATTGAGTTTTTAAAGAGATAAAAAAACAACCCGAAGTCAGTGATAAAGTTAAAGGTTATAAAGTTAAAAGTAGAATTCATTATTTGAATTACTTTATGAACTTTTTAACATTATAACTTTTCACTAAACTTCGGGTTGATTTTCTGTAACTAAATATTAAGCAGCAGGACGAGATGATTTGTCTCCGCACACTTTGCAATTGGCTTTGTGTTGAGCTATTTCTACAATCGCAGAAATACCAACTAGAATATAGATAAGGCGGGAAATCATATTGTCCATACCGCCAAAAAGCTGCCCAACATCCCAACTAAAAAGACCAACAAGTAGCCAGTTTAGTCCACCGATAATAACGAGAAGAAACGTAATACTATGAAGATTTTTCATAAAATCAAAATATATAGTAATAAGAACGTAACCTCGACCTTTGTAAGTCAATTATACCATAATTACTGACAACAGTCGAAAATTGACTTTTTTGAGGCTATATTGTTTAATGTAGGTAAATAATTAAAAAAATGTAACTAAAATGGAAAGGAGGGGAAAATGGAGCAAAAAGAACTTTATATCCCAGTATATTTTAGAGTTCTTGGATACTTAGAACTTCGTTCACATAGTAATCTTGATGTAGTTATATCAGTGATTAAATGCATATATAATGCATCATTGCTTGATATAAATAAGAAATTTAAAAGCTTACTTTTTGCCCAAGAGACTCAAGAAAGTTCTGACATACTTAAGATTAGTGGAGAAACCAGACTAATGGAAGATCTTCATTTTTCTGAGGTCGGAGTTTTGTATTTGCTAAATATTCTTCAAGGAAATTTTTTCAAGAAGATTGAGAAAGCAACTTTTTTCTTGAAAACATGACAGTTTATAGGCTGTCAGAGCAAATCTAAGTTTTATGTTTTTCTTACTAACTGAATCGTCCGAAAAACAGACGATTCTTTTTTTTGAGTAGTTTTGAAATCTTGACTTGCAAAAATCAGTTAAATATGCTATGGTTTATTAATTCATAGAAAATAACCATCAAATTTTTCTATTTTCTAATTAAAACTTTTCTTAATGCCTAAAGATTTATGTCTATAGAAAAACCATCTTTTGAACAACCAACTTCTAAAAATGAATCCTTGAGAGTTGAAATAAGAGAAAAACTGAAAGAATTTTTAAAAAAACATACGCCTCTTTCAACCCTACATCAAAATCAAACCAACGTTTCTAGAACAAATCTACCAACGGAAACCTCTGATAAAATGATTAACTCAGCTGTTGAAGAGCCTGAAAAAACGGAAGTTGCTAAGTAAACATTTTCTACAAAGAAAAATCCGATTAACGTCGGTTTTTTTTGTTGGTAATTTGATAATTTAGAGAATTATTTTATGCATTCTTTTGTAACTAAAGCTGTGATATACTAAATTAATTAGTGCAGAGTCCTTGATTTTTGATATTATTAAGAATATATGGGTCGTCGCCGAAAACAAAAAAATCCTTTAGATTATATTTCTATTCCTCGTCTTAGTTTGAGCGCTGATATAAAACAAAGTATCTGGGCAGTCTTTTTTTTAAGTCTGGGAATTATTTGTTTTTTGAGTATATTTGGTTTGGCCGGTAGTTTGGGTGCATACTTGAGCAAGGCTATGGATTGGCTCTCTGGTTGGGGAAATTGGTTGATCCCTGTTTTGTTGCTAGTAACTGGTTGGGAATTGTATCAAACAAGAGGCAGTCGTAACGGTGGATTACGTTACTTTGGAATATTCTTATTTCTTTGGTCCTTCCAGGGAATGTTGCAATTATTTGTTGATGTTGAAAATTGGAATCAAGCTCTAGAACTTGGAAAAGGTGGCGGACATATTGGCTGGTCATTGGCTGTAATTGTTATTAAGCTGTTTGGTTTTTGGGCTGGAATTGTTGTGGTTCTTGGGTTATTAATTATTGGCTTGATGTTAATGTTTAATACTAACCTAGCCACACTTTTTCGAAGTGGTGCAATGCCAGCACGATTATTGGCGCGTCCCTTTTCGTCAATTTTTAGCGGTAAAAAAGATAGCGCTTTAGCTCGTGAGTATGATGAAAAGGCTGAACAAGGAGAAGCTTTGTCTAGTGGAGCAACGGTTGAAGGCGAGATTGATGATAGTTTTAATCTACGTAGTATCAAAGATGAATCTAGGCAATTAAAAAATGTAGGAAGGGCAAAGGGTGAAGATGATAAAATGAGTTGGAAGCCAACTAATATAAAGATTGATATTCCTTTTGATCTCTTAAATAGTCGTCCTTCAAAACCAACGTCAGGAGATATAAAAAGTAATATTGAGATTATAAAAACAACTCTTGAAAAGTTTAATATTCCTGTTGAGATGGGTGATGTCAG
The DNA here is from genome assembly GCA_016699775.1 of Candidatus Falkowbacteria bacterium. Taxonomy (NCBI): domain Bacteria; kingdom Bacillati; phylum Minisyncoccota; class Patescibacteriia (SeqCode); order Patescibacteriales (SeqCode); family Patescibacteriaceae (SeqCode); genus Patescibacterium (SeqCode); species Patescibacterium danicum (SeqCode). Next base: position 885,808 of record CP065010.1, on the reverse strand, counting down.
TGTTGGGCCAACGGTTACGCAATATACATTGAAACCAGCTGAGGGAATTAAACTTTCTCGTATTACCGGATTAAATAATGATTTATCAATGGCTTTAGCAGCTCATCCGGTTCGTATTGAAGCGCCAATTCCCGGGAAGGCTTTGGTAGGAATTGAAGTACCAAATCGTACTGTGGCGATTGTTAATCTTCGTGAAGTTTTGGAGTCAGAAGATTTTAAACGACGGAATAACAATTTAATGATTGCCTTGGGTAAAGATGTGGCGGGCAAAGTATGGTTAGATAGTATAAATAAAATGCCTCACTTACTTGTTGCTGGTGCAACTGGTTCTGGAAAATCAGTCATGTTAAATACATTGATTGTTAGTTTGTTATATCAAAATAATCCTGATGATTTAAAGTTTATTATGGTTGATCCAAAGCGGGTTGAGTTAACTGTTTATAATGGTTTGCCTCATTTATTAACGCCAGTTATTACTGAAGTTTCAAAAACTATTAATGCCTTGAAATGGTGCTTGAATGAAATGGATCGACGTTTTGAAACCTTATCACAAGTTCATAAACGAGATATTGAAGGTTACAACCAGTCTAATAAAGAAAAGATGCCTTACATTATTTTTATTATTGATGAGTTGGCAGATTTAATGGTTGTGGCACCAAAAGAAATGGAAGCAGGTATTGTTCGTTTGGCACAGATGGCGAGAGCCGTTGGTATTCATTTGATTTTGGCAACACAGCGACCGAGTGTAAACGTTATTACTGGAACAATTAAAGCAAATATGCCGGCTCGAATTGCTTTCTCTGTAACATCTGGTATTGATTCACGAACTATTCTTGATTCATTGGGAGCTGAAAAATTATTAGGTAGAGGAGATATGCTTTTTTCCAGTGTTGCTTTAACAAAACCAAAACGTATTCAAGGTGCCTTGATTACTGATCAAGAAATTAAGCGTGTGGTTTCGTATATAAAAGAAAAAAGTGGTTCGCCAAATTATATTACAGAAATTGTTGAACGACAAAAAGTTCGGGGTGTTGCCGGAGTTGGAATTGATGGTGGAACAGATGATGACGATGAGTTATTCCAAGAAGCTAAAGAATTAATTATTAATTCTGGAAAAGCTTCTGCTTCATTTTTACAACGCCGACTTTCAATTGGCTATGCTCGCGCAGCCAGACTTTTGGATATTCTTGAAGAGTCAGGAATTATTGGTCCATCAAATGGTGCAAAGGCCAGAGAGATTATGGTGACTAAAGAACAATATGAAGCCATGATTCAAGATGGTGTCGCTGGTGCCCGTTTGCATAATCAAGCAACAGCAGAAGCTCCTGATAATTATTTAGGTGATGATGATACTTTGTTGTCTGAAGAATCTGATGATGAGATTGAAGAAGAGAATGATGAGGAAAAAAATGATGATTCTGATGATAATGATCAACAGAATGATTCAAATAATGAAAGTGAAGTGCCAGAATTTATGACCGAAGAAGTTGATGAAAATGGCTTGGATGACGAAGAGGTTGTCCCCACTTCATCCCCAAAGGAAAAAAAGTCTGAAAAAAGCTCATCAAATAAAGAAACAGAAAGTGAGTTTGAACGATATTTTTCTCGCTAATATTAGCTCTATCTATATAACTGACACCCACTCTGTCAGATCTCTTGACAGGCTTTCGTAATCCTGTATAATAAGGAAACCATCTATGAAGAAATACTTATATAGTTATCAAATAAAACGTGGCTAATCCCTTCACTGCTTTTTTGTGTAATTAGCCGCTAGAAAGCGGTTTTTTTAGTCCTTAAAGAGAAAATTTAATTGTTGTGCCAAGCTGAAGGATCATTAATTTGTGATTCCTCAGCTCCGCAGAACTAGTTTATCGGAGCACCAGAACGTTAACAACGGAATATAGAATTGATTACTCAAATAATTAAATATTGTAATTTTAAGAGTCTAAGTAAGTATAAGTAAGAAAATAAAAAAGATTTCTTGCACTTTTTGAAAATAAAGGTGTGGGAAAATCTCGTAAGGGTGTATGGTGGATGCCTTGACTCAAGAAGACGATGAAGGACGTAGCAGCCTGCGATAAGCCTCGGTAAGGTGGCAAGCAACCTTTGACCCGAGGATTTCCGAATGGGGAAACCTATCCTGTTGAAGACAGGATGTCCGCTCGCTGAACACATAGGCGAGTGAGACGATAACCCGGTGAACTGAAACATCTTAGTAGCCGGAGGAAAAGAGAACAATTTGATCTTTTATCAAGATTGGTGACCTTTCACCGATGTTGATAAGAGATTGCGATTCCCCGAGTAGTGGCGAGCGAAAGGGGAGCAGCCCAAACCATTAAAACCACGTATATGTTTTTCACTTTTGTGAGACGCGTATGCTGAAGGAATTAGGTCCATATGTTTTAGCGGTGTAGCAAGATGGTCGTGCTTACTACCTAATGCGGTAAGGTAACGACAGATTTTATTAGTTGAATTGAGCTGGAAAGCTCGGCCAGAGACGGTGATAGCCCGGTAAGCGAAAATAATTTCTGCGTTATGATGACATATTCTTAAGTATTGCGAGACTCGTGAAATCTCGTGAGAATCCGGGTCGACTATGACCCAAGGCTAAATACTTCTTGAGATCGATAGTGAACTAGTACCGTGAGGGAAAGGTGAAAAGCATCCCGGTAAGGGAGATGAAATAGTATCTGAAACCATATACTTACAAGCAGTCGGAGCGTGCTTCGCTTTCGCGAATCACGAGTTAAAAGTAATAATGTTATAAAGTTGTAAAGTAAATTTTTTAAAAAAACTTTATAAACTTTTAACTTTTTAACTTTTTAAACTCGCGCCGCGTAAGCGGAGTGCGTGACGGCGTGCCTATTGAAGAATGAGCCAACGAGTTTGTTGTATGCGGCTTGATTAATTCGCTTAAAGCGAAGAAGTCACAGTGAAAGCGAGGGTTAATAGCCCGTACTCTTACTTATTAGAAACGATAACAAGTTAGTTAAAAGTTATAAAGTTCATAAAGTTATAAAGTTGTATTTTTAATGCATACTTTATAACCTTATAACTTTTTACTTTATAAACTTCTGTTGCGTAAGCAACAGCTTGTTGTCTTTCTAATATGTAAGAAGGTCGCATGCACAAGACCCGAAGCCGGGTGATCTAACCATGGCCAGGTTGAACCTTGACGAAAGTCAAGGGGAGGACCGAACCCGTGAGTCGTGCAACACTCTGGGATGAGTTGTGGTTAGCGGAGAAATTCCAATCGAACTCGGCAATAGCTGGTTCTCCTCGAAATAGCTTTAGGGCTAGCCTCGAGCGCTTAACATAGGGGGTAGAGCACTGAATGGAAACGGGCCGCAAGGTACCGTTTTCAACCAAACTCCGAATACCTATGCGTGTAGCTCGGGAGTCAGACTATGGGCGCTAAGGTCCATTAGTCTAAAGGGAAACAGCCCAGATCGCCATCTAAGGTCCCTAAATATAAACTAAGTGTAAAAGGTGGTGTCGTGACTGCGACAACTAGGAGGTTGGCTTAGAAGCAGCCATCCTTTAAAGATAGCGTAATAGCTCACTAGTCTAGTCGTCTCGCGCCGAAAATGTACCGGGGCTAAGTTTATTACCGAAGATGCGAACTCATCACGCAAGTGATGATTGGTAGAGGAGCATTCTAATACCGCTGAAGTCACGATGTGAGTCGTGGTGGAGGGATTAGAAGAGAGAATGTTGGCATAAGTAGCAAAAAGGCAGGTGAAAACCCTGCCCACCGAAAATCTAAGGGTTCCTGGGCAACGCAAATCGACCCAGGGTGAGTCGGTCCTAAGGCGAGGCTGCTGTAGTGGCAGCGTAGTCGATGGATGAGCTGGTTAATATTCCAGCACTACTGTAATTTTCCGATGGGGGGACAAAGTTTTGAGGTTCAAGCGTTTCTATGGTATGAACGTCGCTTGCTATAAGGACTGATCTAGGCAAATCCGGATCACTAGTCTAAGCAGTCGGCGGGAGATGAAGCCTTCGGGTGGAATCAATTTGAGCGGAGAAATTTTCAAGAAAAACCTCTAGGGCTAAGGTTACAGTAACCGTACCGCAAACCGACACAGGTAGATGAGGCGAGGAGCCTCAGGTGTACGAGAGAACCCTCGTTAAGGAACTCGGCAAAACAGCGGTCGTAAGTTAGCAATAAGACCTGCCCGGAGCAATCCGGGCCGCAGCGAAAGATTCCAAGTGACTGTTTAGCAAAAACACAGCTCCCTGCTAACTCGCAAGAGGATGTATAGGGGGTGATGCCTGGCCAGTGTCCGAACGTTAAGAGGAGAGGTCATTTTCCTTCGGGAAGAGAAGCTTTGAATTGAAGCGCGGATGAACGCCGGCCGTAACTATAACGGTCCTAAGGTTCTGTTGCCTAAGAAATTAAGCAGCAGAAGGACTAGGACTGTTGTAGATTGAATATGCTGCCTAACTATGTAAATAGTTGTCCCTAAAATTTGGCTATATGCTGGAAAATCTGTGGTTAAAAACCTGTAGTATCGAGTACTACTTCTTATAATAAAAATTTAAAGTTTTTTTATGATAAAAAGTGAAAATGTATCTCGTGCAGACAATCAGCAGGAAAGACTAAGAAGACTAATGTTAATTGGTTGGATAGTTGGATTCGTTGATGGTGAAGGATGTTTTTCTATTGGCATTTTTATGCAACAAGATAGAGAAGAACAGAATAGAATCAGACGAGGCTATGCAACTGGTTATCAAGTTTTTCATGAGTTTTCAGTGACTCAGGGCGAAAAGAGTAAATCTGCTTTAGAAGAATTACAAAATTTTTTTCAAGTAGGCAAATTATATCTTAATAAACGTCATGACAATCATACAGAAAACTTATGGAAATATGTGGTAAGAAAAAGAATCGATTTAATAAATGTGATAATTCCTTTTTTTATGGAAAATAAATTACGAACTTCAAAAAATTTAGATTTTTTAAAGTTTGTGAAATGTTTAGAAATAATTAATCAAGGTGAGCATTTAACAAGAGCGGGAGTAATAAAAATAGCAGAAATTGCCGCAACAATGAATCGAAGAAAATCACGAGATAGTATAATTAGAATCCTCAGAGACTACATGCCAAATCCGTCTTAAGACGGAAAGATATAGTCCGGACTGTATAGCGATATACAGGTTCTGAAATAATCAGGACGCCATAATATATATATTATGGTAACAACTCAAGCGAAATTCCTTGTCGGGTAAACATGTCGGACTCTGTTTTTACAGAGACATAACTTGCCCGAAAACGCAGTAATGCGTTCAAGTAAACTGACTCATAACGGTGAAACTCCTACTTGTAAAAGAGGACAATACCGTGGGAACCCATGTAATAGTGGGACCCGTAACGACTGAATCGAAAGATGAGACTTCTGTAAAGAAGTAACACGTCAGCTCTTGTTAAAAATAGTCATCCACGGAGAAATAACTAAAATATATGGATATTAACTCATATATAACTGGCTTTGTAGATGGAGAAGGTTGTTTCTTAGTTTCATTTTCTCTCCGGAGTAAAATGAAATTAGGTATAGAAGTAAGACCAAGCTTTTCTGTTAGTCAACATAAGCGCAGTCAAGATATTATCTTTTTCCTCCAACGATTTTTTCGTTGTGGAGGTGTAAGATTCTCCAATAAAGATCAAAACTATAAGTATGAAGTTAGGAATATTACTGAATTAGTAAAAATAATTATTCCTCATTTTAAGAAGTATCCCTTAATGACTGCTAAAAAAGATGAATTTGAAAGATTTGCAAAAATTTGTGAATTAATATATTCAAATCATCATCTTTCTAAAGTAGGCTTAGAGGAAATACTTATGTTAAGTGAAAAATTAAATATCGATGGTAATAAAAAGTATCGTCGAACTGATCTCCTAAAGATGATAACAAGATGAAAGTATAGTCTAATCATCATAGTAATATGATGCTAATAATGAAGTTCCGACCTGCACGAATGGCATAACAACTTGGAAACTGTCTCAACGAGGGACTCGGCGAAATTACAAGACCAGTAAAGATGCTGGTTAACCATAGTTGGACGAAAAGACCCCGTGAAGCTTTACTATAGCTTGATATTGGGTTAGGGATATATCTGTTCAGAATAGGTGGGAGCTTCGGCACCAGTGAGATACCACCCTGATATATTCTTAATTCTTACTTTGATCCGTGAATCCGGATAGAGGACAGTATCTGGTGGGTAGTTTGTCTGGGGCGGATGCCTCCTAAAAGGTAACGGAGGCGTTTACAAAGGTTGGCTATCTCGGGATGGAAACCCGAGAGATAGTGTAAAGGCATAAGCCAGCTTTACTGCAAGACCCGCAAGTCGCGCAGTTGCGAAAGCAGAACTTAGTGATCCGACCGTACGAAATAGAACGGCGGAAGCTCATCGGATAAAAGCTACTCCGGGGATAACAGGCTAGTCACGCCCAAGCGTCCACAGCGACGGCGTGGTTCGGCACCTCGATGTCGGCTCGTCGCATCCTGGGGGTGGAGAAGCTCCCAAGGGTTGGGCTGTTCGCCCATTAAAGCGGCACGCGAGCTGGGTTCAGACCGTTTAGAAGCTAAATTAATTTGGCTCTTAAACACTCTGAATCCAGTGATAACAGACATCGAATTACGGCGGCAATATCAAGTAATTGGTATTGGTATAAAAGCTGACTCATATCGGTGAAATCCTTAAGCATATTCCAGTTTAACCTGTCATATGTTAGGATAATACCGAGGGAAGTCACTTATGTTAAAATTAACGCAATCACAAATAGCTTATTTAGCAGGATTTATTGATGGCGATGGTAGTATATATGTGAGATTAAAACCAAACAGTAGTTATAGGTATGGTTTTCAAATAGCTCCATATATTATATTGTTTCAATCAGCCAAAGATGAAGCAAATTTTAAGAAAATTTGTAGTCTGTTAGGTTGTGGTTATTTGCGAAAAAGAAAAGATGGTATTTTAGAATATACTATAGGTAGACAAGAAGAAATTTTAGCTTTAATTGAAAAGATTAAACCGCATTTGATTTTAAAAAATCGTCAAGCGAATTTAATAGAAAAAATATTAAAGAATAAAGTTTTAGTAAAAAATAAAGCTGACTTTATTAAGTTGATGAATTTAGTTAATAAGTTTGCCGAATTGAATTATTCTAAAAAACGTATCAAACATAAGTTGACCCCTTAGAGACTTGTTTCGAAAGAAACAGAGCGTTGAAAATAACGCTAAAACGTCGGCCTCCTACAAGCGTTGTAGGATGATGGTATAGTCCAATGCACTTAGTAATAAGTGAGAGAGCATGCGTAAGACAGGTCGGTCTCCTCTCCACTATGGTCGCGGAAATTTGAGAAGGCTCTTCCCTAGTACGAGAGGACCGGGAAGAACGAAGCTCTAGTGTGCCAGTTGTCCTACCAAGGGCATTGCTGGGTAGCTACCTTCGGTTAAGATAAACGCTGAAAGCATCTAAGCGTGAAGCTGTCTTCAAGATTAGATTTCATAGGTTGGTCAGAGAATATGACCTTGATAGGCTCTAGGTGTAAGCCCAGCAATGGGTTAAGCCAAGGAGTACTAATAAACCATCAGATTTTCCCACTTTTTTGTTTTTAAACTAGTTCCTGCGCAAGCTGTGAGCTAGTTTATCCTCCTACGCTCTTTCTGAGCTATGGACAGATAAATCATTCTATATTCCGTTAACTGTTCTGTTAGTTTGATGGCACAGTCTTGGTGGTTCTTGCGAAAGGGTCACACCTGTTCTCATCCCGAACACAGAAGTTAAGCCTTTCAGCGCCGATGATACTTGGGCCGCCCAAGCCCTGGGAAAGTAGGTCGCCGCCAGGACTTTGTCATTAAACCTAAAAAACTCCTCAGTCATTTGACTGGGGAGTTTTTGTTTTCTTCTTTTTAAAATATTATTTGATTGACGCGCTATTTATGATTAAGGTCAGTGTATTTATTTAAACCAGAAAATAATTTAAAAATTTATTTTTTTGTCCCGTATTTCCAAAATATGAATCCTGCTAAACCTGCTAAGCCCATACCACCAATAATTAAATATATAAATAAACTTCTTTTGTTATCTCGTTGACTTGTATTTAGCTTATCGGATATTTTATCTAAAGACGTCGTATTTTCTGGTCCTGAGCTATCATTAAGAAATGTAATGTCAGCCTCAGATCGTGGCATAACTTTGAGAGTGGAATTAGACATTTCAGTAATACCTGTGATGATTACTTTGTCGCCGACTGCAAAGCGAGAAATTGAAAGGCCAGTGCCTTTGGCTAGATAAACTTCAATATCTCCTGTGGTGTCAGTAATAATTAATCGAGGACTTTTTTTGCTCGTTATCTCTCCTTCAATGCGTACAAAACGTGGATGAGGAAGTTTGGTAATTTCTTGTGAGTTGCTTATCATAGGTTCAGTTATAGATGATTCACCAATAATTTGTATGTCTTTAGCGGTAGTAATTTTTAAACGTTGTCCAGTATCAATTGTACTAATTTCTCCATTAATAGTAATTTGCTGTCCTATTTTTAATTCAGGAAATAATTTTTTTGAACTATAGATTTGATATAATACTTCAGAGTTACTAGGTTTGACATGAAAATATTGAGTGCTAAACATTCCCGGAAGCGTCACGATTACTCCGGTTAAAATTGTTTTTGATGGATCATTTGGATTAACGGTTACGCCAGCTAAATTTTTTGTTGCTTGCTCTATGTTTAGAGTATTTATTTTTCCAGGTGAAAATATTTTTACCCATTGCCATTTTCCATTGACTAAGGAATAGCTTTGCGCTTCGGGAGCAGACTCATAAGAAACACGATCAATGATTTTTCCATTAGTATTAAGGAGCTGTAGAGTTTCTTGATTATTCCCTAATATTGGCAAAAATCTGCCAGGTATTATTGAAATTCCTCCTGGTTCTAGAATTATATCTTCATTAATAAGTGGCCCCTTTTTGGTTTTACTTGCAACACGCCAATTTTTGAGATTAATAATTTCTGTTCCATTATTCATAACTTCAATCCACTCTTGACCTTCATCTTTGCCTTGAGGATTAGGAAATATTTCACTAAGAATAATTCTATCGCTTACAGAAGTGGTCTCAACTTCAGATGAGGTCATTAAAGCTATGACAACATTTGAATCATCCAATTTTTCGGCTTTATTAGTAATCTTTATTTTTTTGGATAAGGTGGAAGAGCCATATTGATTAGTTAAGGTTAATACAACAGTGAAAGTACCTGTAACTTTATATAAGTGTTGGGGATTTGATAGTAGGCTCATTGTGTTATCACCAAAATTCCAAGAATAGGTGGTTTGAATTCCGCCTGTGTTACTATCAGAGCTATCAAATTGTATTTGCGTAGACACTAGAGCAGTGGCCGGAGCACTAAATAATGCTTGTGGAGGCGCAACATGAACATTAGGTTTTTGAGGTGTCGGAAGATTTGTCCATTTCCAGTTTTTACTAGTAACACTATTTTCGTTTATTAAACTATAACTTTGTCCTTCAGTCCCATTTTTATAATTAACTGTTTGAAGGGCGCTTGATTTTGTTGGCTGAAATAATTTAATTTTTCCACCATCATTATTTAGCTTAAAAAAGTTTGGTCCCGGAATAATCAAATATTTTTTACTGTCTATGATTGTTGAGTCCTTAAAATCATATATATATTCCCCATCATCAATTTCTATATACCAACCTTTTACGTTAACTGGAGTATCACCAAAGTTATATAATTCAATATATTCTCCTTGGGTAGCCTCAGCATCAATGCCAAGGGGGTCAGAAAAAATTTCTGAATTAGTTATAGTCTTAGTAAAATCATAAAGTTCATTATCTATTTCCTCTTCATTAATTGGAGCTGTAATAATATTTGTTAGGCCTTTAGTTGGCGAAGTTGTAATAGCAAAATCTAACGAGTCATTGTGAGTTGTTTGGCCATCTATATGTCTAGCCACACTCATTGGGTCTTCACCAGTGGGAGCATTATCATTAACATTCCCATCCTCCCAATCACCGTATGAAATTTGATCAATAATTGTTCCAGATTTATTACGAAGAATTATTGTATCTCCAGCATTATTAAGACTACCTGTTGGTTTTTCGATAATTAAAAATCTATTACTTCCACCAATATTTCCAGTTAATCTTGTCTTGCTACCACCGCCATCTTCAATGCTCCAGTCTGTAATATTTATAGCAGTTGAAGAGGGAGTATATAACTCAATCCATTCATTACTACCCGACACCGGGTCAGCAATAAATTCATTAATATATACTTCGCCTGTTGTTGAAATTTCAGTTTGACAAGTTGCAGAGCAGCCATCTCCTGTAATACTATTTCCGTCATCACATTGTTCTCCACTTTCAATAACATTGTTTCCACATAGACTAGGAATAGCCTCAAAAGCACATAAAGAATCACATCCATCACCATCAATACTATTTCCGTCATCACATTGCTCGCCTGTTTCAATAATATGATTACCACAGATTGGCGGCATAACCCCATTCAAGATTCTAAAATCTAAAGAATTATTATTTGTGTCTTGATTGTCTATTCGTTCTAATATTTCATTAGCACCTGGGTTTTGCGCAAAAGCTAAGGCTTCAACAAAAATATTTTGGGCTCCACCCCAGCCAACACTATCAATAATAGTGCCTGTATTTTCAGAACCAAGGCGTAAAGCAATTCCATTATCACTACTAATTGTTTGTGTTGAAGATGTATCAGCGTTAATAGAAATAGCAAAACCATTATTTGAGTTGGCCCAGGTGTATATAACCCCAGGGTTAAGTAGAAAAGGATCTACCCACGATTTGATTGTTGTATCAGTGGTGCCTGATTGTGTTCGTTTAACTAAGCGAAGTCCCAAGAGATCGATCGCTGAATTAGTTTTATTAAAGATTGAAATAAAGTCATTATCAGTTTTTCCTGTTCCCCCTGTGATTTGGATACGACTAATTACCAGGTCACTTGGCAGTATAGGTTCGGCTAGGGAAATAAAAAAGTGCGAAGACCAGAGGCTTACGCACAAAAGCACATACAACACTGAACGGATCATGATCCATTCCCCTCCTGAATGTTTCATATATTTTATTTAGTTAATAGCTGTTTTTTAAACCAGTCAACCCAAGGGACTGGTAGAGGGTCTACGTGATTTTGTATAGAAAGATAATACGTTAACCAAGAGCCAAACTGCAAGAGGTCAAAACTTTGAGCTAAGGGAGTTTTCCCTGATGGTGAATATGATACTACTTTAATGCCTTGTCGTTTAATAATCTCTTTTGTTAACTCAAGACGTTTTTTAATTTTTGCATCATATAAAGAAGATTGAATTTCTATAGCTACCAAACGTTTTTTGTTACTAACTGGTTTCCCAAGACCTTCCAGCGAAAAGTGATTCATATCTGGGACAACAAGATATGAAGCAAAGTTTTTTCCGGTTTCGCACCATTGATTTCGCATTATTCGTAAATTTCCTTCAAATAGTTGCCCGCCAATTATTAGTGCTTCATGTCCTACTAGTTTTTTTGCTAATTGTTCTGCCTCATTTCCTTTTTTTGATAATATAGAATTTTTTCGTTTCAGTTGGCTTATAATGATCTCTAGATCTTTGTCTTTTATGGAAAGGAAATTTAGTTTTTTGAAAAGCATTAATAAACTACTGACCCCATATCCCAAACCTAAGCGTGGTTGATTTGAAGGGTTAGATGAAGTTGCAAAAAAATAATGAGCTACATTGTCTCGTAGGGCTAGTTTTTTTAGTGAGCTATCATTATCTGAGCAAAGAACAATAATCATTGCCCCGCGACGTTTAGCTATTTTGTAGGCGGCTATTGGTTCTTCAGTGGAACCAGAATATGAAGAAATTATATAGAGGGTTTTGCTGTTTACATACCCAGGAACATCATAACCTGGTTCAATTAACAAAGGTATTTTTAAACGATCCCTGAAAATTGATTGAATAACATAACCACCAAGGTTTGATCCGCCCATGCCATTAATAACTATAGTCTCAATATCACCAGCGGAAAAATTTAAAGCGAAATTTTTTTCATCTTTAATAACAGAACTTATTTGTTCTGGTAATTTTTGTAATGATTCAAGGAGAGGCTTTGAAATAAATGAACGTTTTAAGGCAAGTAACATAGTAGTAGTGATTATATCGTATTTTTTTTCACCAAGCAACCACTATTTTTATTGCTTAAAATAACTTTTTTGTTTGGAAATCTTTTCTTTCGGAGAAAAAATCTTTACTTTTCCATATTGCCCATCAAAACCAGGTGTAATGAATAACTCTCCATCACGAACACGGCGGATTCCTTCAGCAACTTCGCTGGTTGTATATTTTTTTATTTGTTTTAAGGGAATTTCTAATAATATATCTAATTCAGTTCCCAGTGAAGTCAGCATTGAGTGATATATCTCTTGAATTTTTGTGGATTGTCTATTTTTTATACCAAGAGCTTCACCAATTATTTTATCCAATTCAACTGTTTGTTTAAAAGGGATGGCTTTTTTTGGTTTTTTGCCTTCAGTGCGATCTGCCATTTCATTTACACGGTTAAGAACACCAATAACAAGTGATTTACCGCAAACCGGGCAGAGATTCTTATGTTCTTGTGACTGTTTGGGAGTAAAACTAATTCCACAGGCTCGATGTCCATCAAAATGATACATACCTTCCTCGGGCCAAAATTCAATGGTGTAAAGAATTTTTTTTGTATCTCTATTTTTTATACTGCTATAAATTTCTTGATAGGTTGGTAGATCACTTAAATCAAAAACGTTGGCTTCACGAGCAAGATTTGGCAGTGAGTGGGCATCAGAGTTTGAAAGTAAGGTTAGATGGTCAAGTTGTGATAAACGCCAGTTCATGGTTGGGTCACTTGATATGCCAGTTTCATAAGCATAAATATGATCAGTTTGGTCATGAAAACATTCTTCAACAGAGTCAAAGCCAGATTTTGAACCAAACATAGCAAACCATGGTGTCCAAATATGAGCTGGGTAAATTAGAAAATGGGGGTCTATTGATAAGCAGAGTTTTACTAAGTCTGGACAACTCATACCAAGAATTGGTCGCCCGTCAGATCGAATATTATAATGCTTATCAAGATATTCATTTAGTTTTTTGACAGCTTGAAGGTTTGGAGCTGTTACCATAATATGTACTCGTCGGACCTTTCCGTTATCTTTATAAATTAATGATAGCTCAGTTGATAGAATGAATTTTAAATCAGTATTGTTTCGTGTTTTTAATTTATATAATCCTGTATGCATAATTTCTTCCAACTCATTTTCTATTGATTTAAACCAAGCTGGGTAGGTAAAGTCTCCGGTCGCCACAATGCCAATGCCTTTTTGTCTACAGGTTGTATCAATATTCTCAAGCGTTAATTGAGGGCTACAGGCTCGTGAATATTTGGAATGGATATGGAGGTCAAGGATAGTTTTCATAATATTGTATCATAGCATCTCTTTTGAAATTATGGTAATAAAATTTCCCTATTATCGGCCAGGCTTTCTTTTCGCAAATAAAAAACCTTATTGTCCTTTGGATCAGACAATAAGGTTTTAAAGCTTCTCATATTTTTCGGCTTATATCCTCTTCAAAAAGTGTTTCCTTGAAGAAGATTGATGATTTTTTTTGATTAAATCTAATTTTTCCTGAAGTCAAAGTTTGAAAAATATTTCTTTCATATTTTGTTCCAGGCCAATTTATTATAGCAATACTAGCTTTTTCTATGACATTCCAGCCCTCATCATCTTCTTTGAAATCATTAAATTTAATGACATAGATTAGGTTATCAAATACCAAGCTAATATAATGTTTTTGGTAACCATCATAGTCAACATATTCTATGAGGTTATCCGTTTCATTTTCGTTCAAATATAAACCTTTGTAAGAATGGTTGAAATATTCCTTGTCACCTTCATATTTGATTGTAGAGCTATTACTTGTAACTTTAAAAAATAAAATTTTTTGTGCCACTGATTGTGCCACTGGAACAGAACTGACAAGACAAAGAACCAGAATAATGATTGTTTTCATTTTGAATCTCCATTTTTTTAAGGTTGAGTGATTTTTTCTTAGGTTAAATCAATTTAATTATTTTGTCAAAGAAGGTTATTTTTTTGCTGTTTAAATCATAATTAGTTGAGTAAAAATTTATTTATACAGTGTATCTTAGATATAGTATGTAGACTGGAAAAGCCAGGCTAATTAAGGTATAGTGTGAGGATATGATTATCTTTCTCTATGGTCCTGATGACTTCCGGGCTAAGCAAAAAATCAACGAATTACGGGAAAAGTTTATCAAAGAAGTGGATCCAACCGGTTCCAGTGTGGTTTCGATTGATGGAGCAAAAACGACAATTGATGAACTCTCAACCCTCTATCGACCTGCCTCGCTTTTTTCAAAGCGTCGCTTTATTACCCTGTCTAATATTATGAATAATAAGCAAGTTGAGATATTAGAAGAGCTAGGAGAGTTTTTACAAAAAGAAAAAAACAATGAAAATATTTTGGTTATCTATGAGCCAAACTTTGTTGAAAAGAAAATTGCCGGAAAAAATTTAATAATGAAGCCAGGAGCAGATAACAAGACATTGCCGTTAAATAAAATAGAAAAAAAGTTATTTGATTATTTGGTAAAAAGTCAGTTTGTGCAATTTTTTGATGTATTGTCTGGTAGTGATCTGACAAAATTATTACTCACTATGATTAAAAAAAACGGTGTCCGGATTTCAAATTCCACACTGCAATTATTAACTGGGTTGGTTGGAACAGATCTCTGGTTATTATCACAAGAAATAAATAAACTCTCTGCCTATGCACTGGCGTCGGGAAAAGAGGAAGCAACTATCACTGATGAGATGGTTAAAGAAATGGTTAGTCAATCATTAATTGACGGAATTTTTTCTTTAACTGATGCTTTGGGAAATCGACAAGCAAGTCTAGCTGTGAAATTATTTAATGAGCAAATAATTGGTGGTGCTCATCCTCACTATTTACTGACTATGATGCTTTGGCAATTTAAGACCTTGGCTTCTGTTCGTCAGGGGCTTGATAGTGGCAAGACTTCAAAAGAGTTAGCTAAGTCGCTTGGTTTGCATCCCTATGTTTTAGAAAAAAGTATTAATCAGGTCAGAAAGTTTAATTTGATTAGTTTGCAAAATGCAATTAATCGTTTAATTGATCTAGATTTTAAATCAAAGACAGGGCAGGGTAAGTTGGAGGAGTTGTTGCCTGTTGTCTTGGTGAGTTTATAGAAAAAAATCGCCCAGTCAAGTGACTAGACGATTTTTTTATGTAAGTTTTATTTACATCGGGTAAAAAAACGAGATCTTGTATTTGTCTGCATGACAAGAAGTAGGCACGACACTAGTGTTATTTTTTCCCCTTAATCATGGCGTTTAATTTTTTATGAAGTCTGGACTTTTTTCGGTCGCGAGTATTCTTTTTAATTAAACCAGTCTTAGCTGCTTTATCAATAGCAGTCATTGTTTCTTTCAAAAGATCCTTGGCAACATCTTCTGAAGCTGAAATTGCTTTCTTAGTTTTCTTTGTTAAGAGATTAATTGTATCTTTAACTTTTGCATTTTTAACCGCACGCTTGATACTTTTTCGCAGTTCTTTTTCTGCTGATTTTTTATTAGGCATAACTGAATAATTTATTAATAATATGTATGAATACTAGCATTTTCATTAAGAAAAGTAAAGGTAGCATTGACAGTTAGCTTTTTTAGGAGTATAAATAGGGTGAAATTAAAATCTATGGAACCATTAGCTCAAGAAATCTTTGAATTAGTCCTGGTAAAGTTGCGAGAACAAGCAGCCTATAATCGTGATGCCTATAAACAGCTTGTTGAAGAAACAATTGATTATTTTAATGAACGTGGCAAAATTGATGATGATGAGAATATTGAGTTTATTGAGGATCAATTAATGAGTATGTGGGAGCAGGTTGAAACAGAATTAGGTGAGGGATAGATAGAAAGCATACATTTAAGACTTTAAAACAGCAAAACATTGGGTTTTGTTGTTTTTATTAGTACCAAGAAAACCTCGCCCCTGAGGGTGGGGAGTTCAATTCTGGGGAGCTTAATTTCTTCTATTTTTCTTACAAAATCATCAAAATATGAGCATATTACCTCAAAACATTGACATTTTATTCTATATATGCTATAATACTAAATTAATTTGCTCGTTAAAAAGCATTATTTAATAGTTATTTAAGGCCATATGTAACAATTGGTTTCTTTGGTTTTGAATAACTATTAAATAACATAAACAAAACAAGGCCAGAGGAGGCCTAGAAAATGGAAAAGAGAGATAAAAAAGTAATAATAATTTCTCATGAGGATCCGGATATAGATTCAATATTTTCAACTTTAGCAATTATTTATTTTTTTCTAGGAATAAAGGATTTAATAAAATTTTTCCAAAACTCAGATTGGCGTGATGTTATTGTTCTTAAGCCAGCAAATTGGGATGGTAAAGGTATGAAACCTAATAATATCGCTGTTGATATTCATGCCGGAGGGAGAGGAATAAAAGGAGAGATTATTGAAGGGAAAACTTACTCAGCTTTCAATAGCGTGATGTCAAAATATGCACCAAAGGAGATGAATGAAGCTTTAGCTGATTTCATTTGTTACGTTGATACATTTGATTCTACTGGCGACGTATTAAAAACCTTGGCCGGTGATTATATGGGTAACCTTTCTTTTGCACAAGATTATATGGATATTTTAAGAACCGGTAGTTTAGAATCACAGATACAAGGTGTTAAATCTTATTTGAGACGATATGGTCATGAAGGTCAGAAAGATTTAATTGCCCATTATGCACTCCCTTTTCTCGCTCAAATAAAGATTGCAAAACAGAAAATAAGAGCCAAGGAGATGTACTCCTCTCGGGTAGTTTCATTACTTCCGGATAAAAAAAGCCCGGTATGTATTAAAATGACCGATGCTCCTTTTGAGATTTGTGATCTTGCTTTTGCAAGAGGTGCAGAGGTTATGGTATTTTATGGGCAAAAAATAAAAGGCAATGAAATGATGGGTGTAAAGAGAAGACCCGGTTCGGATTTTCCAGTTAGTCACCCAAGAATTATGGAAGTGATCAAGAAAAAGGGTGAATTTTGGTATTGTTGTGATCACTTAATCGCAACTGGAACCCCAAAAGGTCCACCTAAATTTCAAACAAAGGTGCTTGTAAATAGTCTTTGTGTCGCGGTGCAAAGTGTGTATCGCGAACTTTACACAAAAAAATAAATTTCTTAATCTTAACTCGGCCAGACTCTAGTAGTCCGGCCGTTTTTTATTTGAAATAATTTTTAATAATTATGACTCAAGTATATCATTTCACTTTTTGAACTTTACAACATCATTACTTTCAACTTTATTTAATCCCTAATTCTTTTTTTCGAGCTAATGCCTTATCAAGAGTCATTTTTCGTATTCTAATATTTAATGGAGTTACTTCAACTAATTCATCATCGCCAATATATTCCAAAGACTCTTCAAGGTCCATAGTTTTTGGAGCTTTGAAATGTTCGCTGACACCTTCACCCTTTGAGCGCATGTTAGACAATTGTTTAGCTTTACAAATATTAACTTCAATATCTTCACTACGAGCATTTTGTCCAATAACCTGGCCTTTATAGACTGGAATACCAGGCCCAAAGAATAGTGTTCCTCGTCCTTGAACGTTTAACAAGCCATATAAATTTGAAGTGCCGGTTTCAAAAGCGACCAAGGATCCGCGATCACGCTCTGGCCACTGCGCACTATCCTGACGATAGTCAAGAAAGCTAGCGTTAATTAATCCAAGTCCGCGAGTATCTGATAAAAATTCACTGCGATACCCAAACAAACCACGAGTTGGCATAATAAATTCTAGAAAAACTGTGATCCCTTCTTTGCGCATATCTTTCATTTCCGCATGACGACTTCCAAGTTTTTGTATGACAGTACCAGAATATTCCTCCGGCACTTCAATAAAGACTTGTTCAAAAGGAACATGAGTTCTGCCCTCAATATTTTTTGTAATTACTTGTGGGCGAGAAACTTGAAATTCAAAACCTTCACGTCGCAAGCGTTCAATCAAAATTGCTAAGTGTAATTCACCACGACCAGAAACTACCCAACCACCAGATGAATGATCTTCAACTCGCAAGGCCATATCATTTTCCAATTCATTCATTAATCGTTCACGAATTTGACGTGAAGTAGAAAACTTTCCTTCTTTGCCAGCAAAGGGTGAATCATTAACTGTGAATACCATCTGAACTGTTGGTTCTTCAATTGTAAGAATTGGCAGTGCTTCGGGGTTGTTTGGATCAGCAATTGTTTCGCCAATATTAATATCAGCAATTCCAGAAATTGCGATGATGTCACCAACGTGTGCATCTTCAGTGTCAACTCGTTCAAGGCCTTGATACGTCATCAAAGATACTAAACGATGATTGGTGGTTGTGCCATCATGTTTAATTCGGGTAATTTGTTGGCCCATCTTTATTTTTCCATTAAATAAAATTCCGGTTGCAAGTCGTCCCTTAAATGAATCACCAGAAATTGTGGTGACTAACATTTGTAAAGGCTTACTGGCATCACCAACTGGTTCGGGAATATGCTTTAGAATCATTTCAAAGACTGGAGTGATATCTTTCATGTCGCTTAGATTATCTGATTCGCCAGCTAAACCATTTTTTGCTGATGCGTAGATAATTGGAAAATCAATAATTTCATCCGTTGCACCAAGTTCAACAAATAAATCAAAAGTTTTATTTAAAGCAAAATCAGTGCGAGCACCTGGTTTGTCAATTTTGTTTACAACGACAATAACACGAAGTCCAAGAGCCAAAGCTTTTTTTAAGACAAATCGAGTTTGAGGCATTGGACCTTCTTTGGCATCAATTAATAACAAACAACCGTCAGCCATTTTTAAGACACGTTCAACTTCACCACCAAAGTCGGCGTGACCAGGGGTGTCAATAATATTAATTTTTGTGCCTTTATAGACAACAGAAGCATTTTTGGAAAAAATAGTGATTCCTCGTTCACGTTCCAATTCATTGGAGTCCATAATCAAGGTTGAATCAGCCGTTTCTTTATTAAGACGGGTTTCTGATTGTTTGAGCAAAGCATCAACCAAGGTAGTTTTACCATGGTCAACGTGAGCGATAATTGCGATGTTTCTTAGATTTTTCATATAAAAAAGCCGCCTTTTTGGCAGCACGGGATGTTAATGCCTAGATTATATTTATAGCAAATACAAAGGTGTTTGTCAAAGGTTTGTCTATACTCCGGACTAAAGCCTTGCCTTATAAAATAATTGTCCATATAATAGTTAAACAGTAAAAAAAATAAAAATCAAAAAGGAGGGGGAATGGATCCTTGTCAATCTATTTATTTTCGAAACGGAAGAGCTATAAAAAGACTTTTTAAGATTATTTCGGAACTGCCGAATAATCCATTACAAGGTATTAAGGGTGGCTTTCTCTCTGTATTTAATCTCAGTCAGCTTACTTTAATTACTGAGCCCATTGGGCTAATTCCAAAGAGTAATAAACTTCAATATCTTTCAGAAGTTAATCAGCTGATTAGTGAATCAATACTCAGAGCGTTAGATCATAGATCTAACGGAGGTGTGGTTGTTAATAATTTTGGACGTAGCTTTTTATATGGTGATTATTTAGTAGCTTTTATTGGTTTTCCAGATAAGAATCTTAACGAGGCTTTCTCATTAATATATTCATTATATATAAACTTCTCCGGTACTGATGCATCAGTTGAATCATTTCGAACAACCGC
Organism: Candidatus Falkowbacteria bacterium; assembly: GCA_016699775.1. Taxonomy (NCBI): domain Bacteria; kingdom Bacillati; phylum Minisyncoccota; class Patescibacteriia (SeqCode); order Patescibacteriales (SeqCode); family Patescibacteriaceae (SeqCode); genus Patescibacterium (SeqCode); species Patescibacterium danicum (SeqCode). The sequence continues at coordinate 865,961 of CP065010.1, read as the reverse complement.
ACATAGAATTATTACAGAAAGCTGTTCGGAAAATCCACATATTGATTCAGTGTTGAATCAGTTTCTATCTTGGTATGTCAGAATTGAACTGGGAAAAGGAAAGAAGATATCTATTTTGGTAATTGATGAGAATGAAGAGTGGCTGGAAATTATTGAGGATATATTACTTCCTTATAAGATTTTTGAAGGTGCCTTTTCTGAAACTTTAGAAGAGGCGGAAAATGAACTATCAAAAAAGTTATATGATATTATCATCTGCTGTAAAACATTGGTTAATTCAGATGATGGTAATGACTGGTTTGGTCAGAAGCTATGTTCAGGTCAGCGTGTTATTACTCTTTTAGGAAATGGCAGTCTCGCTAATAATCTGCCTTCTATAAGTAAAAAAAACATTGTAGCTGATCAAAATAAATTGATCGATATAATATGTGAAGTAATTGAAATATGAGCAAAGCCCGGTCTTTAGAAGAGATCGGGCTAATTTTTTTTGAAAAATCAACAAATTTTTACATCAAAAGAAATAAAATTAACAAACCAATAATTATTCTATACCATCCAAAAGCAGAGAAAGAATGTTTTTCTATATAACGAAGAAAAAAGCGAACGGCTAATAAGGCAGTTATAAAAGCAGTTACAAAGCCAACGGCAAGTAAGCTCCATTCGTAAGTTGTAAACTTAAAATCACTTTTTATTACATCAAGCCCACTGGCAGCAATCATGGTTGGGATGGCTAGCAAAAAAGAAAATTCAACAATCGTTTTTCGGCTGATACCAAGTGACTGTCCACCAATTATAGTTGCTCCGGCACGTGACACACCAGGAATGATGGCCAAAGATTGAAAAAAACCAATTAGTAACGCTCTATAATAAGAAATATGTTTTTCTAATTTTTGGGTTGGTTTTTTGTATTCAAAAATAATCATTATAATTCCTCCAATGATCAAGGCATAGGCCATAAGAGGAATATTTTCTAACAAGTTATTTTTAATAAAGGGATACAAAAAGAAACCAATAATGGCTGTTGGAATAAAGGCGACAATTATTTTTTGTAAGGTCGGACGATCTAACAATAATCGTCGAGCATATAGAACTACCACAGCCAAGATTGCTCCCAGTTGAATAATAATATCAAAACTTTTTACAAAGTCAGTGATTGAGATGGCTAATAAGCGATTAGCAATAATAAGATGGGCGGTTGAAGAAATTGGTAAAAACTCAGTTAATCCTTCAATAATCCCAAGAATAATAGCTTGAAAAAAATTCATAGTCTAGGAGTGAATATACAGAGATATGTTATAATTTTAGTATAACAATTATTTTTCTTTATGCCTAAGCCTAACCCGACTAAACTCTTTCCAAAGCCAATTATTTTTAAAAAAATTATTGGCCCTAGTTTTATTATTTTGGCCTTTGGCCTTGGTTCAGGTGAGTTAATTCTATGGCCATATTTAACAGCTAATTATGGCCTGGGTATTGTTTGGGCGGCTATGATTGGTTTGATGTGCCAGTATTTTATTAATATGGAAATTGAACGCTATGCTTTGGTCCGAGGTGAAAGTGTTTTTGTTGGTTTACATCGCCATCTGCCAAAAGCAACGTACTGGTTTATTGCCTCAACTTTTATTGGTTTTGGTTTGCCGGGTATTATTGCGGCAGCAGCCAAAAGTCTTTCTTTTGCTTTTGGGTTTGAAGAATTTAAGTGGTTAGCAATTGGTTTATTAATTTTGTTTGGTTTGATATTGAGTGCGGGTAAATCTATTTATGGTTTAATGGAAAAAATAACCAAAGTAATTATTTTATTTTCAGTTTTTATTTTGTTATTTTTGGTTTTAATGATAATCAGATTTGAAAATATTGTAGAATTTTGGAAAGGGTTGCAAGGTTTTGGACCAGGCTATCGCTTTATCCCCGAAGGCATTAGTCTTGCAACTTTTCTGGCTGCTTTTGCTTATTCCGGTGCTGGTGGAAATTTGAATTTAGCCCAATCTATTTATATTAAAGAAAAAGGCTATGGTATGGGAGCTTATAGTCAAAAAATTAGCGGATTATTTCATCAACAAAAAACTGATGCTGAAATAAAATTAGAAGGTGAGAAATTTAATAGTACGCCACAGAATATAAAAAATTATAAAAGTTGGTGGAAGCGGATTAACTTGGAGCATGGTTTGGTTTTTGGTGTTCTTGGTTTTGTAGCTATGGCTTTATTAATGATGCTAGCCTATGCTTCAACCTTTGGTATTACTGATAATAGTGAAGGTATTGCCTTTATACAAAATCAAAGTCAGCATATTGCGATGGTGCTTGGTTCGCCATTTGGAGTGATGTTCTTGTTGCTAGTTGGTTTATTGCTTTCCCAAACTCAACTGGGGGTTCTTGATTCAACGTCACGAATAATGTCAGAAAATACCGCCTTAATTGAAATTAATAAACACAAGAAAAAGAAAATTAATTTAAGTAAAATTTATTATTTTTTTCTATGGTCACAAATCGCCTTTGGCATACTATTGTTCTTACTTGATTTTAAAGAACCTAAAGAATTAATAATTCTTGGGGCAATAATAAACGCTTGGGCAATGATTGTTCATATTGCCCTGGTCTATTATTTAAATCATAAAGAACTGGCCAAAGAATTTCGTCCGGCTATGTGGCGTAAAATAGTTATGATAGTTATTTTTCTTCTCTTTTTGGGCTTTGGACTTGTGACCTTGTGGAGTAATTTAATGAAATAGCTGTATTTAGAGCTACTGAACAATTGTATATGTTAATGTTTTGAAGTTTTGCTTTTTACTCCGTATCTTGTATAATCCTACTATCTAAAATAGATTAGAATATATGTCAGGACACTCAAAATGGGCAACAACTAAAAGAGCAAAAGCAGTCGTTGATGCAAAACGTGGCACTATTTTTACTAAGGTCAGTAACCTAATTTCCATTGCCGCTCGCAAGGGTGGTGACCCAGAAATTAATTTTCAGTTACGACTAGCGATTGATAAGGCTCGTGAAGCAAATATGCCCAAGGATAATATTGAACGGGCAATTAAACGTGGAACTGGCGAAGGTGGCGGGGGACCAATTGAAGAATTAATATATGAAGGGATTGGTCCAGCCCAGACTCAATTTGTGGTAAAAGTATTAACAGATAGTCGTAACCGCGCTGCGGCCACAATACGTCATACCTTTTCAAAGTTTGGTGGATCACTTGGTGCAGTGCTTTGGAATTTTGAACAGAAAGGTCTGATTATGATTGCTAAAGATGTTTGGGATGCCAGCGGACTTGAGTGGGATACCTTTATTCTTGAGGGAATTGATGTTGGATTTGAAGATGCCATTTTTGAAGATGAAGGCATAGTTATCTATACAAAGCCTGATCATTTTGCGCAAGTAAAAAAATGGTTGGAGACTAAAAAATTATCAACTTCATCAGCCGAGATTGAATATGTTGCCAAAGAAAAAGTTACTTTATCTGATAGTGATCAGGAAAAAGTAAATACATTTATTGAAGCTCTGGAAGCCGATGAAGATGTCAGTGAGTATTATACAAATTGTAGTTAGAAAGTTTGTAAGGTTATAATGTTATAAAGTAAAGTAACGATTTACTCCCTTCCTAAAATTTTTTACCTTATAACTTTATGAACTTTTAACTTTTTAACTTTAAGAACACCGGATCCCCGCCTACCGGGGACATGCTTTATAACTTTTGAACATTATAACTTTATGAACACTATTATCGGTTTTGACCCAGGAATTGCTGACACTGGTTTTGGTGTTATTAAAAAAGAGAATGGAAAATTAATTTGCTTAGAATATGGTTCAATTAAAACCGACTCAAAACTTTCTTTGTCAGAACGATTAGTTATAGTATATTCCAGTGTTCAAAAGATTTTGAAGAAACATTCACCAGCTGTAGTCTGTGTTGAAGAATTATTTTTTTCAAAGAATGTAAAAACGGCAATGGTGGTTGGTCAGGCTCGGGGAGTAGTGTTATTAGCGATTGAACAAGCTGGAATTCCTATGATTGAATTTACTCCAAATCAAGTAAAGCAAGCAGTCTCATCGTATGGCAGTGCTGCCAAAGATCAGGTACAACGAATGGTGCAAATGTTACTTCGATTAGAGGATATCCCAAAACCAGATGATGCTGCTGACGCTTTGGCGATTGCGATTTGTGGCAGTGGTACAGTTTGATAATTTTTGTTAATACAAGTTTGATATTTTGGCTGGGCTCAAGGCTCAGTTTTTTAATATATTAGAAATTCTGAGATAGTGCTATGATGAAAATAGTCCTTTAACATAAATAGAAGAAAAATGACAAAAATAAATCAATCATCCCCTAAATTTATCGGTGGCGATGATAAGGCTATTAAATTAAAAAATAACCTTGATCACGTAATCCAAAATTATAAATCTACCATTCCATCATTGAAGGGAAATACTGAGTTAAGAGTAAAAGCTTTCATTATGCTCTTTCTCTATATTGTTCCTTTCTGTCTACTTGTAATATATTCTCCGAGTGGTTGGGTGGCAGTTTTACTCTTAGCTATTCTGGGCTTTGGAAAAGTTGGTAGTGCCTTAAACATAATGCACGATGCCGCTCACGGGGCATTTTCCGAAAATAAATGGGTCAACTGGCTTATGAGTCGAACAATTTATCTGCAAGGTGATAATTTGTTGAATTGGAAAATTCAGCATAATTATTACCATCATAGATATACTAATATCCATGATTTGGATGAAGATATAGAACCACCATGGTTTCTGAGATTTTCAGAAAACAGTCCTTTGCGTAAAATTCATAGATTTCAGCATATAGTTGCGCCTTTTTTCTATGGATTTCTAACTCTTGGAAGATTTTTCGGAGAAATTGGAAAAATGTTGCAATATGATAAAGAACAATTACCCAAACAATATTCATTTACTTTGGGGTGGGAAATTTTAAAAGTATCCTTCCTGAAAATTGTCTATTTGTTCGTTGCAATAGTATTGCCTATCCTTATTACTGATTATTCATGGTGGCAAGTATTGCTTGGGTTTTTTTCAGTTCACTATTTCTCAAGCATACTTATTTCTTTTATTTTTCAAACTGCTCACGTAGTTGAGGGGCTTGAACAACATCCGGAAGTAACAGAAGGAAGTAATATTGATGCTCATGCATATGTTCATCAAATACGAACAACCTGTAATTTTAAAACTACCAAATTCTTTAGCTGGTTTATTGGTGGTTTAAATTGTCAGGTTGAGCATCATCTCTATCCGACGATGTCACATGTGCACTACAAAAAAATAGCTTCTAAAATTAAAGAAGCTATACAAGGAACATCGAATAATCCAAATAACTTTGGATATCAATATAATGAAAAATCAAGCTTCATTGCAGCTTGCATATCCCATTTAAGAAAACTTAAAGAGTTAGGTATGCAACCTCAAAGGTGACTAGAACATCAGTCACCTTTTTATTTTTTAAAATAATAATATTATTGGAACTGTACACAAATTGTGTTCATTTCCATTGACTTTTGCTCAAAAATATGCTAAACTTAAAAATATTGATAGAAAAGTGAGTAGTATTTATGTGGGCATAAAGCTTATATAAATAAAAAACAAAAATTAAAATATGTCTTCAGTTTCTTCTCATGCATCTTCACATTCTTTTGGGTGGAAGTCATATACACTTCTAAGAAAGAAAGCAATGGAACAGGAGCTCAGCTGGTCTGGGCTTATTATTAGTATTTCCATTGCTTTTTTTATTGTTGCAAGTTGTGCTGTTGCTTTACGAGTTATTGTTGCTTCACTCGAAGCAAAGGAAGCAACAGGTTCTTCACAAACTGAAAGAGTTCTTGATACAGCATATATTGCTCGATCATTTTTTAGTATTCCAACCGCCAAAGCAGCCACAGTTTCTGTTCCATATCAAGCTCAAGTTTTCAAAGATACACAATTCATAAATATGTACTCTGGGGAAGAAAAAACTCTGCAGATTATTTTTAAGAATACAGGTAAGTCTACTTGGAAGCCAGCAGAAGTTAGCTTTGAGACCGGTCCTTATTTAAAAACATTTTCAAAAGTTCAAACTACATCTTGGAAAAAATTTTATCAACCTACTTCTCTAACTAAAAATGTTAAGCCAGGTGAATCAGTCACTGTTTCTTTTCCTGTTAAAGCTCCGATTGATACCGAAGGAACAATTCAAGAAAATTTTCAGTTAGTTTTTGATAATCGTCCAATTCCCGGATCTTTGGTTCGTTTTTTTATTACTACTTCTAAGCCAGCTTCAATTTCTCCAGTTTCTTCACCTTCTATAACTCCCGCTTCCTTGTCTGCTACCACGGTTCCACCCGTGGTAGCAGTTCCAGCTGTAAATAACGTAAGCTCAGCTTCTTTGTGTATTGCAACTGCATCTGAGAATACATCAGCCTATAGCGATTGTAATACAAATCGTAATGAAACTAGTGCTGGTAATGGTATTGTTTCCAATAGTATGTTGATTAATCAACCAACATTACGAGTTGGTTTATTTTCAACTCAAGCTCCGCAACGGCTAACTGTTGATCAGATATTTGATATCTATAGTGCAAATCAAATATTATTTTCTGACTTGTCGGCGGGCACTGTTATTACAGTTTCCTATAATTCAACCCAAAAACAATATACAGTTGTAACCCCGGCCATAACTCGTTTTTCAAATAGTCATATACGCTTAGTTCCTAAAACTAGCAATGGAATTGTAACTCTTCTAGACTATCGTGTTGGACAAAGACCTCAAGATAATCGTTTTCGAAATATTATTGAGTATCGATATACAGAACCAGCTAAAGTTGTCTGGTTAATAAATGAATTACCGATTGAAGATTATGTTAAAGGCTTAGCCGAAACAACCAATGCTTCACCAGTTGAGTTTCAAAAAGTAATGGCCACAATTGCTCGAAGTTATGCTCTATACCATTATTTTAGAGGTGTTGCTTTTGGTGTTCCAGATGGCTCAACAAAACATGCAAGTGATCATTTCCATGTTGATTCAGTCTATGATCAAGTGTATCGCGGTTATAATTCTGAATTACGTTTAACAGGTTTAACAGAAGCAGTTCTGGCCACTCGGGGCGTAGTAGTTACTTATAATAGTAAACCAGTAATTACCCCATATTTTTCAAACTCAGATGGCCGTACTCGTGATTGGACCGAAGTCTGGGGATCAACCGTTATGCCTTGGTTAAAAAGTGTGATTGTGTTGCAAGATGCAGGAAAGAATTTATATGGCCACGGAGTTGGTTTGTCTGCCCGAGGAGCTTTAATGATGATTAATGAGGGGCAGACCTGGCAGAATGTCTTGAGGTATTTTTATACTGGGACAGATGTTAAGAAGATTTATTAAATAATATATATGAACCATATTAAAACCGAAGGAGTAACCTTTGAGCAAGAAGAAATAATAGAAAAACCTTTTTCAAGTGAAATAGTAGATCCAAGGCACCATCCAATAATAAACATTGAGAAAAATGATGACGGCACTTATTCAATAAAAGCCGACGGGAAAGTATTGCAGGGATATGAAAGAATTGAAGGTTGTCAAATAGGGAAAACACTTAATCCAGATGTGTCCGAAGTTCGCATGAGGGTTGGTACGATTCAGAAGAATGATCAATATGAACATGAATATGAGTATCAATTCTTTAATACTAAAAATTTAGAGGAAGAATATCCGTTAATAACTTGTCGTACACAGTCTTTTCACCATAGAGATGATATATTGGTTAATGGTAAACAATGGGAATCTTTAAATGGTCAAAAAATATATTGGAATGGGCATAGAGTAGCTTTTGATCTGGATGATCCAGATGCTATTAAGGTTGCTTTTGCAACTAATAATGATGAAACAAAGTATAGAAAAGATGTGAATTCTGTAATTGTTAATAATAGACCATGGAGCAATACATTTAGGTCAATTGGATCATTAAAAGCTAAGCAGGGTCATGTAGCTGCTATTGTCAGTACTTCGGAACAGTATTTAAATTCTTTGTATATTGATGATGTAAAATGGATACTTTCAGAAAAGGACATGCTACCGTCAAAAGATACCGAGGATCAAAGAAATGATAACCCATTTGACATTGAGAAATTTGATATGAATAACAAAACGGTAGCAGTTGTGAGTGATAAGACGGGCAAAAGAACTGAAAGAAGTGTTATTGTAGGTAATATGTATGGCAAAACCGGTGAATGGAAAAATACTTTTGTTTCAGTGGATAAAATTGTTACTGACAAGAAATCAGATAGAGTAGCGGTAATTGCTTCGAAGGTAAGGAATGGAGAAAAAAACATTGTTATTGATGATGTTATTTGTCAAACAAAAGAGTCGATTGATACATTAGAAGATTTTGAGTTTGATGATGGAGTGATTTTTGTTCAGTACATAACGCCTCTTGGAAAGGTAGTAGCTGAGAAAATTAAGTTAATAGAGAATGCTGAAGAAATACAAAAAAGAAACATACTACTGGAGAAAACCGCCTCCGAACTGGCAGAATTGAATTTTCTTTTGAAAACCAAAAATCTAACTCCTAAAGATGCTTTGGAAAAAGTTGAAGAAAGTGACGTATATAAAGAAAGTTTAGCAAACGCTAACAAAGAAATTTCTGAACTTAAGAATAAATTTAATGACCTAGAAATGTTAAATGAAAATTTTAAAAAAGAAAGTCTGAATGATAAATATAATATTAAGTCGTTGGAGAATACATTGGAGAGAGAACAAGAAACGCTCTCAGGTGTTAGAGAAATAATAAAGGAAAGAGTAACCAAAAAACCTCTTGTCGGTTATACACTGTCTAATGGCGCGTATACTGATATAAGTAAATTACTAAAATTAGATAAGTAGTTTTGTCGCATAATACATTAAAAGAAGTTAGTTATAAAATTATTTTTTAATAACATTAATAATTAATAAACATAACAAAAAAATATATGGGAATTGAAAGAAATTCTCTAGATTGGCCTTCAAGCCGAATTCGTTCTAGAGAAATAAATAAAAATTTAAACAAAGATACGCGCACAGAGCATTACGATGAATATATAGAAGAACATGAGGATCTTAATGACCCTTACAATAGTGATAATAATAAATTTACTAACTCGTATGATATATTAGCTGGTATACCTGATGATAGACCTTTACAAGACGAGTTTGAAGATGAAGAAAAAGACGAAGACGATGAAGAAGATGAAGATATTGATAATGGCAAAAAAGATAAGAAGGATGAAGAGGATGAATATCTTGGTAATAGAAATGAATATGAGAATGTCGGAGAATATGAAGAATATGGTAATAATGAATATGATGTTAATGACCCAAAAATATCGGACATAAAGGATGACGATTCTTTTTCTGATGATAATTATTTTAACAAAGCAGGAATGCGCTATGAGGTAGATGATGATGGGAAGCGTGCAAGACAACCATATGATAAGGGACTATCATCAGATCGACCTATTAGAGTTGCTAAAAAAACTTCAATATATAAAAAATCAGCATAATCAGTACACTCTTATAAATCTTAAACAACCGTCCCCGCGGTTGTTTTTGGTTTTTGGAAAAATACAGTATACTGAGAAGATAAGATTATGCATTTAGAAAAACTGGAAATTCAGGGGTTCAAATCCTTTGCGACAAAAAATACACTTATTTTCCCAGGCTTAATTGAGGGTGATCGCCGTGGCCTAACAGCTGTCGTTGGTCCAAACGGTTCAGGCAAATCCAATATTGCTGATGCTGTTCGCTGGGCACTTGGAGAACAAAGTATGAAAACACTTCGGGGTAAAAAATCCGAAGATGTTATTTTTTCTGGATCAGATAAAAAAGGTAAACTTGGCATGGCTGAGGTATCTTTGTTTTTAAATAACAGTGATGGCAAGGCAGCTATTGATTACTCTGAGTTGGTTTTAACTCGCAGATTATATCGTGATGGTGAAAGTGAATACTTAATTAATAATGCCAAGGCACGTTTGATTGATGTTCAGATTCTTTTAGCAAAAGCAAATGTCGGACAAAAAACATATAGTGTCATTGGTCAAGGAATGGTGGAAGGATTTTTAAATACGTCTTTGTCAGAACGTAAAGAATTTTTTGATGAAGCCACTGGTGTAAAACAATTTCAAATTAAGCGTGATGATTCATTAAATAAATTACGAGCCAGTCTTGAACACCTTGGTCAAGCAGAAATGTTACTTGGTGAAATTGAGCCGCGCCTTAATCATTTAACTCGTCAAGTTGGGCGCTTAAAAAAACGTGGTGAAGTTGAGGTAGAATTACGTGAGTTACAATTAATGTATTATCGAACAGTTTGGCATGAAATACATGACCGTTTTAAACAGGCAAATGAAAAATTATTAGAGTTAGAAAAAAATAAAGTATCTAAAGATAAAAAATTGGCTCTTTTAAATACTGAGCTAGTTGCTTTGCAACGCCAAGCCGGAGTAAGTCAAGAATTTGATCGGTTGCAGACCGAATTATCAAACAAACAATCAGCCAAAGAGAAAGCCATGGCCGAGATGGCAAAAATTGATGCACGCTTAGAATTAAAATTTGAAAGTGAAGGAAAGTTTGATTTATCGTTTTTTAAACGACGAGCTACTGAACTTGAGCGTGAGGAAAATCGATTAGAGACAGAGATTTTAGCTCTAGAAAAATCGGTTGCCGACTATCAACAAGAAGTGAAAAAATTAGAAACTGAAAAAAATCGCTTAACAAGAGAAATAGAAATCCTACATACATCTTTGGGCCAAGATGACGGAGCACAATCTGATGGCCGAATTAATGATTTAAAAAATCGTTTAAAAAGGTCATTAGACATGCTTGAGACTGCTGAGCAACTTGATGATATTGAGGGTATAAAAGCGGCCATTAGAGACATTCGCCATGAATTTACGCAATTGCATGAATTGGCAACAAGTCTTGGTATTTCTTTGTCCAAACAAACCCAGACTTCACTTCTAGCTATTACTAGCCAGAAAGAAAGTATTTTAGAACAACTACGCTTATCAAGTCAGGCTTTAACGATTGCCGAAGAACGATTACGTTTAGGACGGATTAGTTTGGCGGAAATAATTAAAGAAAAAACTTTAACTAATTCAAAATTAAAAGCTGATGGAGGTGACTCATCACCTGTTGAGCGAAAGAGCGTTGAGGAAATAGTAGAAAATCTAGAGACAGAGATAAAAAAAATAAAAGATCAATTAGGGCGATTCACAAGTGATCAGGAAAGTCAGCGTCAAAAATTATTTTCTTTGCAAAATGAAAATCAGAATTTACAAACAGAAGTTAACCGTTTAACGAGTGAGTTGAATGATAGTAAAATTGAATCAGCCAGACAGGAAACAAAACTTGAAGATTTGGAAGTTGAAATTAGGCAAAATCTCGGTGGCTTAAAAGAAGTTCGAGATCATCGACAAAATGATGAAATTGATCGTTTTGCTGTTCAAGAAAAAATTAATCAGTTAAAGCGTCAATTGGATTTGATTGGTGGAATTGATCCAGAAATAGAAAGTGAATATATTACAACCAAAGAACGCTTTGATTTTTTGTCTAACCAAGTAAATGATTTATTAAGTACTGGAGCTTCTTTAGAAAAAGTTATTGAAGAGCTTGATGCAACTATTAAGGAACGGTTTGATAAAGAGTTTAAAGTGATTTCACAAAAATTTGAAGAATATTTTAAAATTTTGTTCAATGGCGGAGTAGCTAAAATTATTAAAGTGATGACCGATGAAGAAGATGAAGAAATTATATCTTCAAAGCAAACTGGCGGGGCTACCAAGTCAGATGAGAATACAGAAAATATTACCATTGTTGTACAGAAATTAAAGCGGATTAAGTTTTTACAAAAATATAATGCCACTGGTTTAGCAGGTATTGAAATTCAGGCTACCCCTCCTGGAAAGAAAATTAAGTCAATTACTATGTTGTCCGGAGGTGAACGCGCCTTAACGGCGATTGCTTTAATTTGTGCCATTATTAGTGCTAATCCTTCGCCTTTTGTGGTGCTTGATGAAGTTGATGCTGCTTTGGATGAAGCTAACTCAGAACGATTAGCAAAAATTCTTGATGACTTGTCTCATAAAACTCAGTTTATAGTTATTACTCATAATCGAGCTTCAATGTTGCGAGCAGCGGTTTTATATGGCGTAGCAATGCAAGATGACGGGGTTTCAAAGTTGCTGAGTATTAAGTTGGAGGATGCGAAGTGGAGAAGTTAGAATTTTATGCGTTGGCTTGTTCCTCCTGGTGTTCTTGCTTTTTTTTGGTCTTTCTTGGGGCCCTTTTTAGCTTAGTAAAGGGAAGTTGGTTTGGGGTCGTTCTATATTGTTTATCTCTACTTTTGTCTTTGTGTCGGAACCAGAGAGTTTGTCTTTCTTTTTTTGCCTTTTTTTTTTCGGCGATATCCTTGTTTTTGTGTCGCTTAAACTTGATTTTTTCAAAATGCGCGATTATTTAAAAATTAAAAAAATCAGAAATTAGAAAAGATTATTTGATGGATAAATACGTGATCATTGCACCGCGTCGTTCAAAGCTACCGAAGCAGATTAAAGAAACCAGTGTAGTAGTTAGTCCAATTAGTCCCTTTACCTCTGACCATTTAAAAAAAGAAAAAATTATAGATTCAATTGGTCGAGGAAAAGATCAGATCATTGTTTTAAAAAATTTATTTCCAGCGGTAGCGTTGAATAACAAAAAAGCCTATGGAACTCAGGAAGTAATTATTGAAGTCCCTGACCCATCGATTCGCTTATCAGATTTACCGATAGAACATTTTGTTAGATTACTGACAATGTATTCACGAAGAATTAAAGCATTGATGGCCTTGCCAAAAATAGATTATATTCTTTGCTTTAAGAATGAAGGTGCTTCAGCTGGAGCTTCAATCCAACATGAACACTCACAAATTTTTGCATCAAATTTTTTACCACCTGAAGCTGTAGAGGAGTTTAGGTTACTTGAAGAGTATCATAAAAAAAATCGTAGTCATTTTTATGGTGACTTAATAAAAAAAGAAATAAAAACTTCACGAAGAGTGTATGAGGATCAACACATAGTCGCCTTTACACCATATGCCAGTGCTTTTCATTATGAAGTTTGGGTCTTTACTAAACGCCAGGTAGACAATCTAACTAAGCTTTCTAAATCCGAGGTGTTAGCTCTGGCAAAGGTTTTGAAAATGATTCTAGAAAAATTAAAAAAATTAGGCTTGGCCTATAATTATACCTGTCGTCAATCTGTTTCTAATAAGCATCAACATTTCTGTATCAAAATTGAACCACGAGATAGTGTTTGGGCTGGTGTGGAATTAGATGCTGGATTGATTATAAATTCAGTTCCTCCAGAGGATGCAGCTAAATATTATAGAAAGAAATAATTTGTTTAATATTAGCTAATTATCTATCTATTTAGTTGTTAGATTTTACCCCTTGACACCGATTCCAAAATACCCTATTATTATTCTTACTGATTAATCTAATATTTATTCCGCTCATGGCTGAGCCGAACAAGTACTTGGATCGAAAAATTTGAAAACACGTAAAGAAGAAACAGTGACGAAAACTCTGGAGTTTGTGTCCCTGTTTTTTCTTTCCGCAAAGAAAGAAAATTGATCGTTGACAAATGAATTTTTGTGCTAACAGGCGCTAATTAAATTCGGAAATACATTCCTTTGATCTATTCTTCGGAATAGTTCACTTGTTTGATTAACCAAGATTAAAAAGTTAATCGTTGGAAATACCCCAACTGAAAAAATATCACAGAGAGTTTGATCCTGGCTCAGGATGAACGCTTGCGATGTGTCTAAGGCATGCAAGTCGAATGCTAGTAGCAATACTGGCATGGCAAACGGGAGAGTAACACATTGGTAACTTACCTCGAAGTCGGGCATAACCCGGAGAAATCCGGAGTAATTCCCGATGGCCGTGGGGGGACATAAGTCATTCCCACGTAAAGTTTTTTCGCTTCGAGAGAGACCTATGTTCTATCAGCTAGTTGGTAAGGTAACGGCTTACCAAGGCTACGACGGATAGCGGGTGTGAGAGCATGGCCCGCCTCACTGGGACTGAGAAACTGCCCAGACTCCTACGGGAGGCTGCAGTCAAGAATCTTCCTCAATGGCCGAAAGGCTGAAGGAGCGACATCGCGTGCAGGAGGAAGCCCTTCGGGGTGTAAACTGCTTTTCTCTGGGAAGAAACAATGACGGTACCAGAGGAATAAGGGGTTGCTAAACTCGTGCCAGCAGCAGCGGTAATACGAGTACCCCGAGCGTTATCCGGATTTATTGGGCGTAAAGCGTGCGTAGACGGTTTATAACATCTCCTGTTAAATCCCAAGGCTCAACCTTGGGGCTGCGGGAGATATGGATAAACTAGAGGCTGGAAGAGGTAAGCGGAATTGCTGGTGTAGGGGTTAAATCCGTTAATATCAGCAGGAACACCAAATGCGAAGGCAGCTTACTGGAACAGTTCTGACGTTCAGGCACGAAAGCGTGGGGAGCGAATGGGATTAGATACCCCAGTAGTCCACGCTGTAAACGATGGATGCTAAGCATTGGGAGTTTCGACCCTCTCAGTGCTGTCTGCCTAAGTTAACACCTTAAGCATCCCGCCTGGGGAGTACGGCCGCAAGGCTAAAACTCAAAGGAATAGACGGGGACCCGCACAAGCGGTGGAGCATGTGGTTTAATTCGACGATAAGCGTGGAACCTCACCAAGGTTTGACATATAGCTGCAGACCCCTGGAAACAGGGGAGCCTTCGAGGGTGCTATACAGATGCTGCATGGTTGTCGTCAGCTCGTGTCGTGAGATGTACCGTTAAGTCGGGAAACGAGCGCAACCCCTACCCTATGTTTTACGTGTCATAGGGAACTGTCTGCTTTAAGCAGGAGGAAGGTGGGGATGACGTCAAATCAGCATGGTTCTTACACCTTGGGCGACACACGTGCTACAATGGGAAGTACAAAGGGACGCCAAATCGTAAGATGGAGCAAATCCCAAAAAACTTCCCTCAGTTCGGATTGAGGGCTGCAACTCGCCCTCATGAAGCTGGAATCGCTAGTAAACGCAGATCAGCCATGCTGCGTTGAATACGTTCTCGGGTCTTGTACTCACCGCCCGTCACACCAAGAGAGTCGGAGGCGCCCGAACTTGCTATTGCAGCAAGGAAGGTGAAGCCGATGATAAGGGTGAAGTCGTAACAAGGCATCCGTAGCGGAAGCTGTGGATGGATCACCTCCTTTCTAGGGAGATCGCTTCGAAAGAAGCAATGGTCGGCCTTTTGATGCTCTAGTCACTAGAGATAGAAAGGCACTGAAGTACTTCTACTATTTTCTTTTGAGAATTATAGAAGGGCTATTTTAGCGCCTGTTAGCACAGAAATTCATTACAATAATATGCAAATAGTTTATGGGCCTATTTGGGACTCATCCAGAGCAAGGGCTATGGATGACAACAAGGGATTGGCCAAAACTTTTTTTGTCAGTCCTTTTTTGTTAGAATATTTGGATGGGTAGATGGAAGACAGCAAGGGCATATAGCTCAGTTGGTTAGAGCGCGACACTGATAATGTCGAGGTCCATGGTTCGAGTCCATGTATGCCCACCGGAAGTTAAAGGTTATAAAGTTATTATGTTATAAAGTATGATTTAATAAATACTTTAAACCTTATAACTTTCAACTTTTTAACTTATATAGCGGGGTAGAGCAGTTGGCAGCTCGCCAGGCCCATAACCTGGAGGTCGTCGGTTCGAATCCGACCCCCGCAACAAAATTAGTTAAAAGTTTGTAATGTTATAAAGTTTATAAAGTCAAATTTAATATGCACTTTATAACTTTATGAACTTAAACTACTTTGCCTTGGTAGCTCAGTTGGTAGAGCAGTGGCCTGAAGAGCCTCGTGTCGTCAGTTCGATTCTGACCCAAGGCACAGAGTGAGTTAAAAGTAATAAAGTTGAAAGTTATAAAGTAAACATTAAGTTAAGCTTTATAACTTTATAACTTTTTACTTTATAACTCATTACGGGGTGTCGTATACCGGTAGTACGCATGCTTTGGGAGCATGTTGACTGGGTTCAATTCCCAGCACCCCGACATGGAATTTATTAAAGACATTTCTTGGGAAGAAATATTTTCTTCATGGAGAGAGCGGGAAGGCACTAATCCTAAATGGATTAAAGTTGCCACTGAAGTAAAAGGTTGGTCAGATTGGCAGAGCTGGAGACAGTTTACTGCAAGTCAGATTAGAGCAGCTGAACGTGAATGGAAAATTTTTAAATTCAGCGATCCTTTACAAGAAATTCCTGAAATGTTAGTTGGGCCATATTCAGGATGGCAGGCAGATTTATCAGAGAAAAATTCTTTGTCATTTTCTCAGTTCCTAGAAGTTCCGATTAAATATGAGGTATTTAGTAATTCAGAGGGATTAGTTTCAATGATGAATGCCTTACCTTTTGATACTGAATTTATCGGGATTAGACGTTTAGATACCAATCAAATTGTTTGCATTGAAGGTCATCATCGAGCGACGGCAATTGCATTAAGCAAAAAACTTGAAAAGAATATTGATTTTTCTACAACTGAATTAACTATCGCCTTATTTGATTTACCAGTTGAGGAAATAGATTTATTTGATATGATGTTAGAAAGAGGAACAACAAATATTCCAAAATAAATAGTTAAGCGGGTATCGTATAATGGTTATTATGTTAGCCTTCCAAGCTTAAGATAGGGGTTCGATTCCCCTTACCCGCTCCATTTTTAATAAAAAGACATTCGTGGGGTAATATTCTACTAGCCCAATATTTTATTGACAAATTCTTTAATCTAGGCTAAAATTTTTTCACCGTCTTTTGCTCAATATTAATTATATTATCTATTATGTTAATGATTCGTTTATCTCGCATTGGGAAAAAAGGTTATCCAACCTACCGCTTAGTTATTTCTGAAAAGCAACGTGACCCCTATGGAAAGGCTTTGGAAATTTTGGGTTCATATAATCCACATTCAAAAGAACTCCAAACTAAGCCAGATCGTATTAAACACTGGATTTCTATGGGAGCTCAAATGTCAGACACTGTTAATAATTTACTGGTTACAAAGAAAATTATTGAAGGTAAAAAGACAAAATCTCCTGCTGCAAAAACTAAGAAGAAAGAAGCTAAATAAAAAATACCCCGGTCAGTGACTGGGGTATTTTTTTGTACCAAATTATTCTTTCGGCATCTTAAATTTCAGACCTTTATTTTGCAAAAATGTTATGTGATCCATAACAATTTTTTTTGAAATATTTCGAGCTTGGCAAATTTGCTCAATACGTAGTCCCTGATTAATTAGTTCCAGTGTTTCTAATTGTGTAAGCTTTGTTGAAAGTTTATGAACTGGTTTTTCCGAAGCAAGCTCAACCTCAACTTCTTTACCTTCAGAGGTGGCAAAAGCCCTATACTTTAAACAAGTGTCACACTTTTCACAACGCTCTAATTCTTCATCGCCAAAATATTGTAACAAATATTTTTGTCTACAGCCGGTAGTAAAAACATATTGCTCCATCATATCAAGTTTGGTATACGCCTTGGCTGCCTTTTTTTTCATGGCTTGTGTATTGATATCTAAATCAGTCGAGTCAACTTCTTTTAACATTTCAATTTCTGTACCTTTAAATGGTGGTGTGTAGGTAAGCATGTTTGCGGTCACTAATTTTTTTATTAAACGATTTAAGGTTTCACGATTAACATTAATTAGACTAGAAATTTCATCAAGATTACCTTCAAAGCCTTCTACTAATTCTTTTTCAAACCGGCCAAAAAATTTATTAAAGGTTTCAATTTGAACTTTGGCACGATTTCCAAGACAGTCACGGGCTTCAGAAACCGAAGCTAATAATTTAAAACTTGCTTGACCAATTCGTTCGCGTGAACGACGAACATACCCGGCTTGCTCTAGGATCTTTATACTTGTTCCGATTGCCATTTCTGGAGAATCATCACCAATTGATTTTTTGATATCACTATAGGTTAATAATATTTTTGTTTGTTTGTAGCTTAGTAAATATTCATATACTTGATACACTAGTTCTGGTGGTGGATTATCACCACGAATAAAAAATTCACGTAAATATCGATCACGAGGATTATATAACAATAGACAAACACTGGGCTGACCATCACGTCCAGCACGGCCGGCTTCTTGATAATAGGCTTCAATAGTTCCGGGGAGATCATAGTGGATTACAAATCGAATATCTTTTTTATCAATACCCATTCCAAAGGCATTAGTGGCAACAATAACTTGGGCTTTGCCACTCATAAAATTATTTTGCACCCATTGTCTTTCTTCACTCTGCATCCCCGCATGATAGCCAACTGCTTCGATACCTGCTTCCAAAAGAACTTCTAACATTTCATCGGCCTTGGCGCGTGTTCCAACATAAATAATCCCTGAAGCTTCATTTAGGCTTGATAGAACATCTAAAATAATATGGGCTTTTTGACTGTCAGCTGCTTCAGAAACACCAAATTGTAAGTTGGGGCGAGCAAAGCCTGTAATGATTTGTGATGAGCCGTGAATATTAAGTTGGGTAATAATATCTTCCCTCACTTCTGGAGTGGCTGTAGCGGTTAAAGCAATAACCGGAGGATTACCGACTGACTCAATTGCTTGTTTAAGGCGCATGTAACTTGGGCGAAAATCATGACCCCATTGGCTAATACAATGAGCTTCGTCGATGGCAAATAAACTAACTTTTATTTCTTTGAGTCGAGAAGTAAAATCTTCATTATAAAATCGCTCAGGAGCAATATAAACAAGTTTAAAATCTCCTCGTTCAATTTGCTCAAGACGAATTTTTGTTTCCTCAGGACTTAGAGCACTATTAATAAAAGTGGCGGCTAGTCCACGTGCTAATAAAGAATCAACCTGATCTTTCATTAAGGCAATCAAGGGTGAGATAACTAGTGTTACTCCTGGCAAAGCTAGAGCTGGAAGTTGATAGCATAAAGATTTACCACCACCAGTTGGCATAATCACTACAGTATTTTTTTTATTAAAGATATTTTCAATAGCCTCTTCTTGACCAGGACGAAATTCAGAGAAACCGTAGTATTGATGAAGCAGGGAGGTGAGAGTGGCGCGATCAGGCATAGTAATAATTAAATACTAAAGTGTAAAAAAGCAAAATAAAAAAACTTATTTTGTAGTTTTATATTTTATTATTTTGTGGTTTGTAATAAATTTTTATTTTTCTTAAACATTTGCAGAGTGTTCCAGAAAGCCATGGCAATTGTCATTGGGCCAACACCTCCTGGAACAGGAGTGACCCAACCATCAATATCTTGTAAATTTTCAAAATCAACATCACCTTTTATTTTTCCGTCACTGCCTTTGCTAATGCCAATATCAATAATGACAGTTTCAGTGTTAACCATTTCTCTGGTGATGTAGTGAGGTTTTCCAATTGCAGAGATTAAGAGGTCGGCTGATAATGTTTTTTCAGAAATATTTTCTAACGTATTTTCTACCAGTGTTACTTCCGCTCCTTGTCTACGTAACACTTCGGCCAAATTATCGGCAAAGATATCAGAGTTGGCGATTAGGACAACTGATTTTTCATACAGAGAAAAATCAATGCTTTGTAACATAGCTAATATAACAGCATAAACTGGAGGCAATATTGCTTCAGCGTTATTATCTTCGGACATTAACATTTCAAGATTTTTTTTCGTAAAGCCGTCAACATCTTTTTCTGGTTTAATGGTATTAATAATAGTGTCTGTATCAAGATGCTTTGGTAAGGGAAGTTGTACCAGAATGGCATCAATCGCTGGATCATTATTAAGAAACTCAATGGTTGAAATAAGGTCAGCTTGTTTAATATCATCATCACAGCGATAGACGTGTGTATCAATGCCCACAGCTTTGGCTTGCTTTTCTTTTAAGCCAACATAGAGCGTTGAATCAGGTCGATCTCCGATTAAAATAATGGCAAGTCCGGGACGCGGACCGCTGAACGTAAGAATTTCGGAAGTAATTCCGTCTTTTATTTTTTCGGCAAGGGCCTTTCCATCAATCAGTTTCATTCATTTTTATTAATATGGAAGGGGATATTTTGAACACAAAACTTGGATTGTTTGTTTGCATACTTCAAGCGTTGCTTCATTTTCTTTATTTTCCAGAGCGGTGTTTATAGTTTTAGAGATTAAAATACAATCTTCTTGGTTGCAACCCCGAGTCGTGATTGCAGCCGTGCCTAAGCGAATACCCGAAGGATTAAGTGGTGGATTTGGGTCATTTGGAATTGTTGAGCGAGAAACAGAAATACCAATTTTTTCTAAAACTTTTTCTGCCTCTTTCCCAGTGATATTTTTATTACGAAGATCAATGACAAATAAATGATTATCAGTTCCACCAGAAATAATGTCATAGCCTAAGGTTGTAAATTCAGTGGCCATTGTTTGAGCATTGGTAATGACTCTTTGAGCATAGACTTTAAAATCAGGCTGTAAGGCCTCACCAAAGGCCACAGCTTTGGCAGCAGTCATATTATCATGTGGACCACCTTGAATTCCTGGAAAGACTGCACGATTAATTGCTTTGGCATGAATTTCTTTGGACATAATAATTGCCCCTCTTGGTCCACGTAAGGTTTTATGCGTTGTTGTCATAACAACATCAAAAAATGGAACAGGGCTAGATAATACTCCAGCGACAATTAAACCAGCTGGGTGTGAAATATCAGCAAAGGTTAAGGCACCTACTTCGTCTGCAATATTTTTAAATTCCTGCCAATCAACATCACGTGAATACGCACTAAAACCAGCAACAATCATTTTTGGTTTTTTTTGTAAGGCAAGTTCACGAACTTGATTCATATCAATTCGACCTTCTGCATTTAAACCATAGTGTACGAAATTGTACATTAAACCGGAAAAATTAATTGGATGACCATGTGAAAGATGTCCACCATGATCTAAACGTAAACCAAGAACTGTATCACCTGGTTTCAAGAGGGCTAAATAAATTGCTGCGTTAGCCGGTGAACCGGACAAAGGTTGAACATTAACAGCCTCAGCACCAAATAATTTTTTTGCTCGTTCAATGGCTAGAGTTTCTACTTCATCAATCACGGTATTGCCACCATAATATCTATGTCCAGAATACCCCTCGCTATATTTATTCGCTAATGGTGAAGCAAGCGCTTCAAGGACAGCCGGTGAAACGTAGTTTTCTGAGGCGATCAACTCTAACTCGTTTGCCTGTCGTTGGGTTTCTTTATTAATTAAGTCAGAGATTTCTGAATCAGTTTGAGAAAGTAATGTAGTAGTTTTCATGGATAATTTTGCTTAAATTTAGTATAATAACAGTATTAGTATTTAACCATAAAAATATGTCAAAGACAAGGTTAGGTTTAGCGGTATTTTTAGCGCTTTTTGTTGGTTTTTTTGCCTTTCAAGCAAAAGCTTTGATGGTGCAAAATAAAGAGTCGCTCTATGTTGCTAAAGATGAGGTTATTAGTAGCAGTTATGTGGCAGCTGGATCTACCATTACGATTGATGGAAAGATACAGGGTGATGTGATTTGTGCTGGACGGTCAATAATCATCAATGGTTTCGTTGATGGTGATGTTCTTTGTCTTGGACAGACAATTACTATTAACGGGGAAGTGCGAGGCAGTGTTCGGGCGATCGGAAGTTCAGTTGTTATTAATGGAAAAGTTGCTCGTAATGTAACTGTTGCCGGAAGTGATGTTGGTTTAGGGTCAAAGGGTGAGGTTGGATGGGATATGATGTTTGCTTCAGCCTATTCAGATATTCGTGGAGCGGTGAAAAGAGATATAGACGGTGCTGGAGCAATAATGACAATTGGTGGTTTGGTTGGACGTAATGTAAATTTATTTGGTGATCGAAATGATGATTCAAAAAATGATAAGAATAATAATCCAACAATAACAATTGCCAAGGAAGCAGTAATTAATGGAAATCTATCATACACAGCGACACAAGATGCTTTGGTTGAAGAAGGAGCTATGATTAAAGGTTCAACTGATCGTCATGATTTTGCTTTACGTCGATCAGGTGATGCAAACTCGGCTGTTGCAGCCTATATCTGGTGGAGAATTATTGTTATCTTTTCAGCTTTGCTCGTTGGTTTAATTTTGATTAGTTGGTTAAAGCGTCCACTTCATGAAATTTCTCAGAAAATATTTGTAAAGCCATATGCAACTTTTGGTTATGGTTTACTGTTTATTATTGTCACGCCAATTATTAGTATCTTACTTATGTTTACTTTTATTGGTATTCCGTTGGCTCTAATGATGAGCGCCATTTGGTTGATTGTTCTCTATCTTGGAAAAATTATAACAGCTATTATCGTTGGTCAAGAAATTATGAAACGACGTAAACAAGTTGAGGGTAAAAAGTCATCGGCTGTGCTTGCAATGGTTGTGGGAGTTGTTGTCTCATATCTAATTTTTTCAATACCTGTTCTTGGTGGCTTCATGTCTATGTTGGCCACTATTTTTGGAGTCGGTTTGATTTGGATTTATGGAAGAGAGAAGAGTGTTATTCATAATTAAACAATGAAGGTTTTATTTTCTAAAAAAACTTAATAATGTACTCATAATAATAAAACCCATATGGAGTTTTATTATTGCAAAAATTTTAAGTTAGTTATTATGTTGAAGTTAAGTTTGATTAATAAATAATTATTTAGTTGAAAAGGGTTTTTTGATATTTTTATTTAGATCAGTAGAAAGTGCAATATGTGTATACACATTACTTTGTTATATTAGTTAAACTTCAGATTGAATTTAATTTATAAACTTGAATTATATTATAAAAAAAGCTAAAATTTAGAAATTAAAGTTAGCTATTACTTGGCGAACCTAGTATGATTTATATAAAATTTTATCGATTTATCAAGAAAATAAAGAAAATTTTATTTATTTTTACAGTTTTTGCTATTTTAACGTATTTTCTTAGTTTTAGCTTCACTCATGCTGATTATTATGAATTTATTTGGGATACTGCGGGACCAGAAAACTTGTTGCCTTCAGTAGAGTTAAAATATATTGCTGGAGATTTGACCTCAAGTAATCTATTAGCAGCCGTCAGTGGCGGTCGAGTGTATCGATCAATAGACGGTGGTGATGCCTGGGGTGAAGTTCAGCCTGCGGGAGATCAAAATAAAAATTGGATTTCAGTAAGTGTGAGTGGTGATGGTAATGCTATGTTAGCAGCCGTCAGTGGCGGTCGACTGTATCGATCAATAGACGGTGGTGATGCTTGGGATGAAGTTGAGCCTGCGGGGAATGAAAATAAAAATTGGATTTCAGTAAGTGTGAGTGGTGATGGTAATGCTATGTTAGCAGCCGTCAGTGGCGGTCGACTGTATCGATCAATAGACAGTGGTGATGCTTGGGATGAAGTTGAGCCTGCGGGGAATGAAAATAAAAATTGGATTTCAGTAAGTGTGAGTGGTGATGGTAATGCTATGTTAGCAGCCGTCAGTGGCGGTCGACTGTATCGATCAATAGACAGTGGTGATGCTTGGGATGAAGTTGAGCCTGCGGGGAGTGAAAATAAAAATTGGATTTCAGTAAGTATAAATAGTGATGGTAGTGTTATGTTAGCAGCTGTCAGTGGCGGTCGGGTGTATATAGAAGATTCTACTGAAGATGCCTGGAGAGAACTCAATATTATTGGAGAGTTAGATAATCAATGGTCATCGGTCGTTGTTAGTGAAGATGGGTCAACTCTATTTATATTGGCAAGTCCTGGCAGATTATATTATTCAACTAATTTAGGATCTTCTTGGTATGAGACTCAGCCGGCAGGAAATAGTAATCAGACTTGGAGTAATATCATAGTGAATCAAACTGGATCTATTGTTTGGGTAGCTAATCAGACCAATGAATTATTTTCTGGTGAAAGAGATTTAGTTACACCCAGCGCACCAGAGAATATTACTATTACTAATAATGTGAGCTCTCTCAAAACACTTAATGATTTTCCGGTTTTTAAAACTGAGGAAATTCAAAATTCGGGGCCGTCTGTTTTTGATTATGCACACGGCAATGTTCAAATTAATGATAAGTTTTATATTGGGACTAGAACAACCCCATCAAAAATTATTGTTTTTAATAATCCGAATGATTTAAGTGATTATAATTCGGTAACTATTCCAAATACTTCAAGTATTGGTACGATGACATTTGATAGTGAGAATTATAGAATCTATGCTGCTGTCCAGATGACAAATACTAATAATTTTACAATACTTTCTATTGATCCTGATAATATAAATTCTTACTCGACTGTAGTAAGTGAGAATCTGTTTTCCGGTTCTTCTGATCCGGGATTAGTTACTGATAATACCTATGTATATGGAGTAACTTATGCAAATCCTATAAAGATTTTTAAGTATAGAATTGCCGATTGGGAATTAGTAAATTCGGCAGATTGGGTTGGAGATGCAAGTCTTGGTCATGCCGGCCAGATATATACTTATAGTGATAGAACTGAATTATACTTTACTGCTGCAGCAGGGACACAGACAGTCATTAAAGTTGATGCAAGTGATCTTAGTTATGAAATATTTGAACTTGATTCTGACATAGTAATTAGCGATGACATTGCTTTTCGACCACTAGATGATACTGGTGGACTTTTATATATTTCTTCAGAAATTAGTAATATCGCTTATGTTTTAGATACTAGAGATATGTCTATAGATTCATTTTTTGCGCCTAAAGCTTATGGAGTATTTATTAATGGGAATAATTTGTATTTATTAGGAAATAGTGGTTATATCGCTAAATATCCTAATTTTGATATTGACTCAGTTAGATTATTTGATTTAACTAATGAAGTGCCAAATGAATTTTTTATGTCAAGTAGTGGAAAGAAATTTTTTACTAACTGGAAAAACATACCGCTTGGCATAATTACGAGTTATTTAAAAGAGTATGAAGAAACAACAATTTTATCAACCCCCAATACTGTAACAATAACATGGGAGGAAGAAACACCTGATGTAACATTTCAAATTTTTTTATCAACTGATGGAGTCAATTATACAACATTAGAATCAAATTACGCCAATTTTAGCTATACTCTTAATAATCTCCTTAGTGATAATGAGTATTGGTTTAAAATTATTGCGAAAAATGATACCGAGTTTTCATCGCCAGTTATTTTTACTTTCACTACGGCTTCCTTTGATGCTGCTTCTTTAAGCTCTGTACCAACAGTTTCCTACTTGAGTTCTGGTAGAAATAGTATTTCATTACAGTGGGAAGGAGATGCTAATGAATATTTTGTTAAAATAGGTGATGCAAAATCAGGTTGGATTTCTGGAATGGACTATACTTTTTATAATTTAACCTGTAATACAGAATACCAAATTTCTTTGAAGGGTAGAAATGATAATAATGTTGAAACCGATTACAGAACGATGTCGATTTCTACAAGCGCTTGTTCTAGTAATGGATTGATATTTAATCAAGATAGAGAGAACAACAGTCTTAAAAGTTTTGATTTTCTGATTAATAATGGAGATCAAGAAACTGATAATCAAGAGTTAATTATTACTCATTTAAATCAGCTGGAAAATATTTCTAACATTTCTGTTTGGTTAAATGACGATTCAGGGAATAAACTAGTGTATCCATTTACGTCGAAGATTAATTTTAAATTACCTGCCAGAGAAGGTTTGTATACTGTGCACATAGGATATTATGTTTCTGGAAGTTTGGTGCAAGTAGTTTCAAAATCAATTGTTTATAGATTTAAAGATATTCCTAAAAGGGAAAATTTTTGTCGAGATGATTCATTTCAGGCTAAATATAGTGATGTGAATGTATCGATTTTTAATCGTTTGAAAGGAAAATTTCTCTTAGCTACTGAGGATAAGGGAAAAATTTGGTATATAAGCCCAAAAACAGGATATCGATATGAAGTTAAAGAAAGTGATGCATTATGCTTATTTCAATCATCTGCTCTAGGTATTTCTGATAGTAATTTAGAGAAAATTAGTAAGTACTCACAATCGTATTCTTCGTTGGGGGATCGTTTTAAAGGTTGGATATTATTACAAGTTGAAGATAGGGGGAAAACTTGGTATGTATCACCTTCAAAAAATCGTATTCAGGTTACATCAAAAACACTTTTAGATATTGCTAAGCAACATTTAACTGGAGTTCTTAATAAAGATTTAACTAGCATTCCAACCTATTATCAGTAGATTATTGTATTATTATTTTAATAATACAATCATTTTTGTATGAAAGTTTATTTTGATTAAGAATTGTAGTATTTGTATTATTTTGTAAATTATAGTGTTTATAATGAGTTTAAATAACTTATTAATTATTTATAAAATTTAAGGTTTTATAGTGTTTTAATTTAGCTTGATTTTCATAAAAAAAACTAGTATACTAGCCAGACTGGAGTTTATTCATAAGCTCCTTTTATTGTACAATACAGACATGAAAAACATTAGAAATTTTTGTATTATTGCTCATATAGATCACGGAAAATCAACTTTAGCTGATCGAATGCTTGAGGTAACCAAAACAGTTGAACAGCGCAAAATGAAAGCTCAACTTTTGGATCGGATGGATTTGGAACGTGAACGTGGTATTACCATAAAATTAACACCGGTCGCTATGGAGTATAAAGACTATCGTTTAAATTTAATTGACACTCCAGGTCATGTGGATTTTACGTATGAAGTTTCGCGAAGCTTGGCTGCTGTGGAAGGAGCAGTCTTATTGGTTGATGCCTCTCAGGGAATTCAGGCTCAGACTCTGGCTAATTTATACTTAGCTATGGAGCAAGATTTAGTCATTATTCCGGTTATCAATAAAATTGATTTACCAGCGGCTGATGTGCCTCGCGTTAAACATGAAATTATAAAATTACTTGGCTGTGATGAATCAGAAATTATTTTAGCTTCGGGTAAAACCGGTGTTGGAGTAGAAAGTATTTTACAAACAGTGATCGATCGTGTTCCCGCTCCTCAAGGGAATGTAGAGGGAAATGTTCGAGCTTTAATATTTGATTCAAATTTTGATGAGTATAAAGGGGTGGTTGCTTATGTCCGTGTTGTTGATGGAGTTTTACCAAAAAATAGTCGGATAAAACTTTTGGCCACTAAGGCCCAAAGTGAAGCTTTGGATGTCGGAATTTTTCGTCCGGATTATTTTTCAACGGGCAGTTTAGAAGCAGGTGAGATTGGCTATGTTATTACTGGTTTTAAGAGTGTAATTGAATGTCGAGTTGGTGACACGATGACCATTGCCAATACTGGTGAAATAGAATCGTTGCAAGGGTATCATGAAGTTAAACCAATGGTCTTTGCCGGTCTGTTTCCAAAAGAAGGTGATGACTTTGGTCGCTTACGAGATGGTATTGAAAAATTAAAATTAAATGATGCCGCCTTAATGTATGAAGCTGAACAATCACAGGCTTTGGGACTTGGTTTCCGTTGCGGTTTTCTTGGTTTGTTACATTTAGAAATTGTCCAAGAGCGTTTAAGTCGAGAATATGGTTTGGAATTGATTGTCACTGTGCCAAGTGTTGCCTATCGTGTCTTTGTTGTTGGACAGTCAGAGTCATTAACTGTGAGGAGTCCACAAATGCTTCCCGATCCTGGTCGAATTGATAGAATTGAAGAGCCTTGGGTTAAGCTAGATATTGTGACACCAAAAGATTATATTGGTGGAATTATGACCTTGGTCCAAGAGCGAAAAGCAGTCTATATTACAACTGAATATTTAGATGCTGAACGATTGGTTTTGCATTATGAGATTCCTATGGCGGCAATTTTAACTAATTTTTATGATCGGATAAAAAGTGTTTCTTCTGGTTATGCCTCAATTAATTATGAATACCTTGATTACCGTCAGGCAGATGTTGTGAAAATGGATGTTTTGGTGGCTGAAGAGCCGGTTGAATCTTTGTCATTAATTGTCTATCGGGATGAAGCATTTCGACGCGGAAAAGAGATCGTTACTACTCTAAAAGATACATTACCGAAACAAATGTTTGTGATTAAATTACAAGCAGCTATTGGTGGACAGATTATTGCTGCCGAACGAATTGCGGCTATGCGAAAAGATGTAACTGCTGGATTGTATGGTGGAGACGTAAGTCGAAAACGTAAGTTATTACAAAAACAGAAAAAAGGTAAGAAGAAAATGATGAGTGCGGGAAAGGGAAGTGTAGAAATTCCAAGTGATACGTTTGTAAAATTATTAAAACAGTAATTTGGTTATAATGTTATAAAGTTATAAAGTTATAAAGTTGTCCCGGCTTATCAGCTTTGCTGGTTAATCCCCGGATCTAAAGTAATAAAGTAAAATGCTTTTAAAAAATATTTTTATAATAAAACTCTATGAAAAGAAAAAAAATTATTAAAATTGTTTGGGCAATACTTAGTATTTTTGTGATTATTTCAATGTTAGCTTGGGGCTTTGCTCCAATGTCTTAATCTATGAAAAAAAATTGGCAGGTTTTACCATCCGCCCCGGAAACTTTTTTTGAAAGTCAAAAAATCTATTCACCAATTGTTAGTCAATTGTTATTTAACCGTGGTTTATTAACAAAAAATGACATTGACTATTTTTTTAATCCAGAAATACAGGAAGAAAGTTTTGACCCTTTCTTATTTAAGGATATGGAAGCTGCTATTAGCTTGGTAATTAAACATATAAAAAGCGGGAGTAATATTGTTGTATGTGGTGATTATGATGCTGACGGAGTGACATCATCGGCTCTGCTGGTTGAGACCTTAAAAATATTAAAAGCTAATGTTGAGGTGTGGATTCCTAGTCGTTTTGGTGAAGGGTATGGGTTAAATAAAAATATTGTTTCTGAGCTTAAGGATCATAACACGGGCTTGATAATTACTGTTGATAATGGTGTTCGGGCTAAAGAGGAGATTCTTTTAGCACAATCCTTCGGCATGGATGTTATTGTGACAGATCATCACGAGGGGCCAAAAGACGAAAACGAACTCCCACCTTGTTTATTAATTAACCCAATTCTTAGTCGAGAAGCCTATCCTTTTAAATATTTATGTGGAGCTGGGGTGGCTTATAAATTTGCTTCGGCTTTGATTAGTCGTTCAACGTTGTCTGACGAAGATAAAAAGAATTTAACTGACCGGTTGGTTGACTTGGCAGCCATTGGAACAATTTCTGATTGTGTTTCTTTACTTGGAGAAAATCGTTTAATTGTGAAGCAGGGTTTAGCCTTAATTAATCAGCAGCCACGACGGGGACTAAAAGAATTATTAGAAGTTGCGCTGGTTAATTTTGATGATATAAATACCTGGAATATTAGTTGGCAAATTACTCCACGATTAAATGCTGCCGGACGGATTGATCATGCCAATACTGCCTATGCTTTATTTACAGCCTCTTCTCAGGATGAAGCCAGGCGATTTGCTACAGAGCTTAATGAAAAAAATATAGAACGTCAGAAAATGACTGAGGAAATAATGAAAAGTGGTATTGCTTTAGTGGAGGCCGAGCAGATGGAAGAAAAATTATTAGTAGTTGTCTCGCCTGACTTGCGTGAAGGGGGAGAAAATTCATCTCAATGTTGGCCTGAGGGAATTATTGGTTTAGTGGCCGGGAGAATTGCTGAACGATTTTCAAAACCTTGTTTTGTTATTTGTAAAAGTGAAGGTAAGATAAAGGGGTCAGGTCGTAGTATTGAGGGTTTTGATTTGGGGGCGAGCTTAGAGGCTGGTAAAGAATATTTAGAGCGTTTTGGAGGACATAAAATGGCTTGTGGTTTTACGGTTAAAACCGATGCTGATTTATTTCCTTTTATTACAAAAATTAGAAAAGTTGCTGAAACTGAATTAGCCAATAAAGAGTTATCGCCCTCAATATATATTGATGCAGATATACCAATTAAGGCTATCACGATGGAGCTGTTAGATGATTTAGAAAAATTTAAGCCCTATGGTCAAGATAATCCTGAACCAAAGTTTGTGAGCTTTGATGTTTTAGTTGAAGATAGTATGATAATGGGACAAGATAAAAGACATATAAAATTTCGTTTTAATAATTGTTGGGCTGTGGCTTTTGGTAAGGCCGAAGAATGGAAAAATATAAAGATTGGGCAAAAAGTTGATCTGATTTATACTGTGAGTTTAAATATTTTTAATAATCGTCGGGATCTACAATTAAAAATTGTTGATTTACGAGCTAGTGAATAATATGTCAGAATATACTATCTATAGTGATGGGGGTGCACGTGGTAATCCTGGTCCGGCAGCGATTGGTGTTGTAATTTTTCAAGACAACAAAGTCGTAACAACTATTTCTCGTTGTATTGGTGAAACAACAAATAATCAAGCTGAATATCAAGCAATTATTGCTGGCCTAGAAAAAGTTATAGAACTGAAAGCAGAGGCAGTGGAATGTTTTTTGGATAGTGAATTAGTGGTTAAACAATTACGTCATGAATATAAAGTAAAAAATAAAGATTTAGCTACATTATTTGTTAAAGCTCATAATCTATCACTGCAATTTAAGAAAATTAGTTTTAATCACGTGCCTCGTGAAAAGAATAAGGTGGCTGATAAGTTGGTCAATGAAGCTTTGGATAACTATTTAAAATAAATTTTTTTATTCACAAACATCACTAATTGTGATAAAATTGATAATAATTTTAATCTTTAGATTATTTTTTTAATATAGTATTAACCCAATGAAAAATTTTTTATTTAAATTATTGCTAGTGTTTGTCGTTTTTTTAGGAATTTTTGTTTATAAAAGTCAAGCAAGCCCAGCTGACTATTGGTTCAATAATGCTGTTGATACAAGCCCAGAAAGTCTTGGTAATTATTGGTTAGATGCAGGTCTCACTATTCCGGCTGTAGCTTTGCCTGATTTGAGTGTTGATAATTTAACTATAGTTTCGGGCGCAACCTATGAAGGTAATGCAAGTATCAGAGGTAGTGCTACAAATGAGGGTACGATTACCGGCGATGCAATTTTCTATGAAGATGAATCGGAAAATAATGGAGTAGTAGAGCGTTTTAAGACTCGTTACTATTCTACTGCAACTGATCCAAGTCGTGATTTTACCAGTGATGGTCCGTGGACGATAGTTGCTGATGGAGTAGAAGTTAATCTGGATCGTAATGGTTCAGCTTACGATGATGATACTATTTTTTTAACAATGAATGGGGGTTTCTTTACAACAAGTGTTATTGAGCTAACTAATAAAACGATTGTTACTAATACGATTACATTAACGTATAATAAAGAATTAGACTCTGACTCAATTCCGTTGCCAGCTAGTTTTATAGCTACTATTGATAGTGTTCAAGTTGATGTTATAGATGTTGAAGTTTCAGGAAATCAGGTGGTTATTATTTTAGATCAAGCAGCTGCAGATCGCGACGATGTCACACTGACCTATAATTACGGAACATATCTTATTCTTGATGAAAGAGGCTTAAATGCCGCTAGTTTTACTGATGAAATAATTACCTATGATGCACCACCAGCGATATCAGTTGGAACTGAGCCGGTATATGCAACTTTAGTGGGAACTAAATTATATGTAAGCAATAAGCTAAGTAGCAGTGTGTCAGTAATAGACACTCTAACTGATGATATTGTACAAACTATTGCCGTTGGAAATGGACCTGAAATGTCCGTACTAGTGGGAAATAAATTATTTGTTAATAATATTCTCAGCGGAACCGTCTCGGTTATTAATACATTAACTGATAGTGTTACAAATACAATAACGGTTGGAACGGGTCCATATTT
Source organism: Candidatus Falkowbacteria bacterium (assembly GCA_016699775.1). NCBI lineage: Bacteria > Bacillati > Minisyncoccota > Patescibacteriia (SeqCode) > Patescibacteriales (SeqCode) > Patescibacteriaceae (SeqCode) > Patescibacterium (SeqCode) > Patescibacterium danicum (SeqCode). The sequence continues at coordinate 834,153 of CP065010.1, read as the reverse complement.
TTCGACTGTTGTTGGGACTAAAATTTATGTTAGCAATACAGGTGGTAATACGGTTTCAGTAATTAATTCAAATACAAACACAGTTATTACTACCATCACCGTTGGTGATTCCCCGTGGTATCTTGGAACAATTGGAAGTAAGGTCTATGTGCCAAACCGTATCGGTAATAGTGTTTCCGTTATTGATACTATTACTGACACCGTATCATCAACAATTGCAATAACATCTAGCTTATCGGGATCGAATGCTATTTCAGCGGGTACCACCATGTATGTGGGAGGAAATAATTCCATGTATGCAATTAATACTCTGACAGACACTATTACTAGCACAATCTCAGTTGGCTCTATTCCTTATTTTTCTTGTCGAGTAGGCACAAAGATTTATGCGCCGAATAGGGGGAGTAGTTCAGTTTCTGTAATTAACACCTTAACAAATACTGTTACAAGCACTATCCCCGTCACCTCTAACCCAACAACGTGTGTTGTTTTAGGTTCAAAGGTTTATATTACTCACGATAATTCTACTAATAGTACTATTGAAGTTATTGATACTACTACTGATACAGTTACAGAAAGTATTGCGGTAGGTTTTAAACCATTTTATGCTAGCGTAGTTGGACATAGATTGTATGTCAGTAATAATGCCAGTGGCTCAATTTCCGTAGTTGATACTGATTCTATACACTCCAAGCGTCCACATCTTATTTCTTTTACTTCTTCAACTGCTGATGGCACGTATACTTCCGGTCAGAATATTAATATAACCGCAAATTTCGGTAGACTGCTTGAAAATAATTCAACGATGACGGTTGAACTAAATTCTGGTGCCGAAGTTGAACTAGGAACTGTTAGTGGTAAAACCTTATCTGGTGTATATACTATTGGCCCTGGTGAAAATACTCCTGATTTAGCAGTTAATAGTGTTATTAATGCATCGGTTACAGATTTATTAGGAAATACACAAACAGAGTATGAAATCCCATCTTCTCAAGGAAACTTGGTTGCCGAAAATTCATTTATTCAAAGAAATATTGGAGATTCAAAAAATATCGTTGTTGGCTCTTTTTATAATTTGACAGTTGGATCTAATCCTTATCAAGTGTCGACACAAATTATTGTTAACGATATTCCGTATGTATATGTTGCTAACCAGGGAAGTAATGACGTTACAGTGGTGCGTTTAACAGACAAAGCAGTTGTAGCTACTATTAGTACGGGTACTGAGCCGTATGGGATAGTTTCCGTCACTTTGTCGGGTACCACGTATGTATATGTATCAAATACTGGTTCTAATAATGTAACGGTAATTAATACTTCTACTAATACTGTTGTGGCCACTGTTCCAGTCGGCGTAAAACCATATTATGTGGCTGCTTATGGAACCTACGTGTATGTTACAAATAGTCAATCAAATACGGTTTCTGTAATTGATGCAAATACAAATACGGTATCAGCCACAATCCCGGTTGGTTTATATCCACGTGGTATTAAAGCTGTATCAGGCTATATATATGTCGCTAACTATGGTGATCCAAATTATACTGGGGGAAATTCAGTTTCAGTCATTGACCCAGAAACACATACAGTCAGCTCGACGATTATTTTACCAAGTAGTGTTGATGGTCCTCGCGGTTTATCTGGGTTAGGGTCTAAAGTCTATATTAGTAATTTTCGGTCTAACAATGTCTCTGTAATCAATACAGCAACAAACTCAGTTGTCGCAACCATCCCGGTTGGAATGGGTCCACGAGGAATTTCGCCGTTGGGAACGAATATATATGTTCAGAATTTTGATGGCGGTACTATTTCCGTCATTGACACTCTTACCGACACTGTTACGGCAACAGTTACGGTCGGCCACTCTCCGACTGGTCTGGGTGTTAGTGGAACCGACATATACGTTTCCACTTTTCAAGATAATTACGTTTCAATCTTTAACACTGTTTCAAATTCCTTGCGAGGAGTGCCTCCGGTTATATCCAATATTGCCAGTTCGGTCACAACACCAACCTCAGCAACAATTACCTGGATAACAGACGTAGCTTCTGATTCGTTAGTGGAATATGGATTAGATACTTCTTATGGTGGCAGTGTTTTTTTAGCCTCACTTGAGACTTCTCACTCCGTAATATTACCTGATTTACAACCAGGCAGAACGTATCATTTTCGTATTACTTCAGTTGATGCACAAACAAATACTGTTAGTTCTTCTGACCAAACATTCTCGATGCCTGGAGGTAGCGGAGGCGGAGGCATAGGTATTAATCATGGAAATATAAATATTGAACCTACTCCCGTAGCAGATTTGGAAGAATTAATCGGTGATCCAGATAATATACCTTCTTCTTTAGGTTCTAGGCTATGTCCAAAAGGAATCAGTCAACTACCTTTATTTTCTAAAGCAATTAATTCTTCTTTATACCAAAGAATAAAAGGGAGATTTACTTTAGCAGTTGAGGAACGAGGTACAGTTTGGTATGTGCACCCTTTAAATGGCTATCGCTATGGAGTTAATATTTCCTCTGGACAATGTTTTCTAGAATCTGTTGCATTAGGAATCTCTCATAATGACATTGAAAAAATTTCTAAGTTACAAGAAAATAATCTCTTAAATAACATAGAGAAGAGATTACGTGGCTCTGTTCTTTTGGAAACTGAGAGTAAAGGAGAAACCTGGTATGTTGAACCAAGTGGATCTCGCGTTATGATAACAATTAACAACTTATTAGAAGTTGCAAAGCGTACTTGGATTGGTATACGAAACCAAGATCTTTATGCTATTCCCGAATATAAATAAGTATGATTTTTGAATCATCAATTTTTAAAGCCTACGATATTCGTGGAGTGTATGGCCTTGATTATAATGATGATTTTGCCTATCAGCTTGGATTAGCCTATTGTCATTTGCGAAGAACTGAACTTGGTCGATTAGACCTCAAGATTGTGGTGGCGCGAGATATGCGAGTTTCGTCGGAACACTTACAAGCAGAATTAATTCGTGGTCTTCAAGCCGGAGGTGTGACAGTGATTGACGTTGGTTTAGTGCCGACGCCAACATTTTATTTTAGTGTGGCACATTATAAATATGACGGAGGTATTATGGTGAGTGCCTCTCATAATCCAAAACAGTACAATGGCTTTAAATTGGTTAGACAGATGGCCTCTCCGATTGGTTTGGATAGTGGTTTATCAGATTTATCTTCTTTAATGACAAAAGAAAATATTTTAATTTCAGAGCAACCTGGTACGGTTGTACAAAAAGATGATGTAATCGCTGATCAGGTACAGTATGATCTTTCATTTATTGATAAAGAAATAATCAAACCTTTTACAATTATTATTGATACTGCTAATTCAATGGGAGCTGTTTATTTTGATGAATTATTAAAATTTTTACCGCAGCTGACAGTTGAGAAAATGAATTGGCAACTTGATGGAACTTTTCCGGCTCATGAAGCAGATCCGTTTAAACCGGAAAATGTGGCTGATCTTTGTTCTCGTATAAAAGAAACAAGCGCTGATTTTGGGATTGCTACTGATGGCGACAGTGATCGGATTTTCTTTGTTGATAATCAAGGAAAGCAAATTGAGCCAGGTATTACCCGAGCAATTTTAGCTAAAATTTTTCTAGAAAAAAAACCAGGAGCTACGATCGGTTATGATATTAGTCCGGGGAAGATTACCTATGACACTATTATTAAAAACGGAGGCAAGGCTTTGGTCTGCCGTGTTGGACATACCTTAATTAAAGAAGCCATGATTGATACCGGAGCATATTTTGCTGGAGAATCTTCAGGACATTTTTTCTTGAATATGGAGTCCGAGGGGTGTTATGAAATTCCTGGCATTGTGGCTTTGCAATTAATGGTGGAATTATCAAAGACTGGAAAAATGTTGTCTGAATATTCTAGTCCATATTATATATATGTTAACAGTGGTGAAATTAGTTTACCTGTTATTAATGGACAAGAAAAAATTATGACTCTTAAAGAAAAATATCAAACTGGAAAGATAAGTGAGTTTGATGGTCTCTCGGTTGAATATCCTGACTTTTGGTTTAATGTTCGATTATCAAATACTGAACCATTGCTTCGTTTAAATATTGAGGCAAGATCCAAAGAGGTAATGGAAAAAAAGCGAGATGAAATTTTAAGTTTGTTACAGTAAACGAATATTGTAAGTGTTGTGTCAGGATTTATGTATTGTAATGGCTTCTAAAACTCTTTGTACACCGATAACGTACGCTGCAGTGCGTAGATCAAGTGAATATTTTTGTGAAATTTCCCAAATAGAAGCAAAAGATGTTTGCATAATTGTCTCTAGTTGCGAGTTAACTTGTTCTAAAGTCCACTTTTCATTTTTCATATTTTGTTCCCATTCAAAATAGGAAACAACCACACCACCAGCATTTGTTAACACATCAGGGATAATAACAATTCCCTTTTCAATTAATTTTTTACTAGCTGGTAAGCTCACAGGTCCATTTGCAATCTCTAGAATTATACCGGCTTGAACTTGTTGCCAGTTATTTTCCGTAATGCTGTTATCCATGGCAGCCGGAACCAGAATATCAACCGGAAGAGCCAATAATTCATCGTTGGTAATATTCTCACTGCCAGGAAAGTTTAGAACTGCACCAGTTTTTTCTTTATGTTCTTGTAAGGCTTTAATATCTAAGCCGGCTTTGTTATAGATCGCACTTTTGGAATCAGAAGCAGCTACAATTTTCCAGTTAGGATGAGCTGACGATGCAAAATAGAGTCCGGCATTACCAAATCCTTGAAGGGCAATCGTTATTTCTTTTTCAGCTTGATTAGTTATTTTTAAATATGATTCCAGAACATATACTGCTCCTAGACCAGTGGCTGTTCCTCGGCCTTCGGATCCACCTTGAGCTATGGGTTTGCCGGTAATAACAGCTGGACGACTGTCGCCAGTGACTTTTTCATATTCTTCTCTAAACCAATTCATTATTTCGGGAGTCGTGTAGACATCAGGCGCTGGAACATCTTTTTCTGGTCCAACGATTGGGGCGATTGCTCTGGCTAAGGCTCGAGTAAGACGTTCAATTTCGCCAGCACTTAATTTTTTTGGGTCCACGATTACACCACCCTTACCACCGCCTAAAGGAATATCCACTACAGCACATTTAATTGTCATCCAAAACGCTAGTGATGTAACTTCATCTTCATTAACGTCAGGATGATATCGTAGTCCGCCTTTATATGGACCTCGAGCATTATTATATTGAACCCGATAGCCTTGAAACATTTCTATGGTGCCAGAGTCCATAACAACCGGAAGATTAACTTTAACCACCCTTTGTGGCAATTTTAATATTTCAATAATATTTCCTTTTTGATCAATATCAAAAAGTTTATGAGCTTTGATTGCTTCATAGGCTTCACTTAATTGCTTCAGATTATCTTTCATCATATTTATATAAGACCTAAATTAGTTTTAACAGCTTTCATTGTTTTCTCAGAAATTGATTTCGCGATTACCGCTCCGTCACTGAGAATTTTTTTTATTTCATTATCTGAAAAAGTTTTAGCTCGTTCTTGAAAATCTTCTAAAAAGTTAGCAACAATATTAGCTAAATCTTCTTTAAACTCTCCGTAGGCTTTCCCTGTATAACGAATTTCTAATTCTTTAATACTTATGTGCGTTAGGGCCGAGTAGATAACGAGTAGGTTTGAGATTGCTGGTTTTTTCTTTTCATCAAAGTGTATTTCCGAACCGGAGTCTGTTACGGCACGTTTTATTTTTTTGTGGGCCACAACTGGGTCGTCATCAAGAAAAATACAATTACTACCGCTACCACTTTTACTCATTTTCTTTGTTGGGTCATCTAGCGACATAATTCTGGCACCAGTTTCTCTTACGAGGGCTTTTGGTATAACAAAGGTCTCACCAAATAATTGATTAAAACGACGGCCAAGCATCCGAGTAATCTCTAGGTGTTGAGTTTGATCATCACCGACAGGCACCACGTCAGCTTGATATAAAAGAATATCTGCTGCCATCAAGGTTGGATAGTTAAGAAGACCGGCACCTGGTCCTTCTTTTTTTTGCTCCCGAGATTTGTCTTTATACTGAGTCATTTTTTCTAACTCTGAGACTTTAGTAATGGTATTTAAAATCCAACCCAACTCGGTGTGGCCGGCTATATCAGATTGTTTAAAGATTGTAACTTTCTTCGGGTCCATACCAGCGGCCAGATATGCTCGGGTCAGGTTGATTGTGGCGGCTCGTAATTTTTCTGGCTCTTGCTTAACGGTGATTGAATGATAGTCAGCGATAAAGACTAAACATCTATAGTCATTTTGAATATCTGTCCATTGAGACAGGGCGCCAATATAGTTTCCTATATGTAAGTCGCCAGAAGGCTTTATGCCAGAAACAAGAACTGGTTTGGTTGATGGTTTCATATATATGCAGTGTAAGAGAATATTAAGAAAATTTCAATTAGGTCTAAAGTTGTCTAATAATAACGGCCAAAATATAACAATAAATAAAAAAATATTTTGAACCTTAATTAATAAATAATATTGATAGATTATAGATCTAAATTAGGGTCGACTTTTATTTTTTGCCAGGGAATTGTTTTTTTGGCTTTAAGTTTATAATACCCGGCCGTTGCGATCATGGCAGCGTTATCAGTAGTATATTCAAATTGTGGCATAAAAAACTCTAAGCCTAGTTTTTTAACTTCTTCTGAAAGTTTTTCTCTTAAAGCGGTGTTAGCTGATACTCCACCGGCCAGCATGACAGTTTTAACATTAAATTTTTTGGCGGCACGAATTGTTTTACTAACTAAGACATCAACCACTGCTTGTTCAAAAGCAAAACAATATTCAGAAATTCTTTTCTTATAATTTTTATCATCTCTAATTGTGTACAGCAAAGCGGTTTTTAATCCGGAAAAAGAAAAATCAAAACTTATGTCTTTAATCATTGGGCGGGGGAGAATAATAGAAGACTGTTTATTATTTTCTCTTGCCCAAATTCTTGCTTGTTTTGATAAGAGTGGTCCGCCCGGATATCCAAGGCCTAATAATTTTGCAGCTTTATCAAAGGCTTCGCCAGCAGCATCATCACGTGTCTCGCCGATTGTCTTATACTCTAAATGATTTTTCATGACAACTAATTGAGTGTGACCACCCGAGACAGTTAGAATGATTGCTGGAAGTTTTGGCGAGGTATCTATAAAGTTACTATAAAGATGACCTTCAATATGGTTAACGGCAATTAAGGGTAACTTCCAAACGTAAGCCAGTGTCTTGGCTGTTTCAATACCTACGAGTAGAGATGTAATTAATCCTGGCCCTGTTGTTACAGCAATGGCTGAAATTTTCTTAGACGCATCTTTTCTGTCTATACCAGCAGTGCTTAAGGCTTCTTCAATCACTGGTAAAATATTAAGGACATGTTCACGGGCAGCCACCTCCGGCACAACCCCGCCATATTTTTTATGAATAGCGATTTGCGAGGAAACTATATTTGAAAGCAAAGAGACCTGACTGCGGTTGCCCATAGCAACGGCCGCAGCACTCTCATCACAGCTTGATTCAATTCCTAAAATTATCATATTATTTGAAGTGTTTATCACTATAGCATAATGTTTTATTTTATGTTACAGTCTAGAAAGCTTTCTGGGCTTTTGTTCTAAGTTTTGGATTATATAGTTTTTATTTTTGTTCTTGTTTTGTGTTTGCGGATGTGGTGGAACTGGTATACACGCATGCCTTAGGAGCATGTGCCGTAAGGCATGAGGGTTCGAGTCCCTCCATCCGCACTAGTAGTAACGTAACGTTTTTTCCTCGTTTGCAGGAAGACAGAAACAATATATGTTAGTTAACCATCAAACAAGCCCGGTGCTTGTTTTTTGTTATATTTCCAGTACTGGAAAATACTTGGTTTAAAAAGTCCTCAATAAAAAAATATATTACTTCTTTTTTGTAAATGAAAAGAAAAAACTGCTGGCTGTAAAAATACTTTTTTGGTATTTTGTGTATTTTCTATATCTATCTTTTTTTGAATTATGTTTTTGTTACTTTTATATATTTTTATTTTTTTGGTTGTAAGACCATATTTATATAAGGATTTTAGTTCAGGTAATACATGTGCGGTGATTGTTCTTTTTAATTCAATTTCTTTGGCTAGAATAATTGGGTCAGCCGCCTGGTAGTGAGTGAGCCTTCCAAAGGGGACCTCGATTAATAAATGTCTTTTTAATAAGTCATCAATAATAAGATAAGCCGTTGGCCGTTTTACATTTGCCTTCTTGGCTAAGTGTGTTATTGAGGAAGTTCCTTCGTGCAAAGCAGTTAAATAGAGTATTGCTTCTTTAGGTGACATTCCGATTGAAACTAATTTTTCTATATTCATATACATATATTATATCAGGGTAAAAAATAAACGTCAATTTTTCTGACGTTTAATTATTAGCTCAAAAAGACATACTTTTTTATCTATTTTTACAATTTTCTAGTACCTGATAACGGATACTTTATCTTAAGCAACTTGATACCATAAAATTATCAAAGTAAGCATCCATTTTTTGTTTTTTTTGATCAAATTTTTGCAAGGGAGAAGAACTCATGCGTTGTAGGTCATTTTTATTTTACAGTATTACCGTTAGTTGGTATAATATGTGAATATGTTGCTAAGAAGTATACAAAAATTTTTAATAATAATTACTGCCATTTCTTTGGTTGGTAGCTATCCTGCGCAAGCTGTTTTGGATAGTGGTTTATTGTTGGAAAATAGTAATGCTTCAATGGTGGAAATTACAAATACACCGGTGATTAATGTTTCTGAAAATTTACCAATTATTATTTCAAGCCAAGAGTTAGAAACTAAATCACTTTCCGACTCTCCAATATCAGTTGAAGTTAATTCTTCAAACAATTCTAATTCGAAAACTGATAACTTTACTTCCTCTACCGAAGAAAATATTTCTAATGAAGAAAATTCAAACTCCACACCTCCGGAAAATCCAATTGTTGAGCCTGCGCCTGTGATTGATCCAATAATTATTCCAGCGCCTGATCCGATTGACGAGGAAAAAGTTGAAGAAACAATTGAGCCAATAATTGTCCCCGAGCCTGATCCAATTCTTGAGGAGAATAATGAACCAAAAATTTTAGAAACAGAAAAAGATCTTCTTCCAACAATTTTGATTCAACCAACAACGACCGGAAAAATAATCACGGTCTCTTTTCTTGATGAGCAAAAATTAACTACACCAATAATTAACTTTCCAGTACATATTGAAATTCCGGAAATCTATCCTGTTGGTCAAGAAAATAAAATTAATCTTACCTGGAAAAATAACGAAGATAAAAAAATAGACTTCACTGTCACTGATGATGATAAAAATGGATTGCTTGATTCTATGGATTGGGTAGTGCCGGAAATTTCAGCCGAGACTCCAAATCACACTTTTGAAGTAAGTTATATTTTTAAAGCGCTTCGTTTGGACTCAGAGAAAAAAAGTCTTGAGAATATTTACGACTATATTTTTTCACAAGATGAAAAATTTGTTTCAATGGCTGATGGTGAATATGTTCGAATGACCTTTGAACATCTTTTGGAAAATACCCGAGACATTTCAATCTATGCTCGACCAACAAAATCAGACCAATCTGCGACGATTGAATTATATACGATTGAAGGAGAGTTAATTGCTACTTCCCCTCTGATAGATCACGAAGATACCTATAGACTCTTTTTAAGAGATTTAAAAACTCCGGCAAATGTTTTTGATTTCAAAATAATCGGTAATGTGGAGATTGATTTTATTCTTGATCCGCCAATAATCACTACCGAAGAAATTGAAAACGGAAAATTAGTAACGGTATCAGCGGCTGAGGTTCAGAAATCCATTGAATCAGTTGCTTTGGTTCCAGTGCGAATTGAAATTCCGGAATTGTTTAAAATTGAACAAAAAAATACAATTTCAGTTTTTTGGAAAAATCAAGATTCTGAAAATGCAGACAATGCAGTGAATCCTGAAAAAGAGTTTACGACATATGATGAAAATCAAAACGGGTTGATTGATCATATTGAATGGTTAGCTCCACACTCCGGAAAACAAACTTTTGAAGTACAGTATCTTTTTAAAGCCTTGCGTTTGGATTCAGCAAAAAAGAATTTAGAAGATATTTATGAATATATATCGCAGCAAGATGAAAAATCTGTTTCATTGCTTGATGGTCAATATGTACGAATGAAATTTGAAAATATACTTGATGAGACACGAGACATTATTTTATTTGCTACACCAACTCACACTGGTCAGTCCGCTTCTATTGAGGTCTATACAACAGAGGGTCAGTTGGTAACAGTACTGGATAATATTGATCAAGCTGATAAATATATAATTTCTTTGCGTGATCTAAAAACACCGACAGATATTTTTGATTTAAAAATTATCGGTAACTTGGATATAGATTATATTGTCGATCCACCAAAAGTGGTTGTTGAATCAACGACTACTGGTAAAATTGTTACAGTCTCGGCAACCGAAGAACAAAAGGCAACTGACTTGATGGTTGATATTCCAGTACATATTGAAATTCCTGAACTGTTGAAAGTTGATCAGCTTAATCAAATAAAAATCAAATGGCAAACTAACGGTAATCAATTGGTACATTTTTCTGGAAAAGATTTTGATAATAACGGTTACTTAGATACTGTCGAGTGGATCATTCCGGAATTATCTACAGAGAAGTTTGAAATAATTTATATTTCTCGAGCCCTTCGTTTAGATTCACAGAAAAATAAAATTGAAGATATTTATGACTTGGTAAAAGCCCGAGATCAGGTCTATGCCTCTTTAAATGACACCGAATATGTTCGTGTAACTTTTGATACTGAATTGGATAATACCAAAGATATAACAATCTATGCTAAGCCACGTGACCTTGATCAGCTAGCATATATAGAAGTCTATACTTTGAATAATCAATTTCTGGCTGCTTATCCACCAATTGATCAGGATGGAAAATATAGAATTGTATTAAATAACCTTTTAACTCCAACTGATAGTTTTGATTTAAAAATTATTGGTAATGTTGATATTGATTTTATTATTGACCCTCCGGCCAATGCTTATTGGGTTGGTGGAACCGGAGATTGGTCTGATGCAGCCAACCACTGGGCATCAACTTCAAACGGAACTCCGGGAATCGCTAATTTACCTGACGCTACCAGTAATGTTTTTTTTGATGCTTCGTCAGGATCAGCCGCTACTACCATAACTATAGATAGTAATTTTAGTATTGGCTCAATGAGTATTAGTGGTTACACCGGGACAATAGTCCAAAACGCTGATTTAACTATCACTGATTCCGGCGCTCAATCCGGAGATTATTCTCAAACTTCAGCCGCCACATTTACAGCCATTGACCCGGCCAATAATACTTTTTCCGCAACCGGAAGTTTTTCGGTTACGGCTGGTACTTTTAGACGTTATACCGGTTTGGGAATCAGCGTTGATCCGTTTATGGTTTTTGATGTCTATGGATTACAGGGAATGAAAACAAACCTTTCCAGTTCGTATAAATTAAATAATGCTATTAATGCCAGTGTGACTTCTGGATGGAACTCTGGTGAAGGTTTTATTCCAGTGGGAGACAATACAACAAGCTATAGTGGAATTTTTGATGGTGATAATTATACTATTAGTAATTTGTATATTAATTCAACGACAAAAAATTATGTTGGACTTTTTGGTTATTCAAATAATAGTATAAAAAATGTTTCTCTTACCGGAGTATCTATCACGGCTATTGGAACTGCCGGTAGTAATGGTAGTAACGGAGCTGACGGTACTTCGGGTGCCACTCCAACGGCTGGAGGTACGGGTACGGCCGGTACGGTTGGTAGCGCTCTATATATTGGAGGAGTGGTGGGGTATAATATTGGTTCAATTTTAAATGTCAGTATTGATGGAAGTGTTACTGGAACTGGTGGTACAGGTGGTGCAGCTGGTAACGCTGGTAATGGAGGAAACACTACGAGTGGTGGAACTGTTTCCGGAGCTGGCGGAGCATCAGCTAGTAACGCTGTTGCAATTGGAGGCATAGTATATGCTGGAGGCTTGGTTGGATATTCTCAACAAGGAAGTATTACTGCTGATAGTTCAGTCACAGTTATTGGAACGGGTGGAACCGGTGGTGCGAGTGGAAATGGTGGAACTGGAGGAACAAACTCAGGCTCTGGTATTGGTGGTGCCGGAGGTGCAGTTGGTGCACCAGGCGCTGGAGGTATAGCCTATGTCGGTGGATTAATTGGTTGGGTAAACTCAGGAGGAATTAGAGAGTCATTTGCGACTGGTACTGTGACAGCAACAGGTGGAACAGGTGGTGCAGCCGGGAGCGCAGGCAATGGAGGAAATGGTGGAACAGCAGCGATTGGTGGAGTCGGTGGTGCTGGTGGAGTTGGAGGTGCTGGTGGTGCAAGCTATTCTGGAGGATTGATCGGAAATAATCTTGGAACAATCCAAAATGGTTCATATGCAACTGGAGTTGTTCAGGCAACGGGTGGTACGGGTGGTACTCCTTCAGCCGGAGGTATTGCGGGTGCTTCTGCTACTGCAACTACAGGAACTGCTGCTACCGGAGGACTTGGTGGTGCTGGTGGAGCTGGAGGAATTGGGTACGCAGGTGGATTGGTAGCGCTTAATAGTTCTGATGGTGTTATTACTGGTGTAACAAGTATTGTGTATGCAACTGGTACGGTTACTGCAAATGGAGGTTCGGGCATAAACGGACAAAGCGGGGGAGTTGGAGGAAATGGAAGCTCTGGAACAGCTCATACTGGAGGAACAGGTGGGGCTGGTGGTGTTGGTGGCGGAGGCGGATCAGGCAATGCCGGTGGTTTAATTGGTCTTAATGCAGGAGTTACTATTACAACAAATTCATCAACGGGATTAGTTACAGTTGTTGGTGGAACTGGGGGTGTTGGTGGAACAGGTGGATCAGGTGGAGCCAAAGGATCATCGGGGGCTAATGGTGCCGGTGGTGCATCTGGAACCGGAGGTTCAGCAAACGTAACATCATCATATGGTGGGGGTTTAGTTGGAGATAACACAGGAATTATTGAAACTTCGTATTCAACAAATGCAGTAAATGCAACGGGTGGTGCTGGTGGTGCTGGAGGAGTGGGTGTTGCCGGATTGACTGGAATTGCTGGCGCAGCCGGAGGTACAGGAGGAGCAGGTGAAATTATTAATCTTGGAGGTATTACAGGAAGAAATACCCTAGCAGTTATAGAAAGCTATCATACAACCGGTGCTCTTGTTGGAATTGCAGGTTCCGGAGGAGCAGCTGGTGCAGGAGGAGCGGGTGGAACTGGTGCACTTGCGGGAGCAGCGGGTACTGCAACTGCTGGTGCAATTATTTATGTTGGTGGAGTAGTTGGAAGTAATTCCGGAACTTCAATATTAGATGTTTACTCAACGGGCAGCGTAACTGGAACATCTGGAACAGGTGGAGCTGGAGCTAACGGCGGAGTTGGTGCCACGAGTTTGGCAGGTATTGCAGGAAGCGTGGGTGCAATAGGTGGAATCGCTTATGTTGGTGGAGTTGTTGGGTATACTGCAAATGGAGAAATTTTTAATTCATATTCTACCGGTGATGTAACAGTAGCTGGTGGTGCTGGTGGGGCTGGTGGTGCTGGTGGTAACGGAGGAGTTGGAGCTGCTTCAACCACTGGAGGAGCGGGAGCTGCTGGTGCGGCCGGAGGAGCCGGTGGTGCTGCTTATGGTGGAGGTGTTATTGGTAACTATATTCTTGGACCAATTACAGAAATTTATAATACTGGAAATATTACTGTCACTGGTGGTGCCGGAGGAAACGGCGGTGTCGGTGGTTCAGGTGGTACAGGTGGAACAAATGCCATAGGAGGTGTTGGAGCAATTGGTGGAGCCGGAGGCACTGGAGGAATTGCTTATGCTGGAGGAATTGCTGGTCAAAGTACTGGCGTTATTCAAGGTATTTCATATTCAACAGCGAATATTACAGCTAACGGTGGAACTCCAGGTAATGGTGGTATTGGTGGAAACGGCGGAGCGACAACGGCAACATTTAACTCTGCAACTGCTGCTGCTGGAGGTAATGGTGGTGCTGGTGGTGCCGGCGCGATTGCCTATGCCGGTGGAATTGTAGGAAACAATACTAATATTATAAGTAATTCCTACGTAAGTGGTGATATAACTGCTACTGCAAGTAATGGAAAAAATGGTGCTAACCCTGGAGCTGCGGGCGATGGTTCTGCCGGAGGTTCAAGTCATGTGGGTGCTATCGGAGCAACCGGTGGTGCCGGCGGAGCTGGAGCAATTGCCTATGCTGGTGGAATTGCTGGTCTTAATACTTCGACAATTACAAATTTATATATTGAAGCAGGTAGTGTTACTGCAACCAGTGGAAATGGTGGTAACGGTGCTAATGGATCAGTTGGTGGTACGGGTGGAGCCAGCGCAATTGGCGGTGCTGGAGGAGTTGGTGGTGGAGGCGGTGTAGGTGGAGTTGCTTATGGTGGAGGAGTTGTAGCTCATAACTTAGGTGGAATTATTCAAGATGACTCACATTCTACAGTTGCGGTAATAGTAACTTCAGGTAGTTCAGGTACTGGAGGTACTGGCGGTGCAGGTGCGTCAAGAGCGGTTGGTGGTGCTGGTGGTGCAAGCGGTGGAGCTGGAGCTATTGCGTATGGCGGAGGTTTGGTTGGATTAAGTAGCGGAACTATTAATGATTCCTATGCCACTGGCTCAATTACTGTAACTGGTGGAGGCGGAGGAAATCCTGGTTCTGGAGGCAATGGAGGTAGTGGAACAATTGGTGCAACGGGCGGAGCAAACGGAGGTACAGACGTAGCTGCTAACGTTTTGCTACGTGCAGGCGGTGCTGCCTATGCTGGAGGTTTACTTGGCTATAATACAACCAACGGAATTGTTCAAGGAGTTTCATATGCCACTGGTATCACTACTGCAACCGGTGGTGCTGGTGGCGCTGGAGCTAGTGGTGCCAATGGAGGAAATTCATCAAGCGCAGTTGCTGGTGCAGCTGGAATTGCTGGTATTAGCGGCGGTGCTGGAGGAATCGGAGTTGCTGGTGGATTGGTTGGATGGAATATTGCTATTGTCAGTGATGACTCATATGCAAGTGGAAATGTATCAGCAACAGGTGGTGCGGGTGGTGCTTCCGGGAATGCTGGTAGCGGAGGATCAAGCGGAGCTGGTATTGCTGGAGTAGCGGGTGTAGCAGGTGGTACAGGTGGTATAGGTGGTATTTCTTATGGCGGCGGAGTTATTGCTTATAACGGAATTATAGGCACAACAATTAGTACAGTGAATAGTGCTGGGACGATTACTTCTATCGGTGGAGCAGGAAATTCTGGAGGAAGTGGTGGTACTGGTGGAACAGGAGGAAGTACTACTGGTGCAATTGGAGGTACGGGTGGTGCTGGAGGTGCCGGAGGTGCAGGAGGTATTTCTTATGGTGGAGGAATTGCTGGAGTAAATATTGGTTTAATTCGAGGTGTGACTTATGCAATTACAACCATCACTGTTGTTGGTGGAGCTGCTGGTAATGGTGGAACTGGTGGTGACGCAGGAGCTTCTGGAAATATTGCTGGTAGTACAGGTGCTACTGCCGGAGCTGGTGGTACTGGTGGTGCTGGAGGAGCAACTTATGTTGGAGGAATTGTGGGTGATAATTCTGGTGTAATAATTAGCGCGGCTGTAACAGGTAGTATTTCTGCTAGCAATAAACCTGGAGGAAACGGCGGTACAGGTGGAGCTGGAGGAGCTGGCACACTTGGAACAGGAGGTCATAATGGTGGAGTAGGAGGAGCCGGTGGTGTTGGTGGTGCTTCTGGTAACTTGTTTATGGGAGGATTGGTTGGTCAAGGAAATGGAAATATTTCTTCTTCCAGTAGTACAAGTGGCACAATGACAGTTTCCGTTTCTTTGGGAGGAGGCGATGGTGGAGTTGGTGGTGCCGGCGGAGCTTCTGGTGCAAGTGGAAGAAATGGTACACCGGGTGCCGGTGGTGCAGGGGCTGTTACAGGTGCAGTTTTTGTTGGTGGAGCAATTGGACACAGCTCTTTGGCTGATGTGGTTTTTGATACAATCATTTCTTCTAATCATGTTGTTGTAAATGCAGATGCTGGTGGTAGTGGAGGTGCTGGAACAGCTGGAACAAATGGAGCAATTGGTAGTGTTGGAGGAGCTGGCGGTGCTGGAGGTATAACTCAATTAACCGCTTTGAATGCTGGTGGATTGATTGGAGATATAGTAGGTGCTGGAGGATCTATTGTTGATTCTTTTGCAACTGGAAATATTACGGTAGTGGGTGATAATGGTGGTAGTGGCGGTGTTGGTGGTGCCGGTGGAGCTGGAGCAGCTTCAATGACTGGTGGTGCTGGAGCAATTGGTGGCGCAGGTGGTGGTGGATCTAATGCCTATGGCGGAGGCTTAATTGGATTTGCTACAACTAACGTTTATATTGGAACTTCATATGCAACCGGAAATGTAACTGTGACTTCAGGAAATGGTGGTGTAGCAGGTAATGGCGGTGCGGGTGGAAGTGGTGGATCATCTTCTGTTGGTGGAGCTGGAGCAATTGGTGGAGCTGCCGGAGCTGGAGGTATTTCGTATACTGGTGGGTTAGCTGGATTTATTACATCTGGTAGTATTGTTAGTTCGTATTCAACTGGAATAGTCCAAGGCATATCAGGTGCCGGAGGAGTTTCTGGAAATGGCGGAGCTGGAGGTACTGGTGGCTCTGGAGCAATTGGTGGAATTGGAGCAGCGGGAACTGTTGGAGCAGTTGGTGGTGCAAACTTTACTGGAGGTTTAGTAGGAGATAACTCAGGAACAATTCAATCTTCATATCACATAATTGGAGCAGTTACTGCAACCAGTGGTGCAGGTGGTGTTGGTGGTTCTGGTGGTACAGGTGGTGCATCCGGAAGTATCACAAATGGAACAGCAGCAATTGGCGGTGCGGGTGCAGCCGGTGGATTAGCTGGTGCTGTTTCTGCAGGAGGATTAATTGGTAGAAATAATACAGTTATTGCCTTGATTAATAGTTCATATGCAACTACAAATGTAACTTCTATCGGAGGTGCTGGAGGCGCTGGGGGATTGGGTGGAGATGGCGGAGATGGCTCAGCAGGAACAAATCATATTGGTGGTGCGGGAGGTATTGGAGGAGCAGGTGGAAGTGCGCCTGTAACCGTAGCAGCTTCATTACAAGCTGGTGGCTTGGTTGGGCAAAATGTTTTGGGAACAATTACTTCAAGTTATGCGCAGACAGGAACAGTGACAGCTACTGGCGGAGCAGGTGGTGCAAGTGCTCAAGGTGGATTAGGGGGAACCGGAACTGCACTTGATGGTTTAGCTGGTGCCGGTGGTGCCGGTGGTGCCGGTGGTTCAATTTATGTTGGCGGATTAGTTGGATACACCACTGGTGTTATTCAAACTACCTCATATTCAAAAACAGAAATAGTGGCAACAGGTGGTGCCGGAACAAATGGATCAGATGGAAGAAGTGGTGCGGTAAATAGTGGAGTGGCAGGTAGTGCTGGAGGTGCTGGAGGTGCGTCAGGTATTTTATATGTTGGAGGTTTGGTTGGTTATACAACTTCAGATGTTGTTTCTTCTTATGCTAGCTATCATGCTGGATCGGGGAGAGGTAATATCACAACAACTGGTGGCGTTACTGGTACTGGTGGTAATGGTGGAAACGGTGGATCTGCACTAGCTACTGGAGGAGCTGGTGGTGCTGGAGCAATTGGTGGTATTGGTGGTATAGCTACAGGTTCGTTTGTTGGAGGCGTAGCAGGATATAGTGCAGTTACGGGACTCTTCACAACATCATATTCTGAAATTTTAACTATTTCTGGAAATGAACAGCCTGCTGGTAACGGAGGAAATGGAGGTTCTGGTGGTTTAGGAATAGGTGCATTTAATGGAGGTATTGGAGCAACAGGAGGTGCCGGAGGTGCCGGAGGTGTTCGTAGTTTTGGAGGATTGATTGGTGATAATCTTGGAACTATTCAAGGCACTTCATTTTCTACAGTTAATATTGCTGTAACGGGAAGTACTGGTGGTAACGGAGGAACAGGTGGTAATGGAGGAACCTCAGGAAGCACAATTTCAAGTGGTACAGCAGCGGTTGGTGGTGCCGGAGGTGCCGGAGGTGCCGGAGCACCTACCTATGGTGGTGGTCTTGTTGGACGTATGACTGGTACGACTCAGTTATTACAAATATTAGATTCATATGCGACTGGTTCAGTGACAGTGACCGGTGGAACCGGAGGAATTGGTGGAACTGGTGGAACAGGAGGAGATGGATCAACAGGCACAAGTACTCATATTGGATCAGCTGGAGCCTTAGGAGGAGCGGCTGGTGTTGGTGGTGAAGCTAACGCTGGAGGTTTAGTCGGTCTTAGTAACTTCACTACAGGAACGAGTAATTTTATTCATGATTATGCAACAGGAAATGTAACCGCCAATGGTGGTAATGCTGGTACTGCCGGAACATCAGGTAATGGTGGTGCCTCACGAACTACAGTTGCGGGTGGAGCTGGTGGAGGTGCTGTGGCAGCTGCGGCTGGAGGTGCGGCTTATGCTGGAGGTCTTGTTGGAAACAACCGAGTTACGACTGGACTAAGTGATAACATAAGTTCGTTTGCAACAGGAACTGTGACGAGTACAGGCGGTACTGGTAGTACCGGAAGTATTGGTGGAAATGGAGCTAATGGAGCTGCTAGTTCAATTGGCGGAGCTGGCGGTGTCGGAGGTACTGGAGGAGTAGGTGGAGAAGCAAACTCTGGAGGTTTGGCAGGATACTTTAGCGTTACTACTGGAGGCAGTAGATCTTTTGGTTCTTATGCAACCGGGAATAGTGTGGTTGCTACTGGTGGAACCGGAGGTATTGGAAGAAGTGCTGGCGAACCTGGCTCTGGAGGATCTGGAGCAGCTGGAGGCACAGTGGGTGCTGGTGGAGCCGGTGGTGTTGGTGGTGCAGCCTATGCCGGTGGACTTACTGGACAGATGAGCGGTGGTGTGTTTACAACCTCTAGTTATTCGACAAAAGATGTTACCGCAAACGGTGGAATCAGTGGTAACGGTGCAACTGGTGTGGTTGGGGGTACTGGAGGCTCAAGTGCAAACGGAGGTGTTGGAGGAGCTGGTGGTGCAACCGGTGTTGGTGGAGGATCTTTTGCCGGTGGTTTAGTTGCTTCCAATACAGGAATTATTGGAGGTACATCGTATGCTACTGGAAATGTGATTTCTAACAGTGGAGCAACGGGTACACCGGGAGTTGGTGGAGCAGGGGGAGTGAGCGGAAGTATTTCAGCTGGTACTGCTGCAACTGGTGGTGCTGGTGGAGCAGGAGCTGCTGGTGGAGCTTCCTACGCTGGAGGTTTAACTGCAAATAATGCAGCCACCGGAGTTATTATAAATTCTTATGCAACTGGAAACGTTACTTCATTAGCGAGTAATGGTGCTAATGGTGCAACGGGTGGTGTTGGTGGTGATGGTTCTGCTGGAACAGGAAATCATATTGGTGGAGCTGGTGGTGTTGGTGGAGCTGCCGGAGCAGGCGGAGCTTCTTATTCTGGTGGACTTATTGGAAATAATATAAGTACAACAAATACAGTTAATACAAGTTACTCAACGGGGACCACAGTCACTGGCACAAGTGGTAATGGGGGAACGGGTGGAACAGGTGGAGCAGGTGGTAATCCTGGAAGTATTGGTGTTGGAGGTATTGGAGGAGCAGGCGGAGCTGCGGGTGCTGGTGGTGTTTTATATACTGGTGGGTTTGTTGGCTATAATAATGGAACAATTCAATTGCATTCTTATTCAACGACTAATGTGGTAGGAAATGTCGGTAGCGGTGGAACAGGTGGAGCAGGTGGTAGTGGTGTAAATGGCTTTCCTGGAAGCGGAGGAAATGGAGCTGTTGGTGGAGCTGGTGGTGCGGCTACTGCCGGTGGAGCCGGTGGTATAGGTTATGGTGGAGGCTTTGTTGGTTGGAATAATACTTCACGTACTATTAAAGATTCATATACAACTGGAACATTAACTTTAAGTGGTGGTGCCGGTGGTGCAGGTGGTGCTGGTGGTAATGGAGGAGATGGTGGTGATGGTGTAACAACTTTTACTGGTGGTACTGGTGGAATTGCTGGTGCTAGTGGTGCTGGAACAGTTGGTGGTATTAAATATGGTGGAGGTTTTGTTGGTTATAATATTGGAACTATAAATACAATTAATACGGTTGGAAATGTTTCAGTAACTGGTTCAGCCGGTGGAGTTGGTGGAAATGGTGGTAACGGTGGTAACGGCGGCGATGGTGGTCCTTCGGGAACTGGTGGTAATGGTGGTGCTCAAGGTGCGACGGCAGCAGCCGGTGCCGGAGGTGCTTTACACGCCGGAGGCTTAGCTGGGTATAATTTTACAGCTGGATTAATCCAAAATTCTTGGTCAGCTGGAAATGTTACAACAGTTGGTGGTGCGGGTGGAGTTGCCGGGGTTCGAGGGATCTCTGGAACTGGTGGAGCTGGTGGAACACTTGCTGGTGGTGCTGGTGGAGCTGGTATTACTGGTGGAGCTGGTGGAGCTGGTGGAGCAAGTTTTGTGGGTGGTCTTATTGGATCAAACTTAACAACCGGCTCATTCAATACAAGTTATGCATCAGGTACTGTGACAATGACCGGTGGTAATGGTGCAACTGGTGGTACTGGCGGTAAGGGAGGTAATGGTGGTGCTGGTGGTTCAGGCGGTTCAGGTAATGGTGGTGCCGGTACAGTTGGTTTTGTTGGCGGTGTTGGTGGAGTCGGTGGAGCGGTTACTGGTGGTGGTTTAGTGGGAGATAATACAGGAACAATTTCAAATGCCTATGCACTAGGTTCAGTAACAGTAACAGCTGGTACACCGGGAAATGGTGGAAATGGTGGAGACGGAGGAAATGGGGGAGCAGCTGGAGGTGGTAGTGCTGGAGCAAACGGCAATGGTGCTAACGGTGGTGTTGGTGGTGCTGGTGCGAGTGCTTTTGCAGGGGGACTTCTTGGTGCTAACGCTACAGCAGTAATTACTAATACGTATTCTATTGGCGTACCAACGGGTACAAAAACATCAGGTGCAACCGGTGGTGCTGGTGGAGCAGCTGGTACCGGTGGAACCGGAGGAAGTGCTGGTAGCTCGGGAGCAGCAGGAGCTTCTTCAGCTCTACAATATGTTGGAGGTCTTACTGGTAATCCTACGAGCGGAACATACTCATCAAATTATTGGGATACTACCACATCCGGAAAAAATAATGGAGTTGGAAATGGTGCTGACCCTGGCGGAATGACAGGTGCAATCACATCAGTAATGAAACAACAAGCAACTTACTCTGGATGGGATTTTACTATTTTACCTATATGGAATATTGTAGAAACTTCTACATATCCACGTTTCAATTTTCAAACTTTACCTGATCCACCAACTAACATTGTGGCGGTTCGAGGTAATGGTGAAGCAACAATTACCTTTACTCCTCCGGCAAACAATGGTGGTTCAGCTATTACTTCTTATACAGTCACTTCAAGTCCAGGAGGGTTTACAGGAACTGGAGGTTCATCACCAATTACGGTTACTGGTTTAACTAATGGTACAGCTTATACATTTACAGTTACAGCAACCAATGCTATTGGAACCAGTATTGCTTCAGCAACCAGTAACTCAGTTACACCAGCTACTGTTCCTGATGCACCAACAATTGGTACAGCAACGGGTGGAAATGGACAAGCAACTGTTTCATTTACTCCTCCAATTAATAATGGTGGTTCAGCTATCACTTCTTACACTGTGACCTCAAGCCCTGGTGGATTTACCGCTACCGGTGGTGCTTCGCCATTGACTGTAACTGGTTTAACTAACGGTGTGTCATATACATTTACTGTTACTGCAACCAACGCTGTTGGAACAAGTTCTGCATCTGGAACAAGTAACTCAGTTGGTCCAGCGACAATTCCTGACGCACCAACAATTGGCACAGCCACACGAGGTAACGGAGAAGCTACTGTTACTTTTACTCCTCCGATTAACAATGGAGGTTCTGCCATAACTTCTTACACTGTAACTTCAAGTCCTGGTGGCTTTACTGGAACGGGTGGAGCTTCGCCGATTACTGTAACTGGTTTAACAAACGGTACTTCATATACATTTACAGTTACCGCGACTAATGCTGTTGGAACAAGCTCTGCATCCGGAACAAGTAACTCAGTTACACCAGCTTCCGTTCCGGGAGCTCCAACTATCGGTACTGCCACACGAGGAAACGGTGAAGCGACGATTACATTCTCTGCTCCCGGTAGTGACGGTGGTTCTGCTATAACTTCTTATACCGTAACTTCAAGCCCTGGAGGTTTTACTGCTAGTGGTGGTTCTTCGCCATTAACTGTGACTGGTTTAACAAATGGAACAGCCTATACATTTACTGTCACAGCTACTAATGCTGTGGGTACTGGTTCAGCTTCCAGTGCAAGTAATTCTGTTACACCAGCCACTGTTCCGGATGCGCCAACCATCGGTACAGCTACACGAGGCAATGGCCAAGCGACAGTTACATTTACTCCTCCTGTATTTAATGGAGGCTCAGCTATTACTTCTTATACCGTGACATCCAGTCCTGGTGGATTTACTGGTACAGGTGGAGCTTCACCGATTGTTGTTACAGGATTAACTAATAGTGTGACTTATACATTCACGGTTACAGCTACTAATGATGTTGGAACTAGTGTTGCTTCAGCTGCCAGTAATCCAATAGTGCCAGCAACTGTACCCGGTGCTCCGACAATTGGAACTGCCACTGCTGGTAATGGCGAAGCAACAATTACATTCTCTGCTCCTGGTAGTGATGGAGGTTCAGCAATTACTTCTTACACTGTGACTTCAAGTCCTGGTGGTTTTACAGCTTCTGGTGGTTCTTCGCCATTAACAGTGACAGGTTTAACTAATGGTACTGCTTATACATTTACCGTGACTGCCACTAATGCTGTTGGTACAGGTTCGGCATCAAGTGCTAGTAACTCAGTCACACCAGTAACGATTCCAGGAGCCCCAACAAACGTCTCTGCTGTTCGAGGAAATGGTGAAGCGACAATTACATTTACCCCACCGTCCAGTGACGGAGGTTCAGCAATTACTTCTTATACCGTAACCTCAAGCCCTGGTGGCTTTACCGGAACAGGCGGTTCATCACCAATTACTGTTACGGGTCTAACAAATGGAACAACTTATACCTTTACCGTCACTGCAACAAACGCTGTTGGTACTGGTATTGCTTCGTCAACCAGCAATTCAGTAGTACCAGCTACTGTTCCCGATGCTCCAACCATTGGTACGGCGACTCGGGGTAACGGACAGGCAATAGTTACCTTTACTCCACCAGTTAATAATGGAGGTTCAGCGATCACTTCTTATACCGTAACCTCAAGCCCCGGTGGCTTTACCGGAACGGGCGGTTCATCACCAATTACTGTTACGGGATTAACTAATGGCACAACATATACCTTTACGGTTACGGCAACAAACGCTGTTGGTACAAGTATTGCTTCTAGTGCCAGCGGTGGAGCAACTCCAGCCACTGTTCCAGATGCTCCAACCATTGGTACAGCAACAAGAGGAAACGGTGAAGCAACAATCACTTTCACTCCACCGGTTAATAATGGTGGTTCGGTTATAACAAGCTATACTGTAACTTCAAGTCCAGGAGGATTTACAGCTTCCGGTGGTGCTTCACCTTTAACTATTACTGGATTAACTAATGGAACGACATATACCTTTACGGTTACGGCAACAAACGCTGTTGGTACAAGTTCTTCATCTGGAACTAGTAACTCGGTTGTTCCAGCCACTGTTCCAGATGCTCCAACCATTGGTACAGCAACAAGAGGAAACGGTGAAGCAACAATCACTTTCACTCCACCGGTTAATAATGGTGGTTCGGTTATAACAAGCTATACTGTAACTTCAAGTCCAGGAGGATTTACAGCTTCCGGTGGTGCTTCACCTTTAACTATTACTGGATTAACTAATGGAACGACATATACCTTTACGGTTACGGCAACAAACGCTGTTGGTACAAGTTCTTCATCTGGAACTAGTAACTCGGTTGTTCCAGCCACTGTTCCAGATGCTCCAACCATTGGTACAGCAACAAGAGGAAACGGTGAAGCAACAATCACTTTCACTCCACCGGTTAATAATGGTGGTTCAGTTATAACTTCATATACTGTCACTTCAAGTCCCGGCGGCCTTACTGCTTCGGGAGGAGCTTCGCCAATCACTATTACTGGATTAACTAATGGGACAGCTTATACATTCACTGTCACCGCTACAAATGCTCTTGGAACTAGTAGTGCTTCGCTTGCCAGTAACTCAGTGACACCGGCCACTGTCCCTGATGCTCCGACAAATTTAGCCGCTGCCATTGGAGATAGTAGTGCTACGCTTACCTGGACAGCTCCGGCTTTTGACGGAGGTTCTGCAATAACTTCATATACAGTCACTTCAAGTCCGGGTGGGTTTACAGCTAGTGGATCTTCTCCACTTACGGTCACTGGGTTAACTAATGGTGTTACATATACTTTTACAGCTACTGCTACTAATGCAATTGGAACTAGTAGCCCTTCGGGAACAAGTAATTCGGTAACTCCAGCCAGTGTTCCTGACGTACCAACAAACCTTGCAGCTACAATTGATGACAGCAGTGTTGATCTTTCCTGGACAGCTCCTGTTTCTAATGGTGGCTCACCAATTACAGATTATGTTGTGCAGTATAAACTGACAGTTGATGGAACATGGGCAACCTTTGCTGATGGCGTAAGTACTACACCAGCCACAACTGTAATTAATTTGTCTAACAATAATTCATATGATTTTCGGGTATCGGCAAAAAATTTAGTTGGTACAGGTTCACCTTCGGTATCTGTCAGTGCAACCCCGGGATCACCGGCTCAAGTTCTCATTCAAAGTTTTCCAAGTTTAGTGGTGCCAAATATTGGCACAGCTGTTCGTATAACTAATGAAGGATCAACAGCTTATGAATATCAATATACTTGGTGTGTAACAACTGCCGATAATAATTTCTGTGGTGGCGGTGATGATATTTTTAGTTCAACCGCAGCTAAACTTATTCAGCCGGCAGAAAATTTTGATACTACACTAAATTCAACTGTTCCAACAGCCGGTAATTATTGGTTCCATATTAGCGTTCAATTTGGTTCTGAATCTTCAGAAGCCGCTCAATCCTTTACAGCTACTGGCACCGGCGGTGGAGGCGGCGGTGGAGGTGGCGGCGGTGGAGGCGGCGGTGGAGGTACACCTCCAGACATAACGCCACCGACCAATGTATCAGTTACAATTGCTGCTGGAGTAGCTGTTATTAATACGACTAGTGTAGTTTTGACAATGACGGCTATAGGTGCAAATTATATGATGATCTCTGATAATAGCGCTTTTACAGGAGCTACTTGGGAAACGTATGTTACTTCAAAGCCTTGGTTCTTAAGTCCAGGTAATGGAGTAAAAAATGTTTTTGTAAAGTTTAAAGACCTTGCCGGTAATGAATCTCTCGTTGTCTCAGATTCCATTACCTTGGCGATTGATTCAGTAACCCCTCCTGGTAATCAACGGGCTATCGACGTAGCTGATGATGCAGTAGCTTTAACGAGGATACTCGGAATAGAACGACATACAAATTGGGAGGCTGATAATATTAGTAGAGTTATAGCTATCGCTCAACAGTCGGGAGTTATCATAAATAATTATGATTTAACAGTGGCGGTTAATTTTGTAACTTACGGTGTTTCTGATGTTACGATCCGACAGGGATGGGTTGAACGATTAAAATTAGTCGGTGACCAGCTACAAACATTAGGTTATATTAATGTATATGCACTTAATGAAATTAGTGATGGGGTAAAACCAAATAAACGCAATGTAGTCTATGAACAAAAGCAGTTTTCAGCAGTCTCTCAAGCTTTCAGAACATTGGTTGGTAGGAATTATAATCCAGCAGATCTGACAGATGATCTTGCTTGGCATACCATGATGTATCGTTTGCGATTCCCACGTAATATCGTTAAAGAAAATGCGGCCGTGGCTCATTATATTAAAGTTTTCAAACGTAAGCCGGTTTCCGCCTTTGATTGGTCGGTAGTCCGTGCCTGGGCTTATGTATTATCAGGTCGTGGACAAGTTATTATAAAAGAAACAGGCAATATATTAGTTATTAAGTCAACGCCGACTGGGTGGTTGAGAGTTCGTAGTGCACCTTCATTAACGGGAACTATTATGGGCTCAGTATATCCAAATCAACGATATACATTTAGCCAAGAAAAAAATGGTTGGTTTAATATAACAATCTCAGGAAATAGAAAGGGATGGGTTAGCGGTCAGTATGTTACTGTAGTTTCAAGAGCTACTCCGGAAAAAATTACTATTCCTGAACCAAAGAAAATTATAGTTCCCAAAGCAAAAACTGTAACTGTTCAAGCAACTCCGACTGGCTGGTTGAATGTTAGAAGTATTCCTTCAACTCAGGGAACAATAAGAACTAGAGTCTATCCATCTCAAACGTATGTGTATACTAAATATGAACAGGGTTGGTATCTCATTACATTAAATAATGGAACAACCGGCTGGGTGACTGAGCAGTATGTTAAGTAAGGAGCTGGATTTGAATTTTTCTAGTCAAAAATAGAATTATTAATTACTTATATGGCAATATTTGGTGGTAAATTTAAAAATAGTTTTATCTATGTATTACTTTTACTTTTTACTAGTATATTCTTTTTAGTATCTTCGCCAACACAAGCACAGGCGGCCAGTGTTTATTTTTCACCAAGTTCGGGTCAGTTTAAGGTTGGTGATTCAGTGACTGTCAATCTTCTTATTGATAGTGCTAAAGATACCATTGACGCTGTTTCTGGCGCAGTATCCTTCACACAAGATACTTTACAGGTCACATCCTTAAGCCGTAGTGGTTCTATTCTTAATTTATGGACACAGGAACCGACTTTTTCCAACTCAAGCGGAACTATTAATTTTAAAGGTACGGCTTTGAATCGAGGCTATAGCGGAAATGGGGGTAAGGTTATAGCTATTAGTTTTAAGGTAATTCAAAATGGTCCTGCTTATGTAACCTATACGTTTGGTTCGGTTCTGGCTAATGGTGATCAAGACACAAGCCCGTTATCTTTAGGCGGTAGAGCTCAATTCACTATTGTCGGAACTGATACTGAGACTGATAATGAGAATAAGGAAGAGAGTGATACTGATAGCGACTTACCAACCGTGTCCCGTATTATTTCAAGCACTCATAGTGATCAAAATAAATGGTATACAAATAATTCTCCGGAGTTATCCTGGAGTTTACCAGATGGAGTTCTTGAAGTTCGGGCTGATGTTGGTGAGTCAATTATTAATAAACCAACGGTTTCATATATACCGCCAATTTCTGAAAAAAAGATTGAAGATCTTAAAGATGGAAGACATTGTTTTAGTCTTATGTTGCGCAATGCTATTGGTTGGGGAAATGTTTCATATTATTGTTTAAATATTGATACCGCACCACCAAAACATTTTATCATTGGTTATCGGGGCAACGGAGTTTCATTTCGGACAGTTGATGATTTGTCAGGGTTAAGTCATTACACTATTAATGTTGATGGCCAGACTATTTTTGAGAATCTTACTCCTAATCCAGAAGAAAATTTTTTTGATACACAATTTTTAGAGCCAGGTACTCATACTATTTCAATTACAGCTGCTGATAAAGCCGGCAATATTATTGTTGCCACCAAAGAAATTCTGGTGGGAGGAATTAATTCTCCGGTTATCACTTATTATACGAGTAGCTTAGAGTCAGGTGATGATATAAAAGTTACTGGACTAACGTATCCACATTCATTAGTAACGATATTTCTTCGGGATGATAAAAAAATTATTTATAAAGAAAGTGTTACCAGTAATGAGGCAGGAGAATTTATGCTCCTTATTTCTGAGCCATTTAAGGCTGGTATTTATTCTCTCACTGCAAAAGTAATTGATAATCAAAATATGGAAAGTCATGAAACAATCCCGCTTATGATGATTGTTACCTTTAGGTTTATGTCTCAGATTATTGATTTGGTGCTCCGATATCTTTCCTTGATTATATTGGTATTATTGATTTTTGCTTTCATTACTTTTATGAGTGTACGTATTTGGCATCGAATAGTAAGGTTGATCAACGTTGAACAGCCAAGGCTTGAGACAAAAGAAAAAATTATTAAAAAGAAATCACGACGCTAAGCTTTTTTAGTGTAAATCTTTGAAATATAATATATTTTTATTGGCTGATATCAATTGCAAGTTGCAGTCTGATATCAGTGCCGATTTATAGCTGTTTATAGTATTCATGCTATACTAATAGTATTAATTCCATACTATTTTTTTATATGCCTCAAACAGAAAAAAAAGTTTACGAATCTGATGTTCAAGAGAATAAAGCTTTGGCTTCAGTTTCCTATCTTTGGATCCTTTGTTTAGTTCCATTATTATTTAAACGTCAATCAAAATTTGCTCAGTTTCATGCCAAACAAGGCTTTGTATTATTTCTTGTGGAAGTAGCTATTAGTTTATTAATGTGGGTCCCGGTGATTGGTCAGATCTTATTCCTAGCGGCGATTATTATTGCTGCTATTGGCTTTATAAAAGCCTATAATGGAGAATGGTGGGAAGCTCCTTATATTTATCCTTGGAGCCTCAAAATCAAATTATAATATTAGATTCTCGCCCTCACTAATCACTTGTTGATAGGTGAGAATATGTTTTAAAATTTATTTAATTCAATTATTTTTCTATGATTCTCATAAAATTCTATAAAGATCTTGGTATTAAAGATGTCCCAACCGTTGGTGGAAAAAATGCTTCCTTGGGTGAAATGTTTCGCACCTTAACAGCAAAAAATATCCGAGTCCCAAATGGTTTTGCCACAACTTCCGAAGCCTATAGACATTTTTTTTCAGAAACTGGTTTGATGCAAGAAATACGAAAAATTTTAAAAGGTTTAGATACTAATAATGTAAATGATTTAGCTCGTCGTGGACAAAAGATTAGAGAATTAATTGTCAAAGCAGAATTTCCAGATAAACTTAAAAAAGAAATTATTACTGCTTATGATAAGTTGTCAAAGATCTATAAAACAAAAAATGTTCATGTTGCCGTCCGTTCTTCAGCTACGGCTGAAGATTTGCCGGATGCTTCTTTTGCCGGTCAACAAGATACCTATCTTAATATCTCTGGCCATGAAGCACTTTTAGTCGCCGTGAAAGAATGTATTGCTTCATTATTTACTAATCGAGCTATATCCTACCGACAAGATAAAGGTTTTGATCACTTTAAAATTGCTTTATCAGTAGGTGTTCAGAAAATGGTGCGCTCAGATGTTGGCTCAAGCGGTGTTATGTTTTCTATAGATACTGAATCAGGTTTTAAAAATGTTGTATTGATTAATTCAATTTATGGTTTAGGTGAAAATATTGTCCAAGGTAAAGTTAACCCCGATGAGTTTATGGTTTTTAAACCAACAGGCAAGATTATTTTTCGAGCCCGTGGTCGCAAGCGAATTAAAATGGTGTATGATCACAAGGGTTCAAAACCAGTTAAAGATATTCCAGTTGCTCCAAAAGATCAGTTGGAATACTCTATCACCGATGCCCAGGTCAAAGAATTAGCTCAGGCGGCCATGATAATTGAAGAGCATTATGATCGTCCAATGGATATGGAATGGGCGGTTGATGGTGTAGAAAATAAGGTTTACATTGTTCAAGCTCGTCCGGAGACGATTCACAGTGTTCGAGATTACAGTATTGTTGAAGAGTATAAAATTGCCTCACATCCATCACCGATTGTAAAAGGTAAGAGCGTCGGTAATAAAATTGGTGCTGGACAAGCTAATCGGATCATGGATATTAAAGATATTTCAAAGTTTAAAAAAGGCCAGGTGTTGGTGACTGATATGACGGATCCTGATTGGGAGCCGATTATGAAAATTGCTTCAGCAATTGTTACTGACAAGGGCGGACGAACCTGTCATGCGGCCATTGTCTCCCGAGAGCTTGGAATTCCTTGTGTGGTTGGAACAGAAAATGGCAGTAATTTAATTAAGGCCGGAGAAAATATTACCATTAGTTGTGCTGAAGGTGATGATGGGTATGTATATCCAGGAATTGTAAAATATACAGTTAAGAAAACCAATGTAAAAAGTTTGCCTCGTCCAAAAACTCAGATCATGATGAATATTGGTTCGCCGGAATTAGCCTTTACGTCTTCATTTATTCCTAACGACGGTGTTGGTTTGGCTCGAGAAGAATTTATCATTAATACCTATATAAAAATTCATCCTTTGGCTTTAATTAATTATGACAAAATTACTGACAAGAAAGTAAAAAAACAAATTGATGATTTAACAGTTGGGTATGCTGATAAAAAACAATTTTTTATTGATCGTTTATCGCAAGGCGTGGCCTTGATTGCAGCTGCTTTTTATCCAAAGCCGGTGATTGTTCGGTTGACTGATTTTAAGTCCAATGAATATGCCAACCTTATTGGTGGAAAGGCTTATGAACCAATTGAAGCTAATCCAATGATTGGCTGGCGTGGGGCGAGTCGTTATTATGATCCTTCGTATGAACCAGCTTTTGCTTTGGAGTGTAAGGCACTGAAAAAAGTTAGAGATGAGATGGGGTTAACTAATATGAAATTGATGATTCCGATTTGTCGAACAGTTGAAGAAGGGAAAAAGGTTTTGGAGCTTTTGGCAAAATATGGTTTAAAGCAAGGAAAGAATGATTTAGAAGTTTATGTGATGGCTGAAATTCCGGCTAACATTATTTTGGCTGAACAGTTTGCCAAAGTCTTTGATGGATTTTCAATCGGTTCTAACGACTTAACTCAACTCACGCTTGGTATTGATCGCGATGCCGGTTCTTTGAAAGTTGCGGGTATGTCCAATGAGAAAAATGATGCTGTTAAATCTTTGATCCGTTATCTCATTGAAACAGGAAAAGCAACAAAAACTAAAGTAGGAATTTGTGGCCAAGGACCAAGCGACTTTCCGGAATTTGCCCGATTTTTAGTTGAGTGTGGTATTGACAGTATTTCTCTCAATCCTGATACTGTTATTAAGACAACAATAGATATTCTAAAGACTGAAAAAAAGCTAAAAAGAAGGTAGTTGCTTGTTAGTACAACATAGAGTATAATTCTCTCACCTTCTATTGAAACCTTTATTGATTAACGACTATAGTATGAGGCGATTTTTTGAATCTGTTTGGGAAATATTTAAAACAATTTTAATTTGTTTGGCTATTATTTTGCCAATACGTTATTTTATAGCTCAGCCTTTTTATGTTAAAGGGGCCTCTATGGAGCCAAATTTTCATGAGCATGATTATTTATTGGTTGATGAAATTAGCTATAGATTTAATTCACCGAAACGAGGGGATGTAGTAGTTTTTCGTTATCCAAAAAACCCTCAAGAATATTTTATTAAACGAGTGATTGGTTTACCTGGCGAAACAATAGAAATTAAAGATGGAAATGTGTATATTGCTCGGGCTGGTGAAGAGGCAGTTGAATTATTAGAGTCATATATTCCTCCGCTAACTGAAACAGTTTCTCAGGTTAGTGAGAAGGTAACTTTAAAAAGTGATGAGTATTATGTTCTTGGAGATAACCGAAATGGATCAAAAGATTCCCGTAGTTTTGGCCCAGTTAATATAGATTTTATTATTGGTAGAAGCTTTTTCCGAGGTTTGCCTCTATCACGAGTTGAGTTAGTAAAAAACCCTTCATATAATAAATAAATTTTATGATGAGACCACTTCCAAAAAAATCAGTTGTTCCTATTCCACGAGTGATAAAAAAGACTGATCCACCACCTCGTTTGAAAAGTATGAAAGATGTATTGCCAGATGAATGGCGATTTTGGCGTTTAGTTATTGATAAAGCCCTACAGCTTTCTCGTGTCTATGATTTTGATAGAATAGAGACTCCTATATTAGAAGCAGTGGGATTATATGAGAAAACACATGGTAAAACTGGTGAAATACCTACTAAAGAGTTGTATAGTTTTGTTGATAAAGGAGGTGAACGAGTTGCATTGCGACCACAGATGAAAACTTCTTTGGTTAGAGCGGTTATAGAGCATAGCTTAATTGATGAAACAAAATTATTGTTAAAAACTTGCCAGCTTGGTCCGGTTTTTAGATTTGGAAAATTGCAATCAAACTACTATCGTCAGCATACCCAATGGAACTTGGATGTTATTGGCGAAACTGGTCCAATTGCCGATGTTCAACTTATCCAAATTGGTGGGAATTTTTTTAAAGAGCTTCAATTGGAAACTCAAGTTCAAATTAATAGTATTGGTGATGCTGATTGCCAATCACAATATAATGCTAAATTAACAGAATACTATCGTGATCGAACCAAGAAATTAAAATTGCCTGTTGAGTTGAAAAAGCAGATGGCAAAAAATCCAATTAGTGTTTTATTATCCGATGATGAACGATTAACTGAGATTAATGAAGAGGCTCCTCAGATTATTGATTACTTATCTGAAGAGGCAAAAAATGATTTCTTCTCGGTGATTGAATATCTTGATGCTTTAGGAATAAACTATAATTTAAATCCACGTTTATTTGGTAATTTTGATTTTTATAACCGGACAGTTTTTGAATTTGTGATGCCAGAAGAAGATGGCAGAAAAGAATTAACTTTGGCGACTGGTGGTCGTTACTCGGAGTTATTTGAAAGATTATATGGTAAAGTATTACCAGCTGTTGGTTTATCTGTTGGTTTAGATCGAACTGTTAATAGAATTCGGGCTTTAAATTTACCATTAGAAGATGGTTCTGGGGCAGATATTTATTTGGCTCAATTAGGCGATATTGCTCGTCAGAAAGCCATGAATTTGTTTGAAGAACTCCGTAAGTCAGGTTTTAAAATTGCTCAGGGTTTCTTGCATAATGGTTTAAAGCGACAGCTTGAAGAGGCTCAGAAATTAAATGTTCGTTTTACGCTTGTGATAGGACAAAAAGAATTAATGGATGGAACAATTATTATTCGAGATATGGAGTCAGGCGCTCAGGAAGTTGTTGATAGTAAAAAGATTATTCATGAGTTAGAAAAGAGGTTAAAGTAACTATAGTGGCTTACGCATAACTTGTAACTTTGTCTTATATCTTTTGGTATAAATGATTGGGCTAGCTTGTAAGTTTTTGTTTGAATATATATAAAAACCCTGGTAACTTTTGCCAGGGTTTTGAACTATCATCTCTTCCTTTTCCCCCTCTCTTTTTTTTATTGGAAATCTTGGCCAAGGCTTTGTCTCTTGGTCATAGATTATGTAGCGTAATATCTTGCCAATAAACATGCCGGGGGATATGAGTATAAGGTATGTTTTGTTTGGGATTGCTAAATAGTATTCATTATCAAAAATGCCAGAATTTTCAGAAAATGATAAATTTGATTTTTCAGGGTTTTTAAATTCTGGTAAAAAACCATGAGCATAATTTATTACTATTAAGGTGATTAAAAAGAAGTGCGCTACTTGTTTGGCTCTATCTTTTTTCATTTCAAGCTCCTTTTTTAAAGTAGATGTTTGGTAAATTGTTAAGTTTACCTTAGTAATATATTGATTCTTTGTCAATAAATAGTCTATAAACCCTATTAGATTGAATAAAAGTTAAGTTGACATCACTCCAAAAATACTATATATTGCCCAAGTAGATTAATTTAATTTCTAGAAAGGCAGGTGGCCCAATGGTAGAATTCAAACGAAAAAAAGGCGAAACCTTTGAAAGTTTCCTTCGTCGCTTTAACAAACGCTTACAACAAAGCGGTCGTTTATTGCAGGCCAGAAAAAATCGTTATCACCGCAAAGAAAAGAACGAACACCAGAAGAAAAAGAGTGCTTTGATCGGTCTTGAACTTCGCGATAAAAAAGAATATTTACGACGTACCGGTAAGTTTAAAGATGAAATGATGGGACGTTGGTAATAAAAAAGAATCTCTGTAATAGGAGATTCTTTTTTACTTCTTATTAAATCCAGGAAAAAATCTCTTGAGAGATCCGAGTCGTGATTGCTTAGAATACTGTTTAATTTTTTCTTGAGCACGACGAGTTTTTACAAAGCCGAGCCAATCATAATTTGGTCCAGCTCGATTCTGATCAGTAATAATTTCTACCATATCACCATTCTTTAATTTTTGATCTAATGCCCCCATTGAATGATTGATTCGAGCCGAAACGCATTTATTACCAATATCACTATGAACCGCATAGGCAAAATCTACGGGTGTAGCCCCGGACGGTAGATCATGAACATCACCCCTTGGCGTAAAGACAAAAATTCTATCTTGGAAAATATGTAATTTTACTTCATTGATAAAGGCACGACTGGAGGTAGCTTTTCGTTGAATTTCTAAAATTTCTTGAACCCATTTTGGCATTTTCTCTTTTTCATCACCGCGTAATTGTTTGTAATACCAGTGGGCAGAGATTCCATAGACCGACTCTTCTTGCATTTCAGCGGTCCGAATTTGAAACTCCGTTGGTTGGCTATCAGGTCCAAAAACAGTGGTATGAATACTCCGGTAGCCATTTGGTTTTGGCACGGCAATATAATCTTTAAAACGATTATAACTTGGTCGCCAGGTTGCATGGACAATACCCAAGGCTTTATAACAATCCGCTACGGTTGGCACAATAATACGAAGGGCAAATACATCATAAATTTCATTAAAAGCCCGGTCTTTAGCCTGCATTTTTTGCCAAATACTATAGAGGTGTTTAAAACGTCCACTTATTTCATGCGGAATTTTTTCTTTATTGAGTTTTTCTGTAACTATTTTTTTTACCTTTTCAATATATTGATTTAATTCAGTTTTCTTTTCTATTTCATACCTATATTCAAGCTGTTTATACTCTTCGGGATATAAATACTTAAAACAAATATCTTCCATCTGCCATTTCATACTCCAGATACCAAGGAGCCCGGCAATTGGTGCGTAGATTTCTAGGGTTTCTTGAGTAATACGTTTTTGTTTTTCTGGAGGTAAGGCATCAAGGGTTCTGAGGTTATGTAATCTATCGGCAAATTTTATTAATATGACTCGTAAATCTTCGGCCATTGCTAAGAACATTTTACGTAGACTTTCTCGGTAGCGAGCAATCCCACGATATTTTATTTTACTTAACTTAGTAATGCCCTCAACAAGATGGGCAACTTCCTCACCAAATTCTTTTTGTATATCTTGAAGAGTTGTGCTTGTATCTTCGGGAACATCATGAAGCAACCCGGCAATTATTGTTGGAATATCAGAACGTATTTGGGCAAGAATAAAGGCTGTATGAAGTGGGTGTTGAATATACGGCTCTCCGGTTTTTCTCATTTGATCGCCATGAGCTTGGCACGCAAAATCATACGCTCGGCGTACTAATTCAAGATCAGCCTTTGGATGTGTATTTTCAACTTGAGAGATGA
This sequence comes from Candidatus Falkowbacteria bacterium, assembly GCA_016699775.1. Lineage (NCBI taxonomy): Bacteria > Bacillati > Minisyncoccota > Patescibacteriia (SeqCode) > Patescibacteriales (SeqCode) > Patescibacteriaceae (SeqCode) > Patescibacterium (SeqCode) > Patescibacterium danicum (SeqCode). The sequence goes on along the minus strand of CP065010.1, from coordinate 798,543 downwards.
TTTGTTCAATCGTCATATTATTGCCTATGGATGTATTGATATGCTATTATGATTATAAAAGATAGATTTTGGCAAGTCATAATTATACTTCATGTCAACTTCAAAAAAACGCTGGCTCCTTTTTCTTCTATCCCTCTTCTTAATTGTAGGGTTGGTTCCTGATGTTTTGGCTCAAGGAAATAATGTTGATCCAAATCTTCTTTGGGGAACAAATTATAGCCAATCCAGATTTCAAAGTATTGTTGGTCTTGGTGAGCAAGATCCACGTGTAACTATTGCCAAAGTAATTCGATTACTTCTGGGTTTTCTTGGCATCATTGCTGTTACTATAATAATATACGCAGGCTTTATCTGGATGACCTCTGGAGGCAATGAAGAGAAAATTAGTAAGGCTAAAGCTTTATTGAAAAATGGAGTTATTGGCCTTATTATCATTTTAGCATCATTTGGTATTGTTGCCTTTATTATACGTCAACTCATTGGCGCAACCACCGGTGGCGGTGGCGGTGGCGGTGGTGGGGGATCTGGGGGTGGTATTAGTGGTATTGGCAATGGAATAATTAAGAGCGTATATCCAGAACCTTTTCAAAGAGATGTTCCTCGTAACACTACAATAATTGTGACTTTTAGAGAAGCTATGAAAGCTGCAACTATTTGTGATAGAGTGGTTACTTCTGGTGATTTGGAAATTTGCGAACCGCTGGTTGCTAAAATTATTCCACGTAGTGTTAAAATTTTTAAGTCTTCTGAATTGAATGGTCCGTTTGTTGAAGATGTCACTGTTACTTCAGTTGATAATAAAACTTTTATTTTTAAACCAGCTGGTCCAAGGTACTTAGGTGAAGGGAATAATGATACTAACTACACAGTAAACTTAACAGTTGACATAAAAAGAGCTAATGGCACTCGAGCCTTTACGTCTCTTGATGGTTTTCGTTGGACATTTACAGTCAAGGATGATGTTCTAGATTTACGTTCTCCAAAAATACTTGAGATTAATAATGGAGGAATTTTCCCTCTACCTGATGATGATGCTGATACACTCTCTAGTACCACGCCTGCAATTGCTGCTGAAGGAAGAATTATTGTTAACGAAAAGCCCTCTGTCTATCGAGCGGCCTCAGCTGCTATTACAAGATTATCACCTCCAAGTACACCTCTTAAAGCCCGGGTTGAAGGCACTAACCGATGCGCTGATGGAACAGTCACAATTAGTTTGGTTGATGAAGGTGGAATTTTAAAAGCTAGTGTAGATTATGGCCAGGAAGAAATTGTCGATCCTCCTAATCCTTTGCCCATTATTAATAATTATTTTGATTTATCTTCATGTAATTTACGTGTAATTCTAGAACCTGAGTATTCTGCGGGTCATAGCTGGAAAGTTGAAACACGTTCAAGAATAAAGGCGGATACATTAACAATTGGTAGTAAAATATACACATTTGTTGCTTCAAATCCAAACGTTAATCAAATCGCTGTTGGCTTAAATAATGTAGCGACTGCTACTTCAATTAAAAATTCAATTAATTCAATTGATAGTTCTCATCCTGAAGTAACTGCTACCTCAGATGGAAATGTTGTAACCTTCAAAGCAAAAGTAGCTGGCACAGCAGGCAATCTTTTAGGTCTTTCAGCATCTAATCAATTAGCTTTAAACGTCACGGCATTTAGTGGTGGCGCAGATTTAACAAATATTTATACGATTAATGGTAAAAAAGATCATCCAATGAATACTGTTATTCAAATTAATTTTAATGAAGCAATTAATCCTTTGACAATTAGTGGTTCAAGTACAGATGTCGCTGACAAGTTACGAATTATTAATGCGGCTACCGGAGCTCTGCCAAATGGAGGCAGTTGTACAGAAGATAAAAATTGTCTTTCATATAAATGTAGTAATAGACTATGTGTTGGTGATCAACTGGCTGGAACGTTTTTAGTCTCAAATCAATATAAAACAGCTGAATTTATTTCTGATTTTAAATGTGGTGTCAACGGTTGTGGTGAAAGTATCTACTGTTTACCAAAAAATAGCCACTTAAAAGTTCAAGTTGAGGCAGCTTCTTTGACTCCTTGTGCTTCTAATACAGATTGTATAATGCCTGGCTATACTTCTTGTATCAGTAATGTCTGTCAAAATGCTGAAAATAAAAATTCCCCGGTGGCAAGTGCTTTGAACGGAATTGTTGATGCCTCTAATAACTCGTTAGATGGTAACCGTAATGATAATCCTCAAGGTAAAGCCAGTACTTGGAATGAAAATCTCTCTATTGAAGATAATGATAACCGAGGTGATAATTATGAATGGTCATTTTGGATCAGCGAACGTCTTGACTTAACTACCCCAGAAATTATACCGGTTGACGGGCTTGATGTTGTCAATAATCAGAGAGGGGTTGGAGTTTCTACAGCTATTAGTATTATATTTTCAAAATTAATGCTTTCTTCTAGTTTGTCAACGGGTAGTGTGAACATAAATAATGGCATAGAAACAATTAATCATCATTTAATTAATCTATGGAGTATGGCCAGCGATCCGATTGGTTACTGGATTCAGAAAGAGAATAGAGATATTGATCCTCTGGATGGTGTGCCAGACCAAACAAAGGCAATCTTGTATCATGGAACATTTAATGATTCAACTCTTTACCGAGCCCAGGTTGGCTCTGGTGTAAAAGATATTTACCAAAATTGTTATAAGCCTTCAGCTGGACCAACCTGCACTCCAAATTCTTCAAATCCTTCTTGTTGCCGAAATAGTGGAGGAGTCTTGTATCCAACTTCTACCTTAAACCCTCGGGGAAATTGTTATGATCTTGAATAAAACTACATCAACCAAGATTTTTCTGGCTACTGTATTAGTAGTTGGTCTTTGGTTTGCAAAAGCCCCGGTTGTTAAAGCGCAAGTAGATCTTGGACTAAATTTTGCAGGTCAAATTGGTCTGTCGGATCAAGACCCACGAGTTACTGTCGCTAAAGTAATTCGAATTGGTCTTGGGTTTCTAGGAATTATTGCTGTTTGTTTGTTGCTTTATGCTGGTTTCCTTTGGATGAATTCAGGTGGCAATGAAGAGAAAATCGCTACAGCCAAAAAACTTCTTATTAATGCCACTATTGGTTTAGCTATTATTTTATCAGCTTTTGGTATTGCGAGTTTTATAATAACTCGACTCTTAAGCGCAACCGGTGGTAGTGGAGGCGGAGGCGGCGGGGGAGTTTGTAACCCTTCTTGTATTGCTGGTGAAGTTTGTTGTAGTGGTGTTTGTGTTTTCGGAACTTCATGTAGTATTTTTGGTAGCACACCTTTTACGGTAAGGAATACGATCCCGGTTAATCGGATGACTAACTTGCCTCGTAATACAGTTATTACTTATAAATTTAACGAGCCAATTCGCGCTGCCTCGGTTACTGATGCAACTTTTACCGTTCAAGATACGACGAATACACCAATTCCTGGTACTCGAACTATTAATGGTAAATATATTGAATTTGTACCTGATGCTCTTTGTCCTCCACCACATGCAACTTTGCATTGTTTGCCATCGACGACCAATATTTCTGTTAAAGCTGTTAATGGAAATATTATAAGTAATAGTGGTAAAAATCTAGATTGTACGGGAGCGCCTTGTTCCATTTCATTTACCACTGGAAATTATGTAGATATAGATAAGCCACGTATTAATATCGTAAGTGAGCAAGTGTGTGTCGCCCCAAATAATACTTTAAGTGGCAGTGCGATTGATGATTATGGGCTTCGATTAATGGATTTTTATGTTGAAGGCTCATTGGTTAGAAGTGAATTAAATGAACCTCCGCCTTTATCTCCGTTTAATGCTTCAGCAATTTGGAATGGCGAAGCTTTTACCGTTGGTCAAAATATTGAATTAAAAGCAACTGTTTATGACTTTGCTTCAAACCAAGCTTCTGCTCAAAAACGGGTTCGTGTCTCAGCTGGTCATTGTTGTAATGGAAGACAGGATGGTGACGAGGAAGCTACTGACTGCGGTGGAAGTTGTTTAGCTTGTAATGGACAAGCTTGTGCGATGGATAGAAATGATCCTGATGGACAATGTAGTGATGAACTCTGCTCTTCAAATTCCTGCTCTGCTACGGGATCGACACAACTGTCTTGTGAAGATGCTGGCTTTGATCCGGGAACTTCAAGTTGTTGCTTATGTCAAAGTAAGCCAAGAATAGATTCAATTACTCCTTTAGGTGGCTTTTGCTCAAATGATTTTGATATTTCCTGTACCGTTGAGACTGTAAATGATGATTGTGGTGAGGGAAATTTCTGTGATGTTGGAACACCAAATGGAAGTGCAGGTAATTTTATTACTATTTCCGGAAGCGGATTTGGGACAGATCGCGGTAAAGTATTTTTTACTGGTAGCGATGATACTGAAGTTCAAGCTGTTTTAGCTGATGACACCATTCTTGGAAATACTCGGTGTGATACCAATGTTTGGACAAACAAACAAATTATTGCCGTTGTCCCCGCTGGTGCCATTGACGGCGGGATCACCGTTGAGTCTGCGAGTCAGACCCGAGATCGAAGTGATGACTTGTATGGACCTATGATTAATCTTTTCAAGAAAAACTCCATTGATCGACCAGGTTTGTGTGAGATTGATCCAGATTTGGGAAAGCAAGGCGATGTAATTAATTATTTCGGTGTAAAGTTGAATTTATCAGAAGCTTATTTTGGAAACCTTCTATCACATGTTGCAGCCACTGATTCAACTTTCATTGAACCAAAAAGAGGAACCGCTAAGGTGCCAAATTTGCAAACTGGAAAAACAACGACGTATGTATTAGAATCCGGAGTATATAGTAACTTTTTAGATTTTACAAAAAAAGCTGAACCATTTGTTGGTCCTGAAATTGGTTCAATTGAGCCAGCCCGAGGACCAATTGGTCAGTATGTAACAATTCGTGGTTCTGGTTTTGGTTCATCAAAAGGAAATAGTAAAATTCGGTTTGGTGATGTTACGGGACCAGAAGCGGACTATGATTTTCCTCAAGTCTGTGCCGAGAGTGTTTGGTCAGATAGACAAATAATTGTAAAAGTCCCAAACCCAATTCCTCTTGGGGATTATGTAATTACCTTAGAAAAAGCTGGCTCTGCGCCAGTAAATAGTGGAACGCAAACATTTGAAGTAACTGCCGGATCACCTAATCCTGGTGTTTGTCGAATTGACCCTTCACTTGGTCAGAAAAATAGCACAGTTACTTTTTGGGGAGAATATTTTAAAACAAAGGATAGAAACAGTGCTGTGAGATTTTATAATAATCAAGTTCAAAGTGAAGATAACATAACATTTTGGGAGATTGATCGATCTGGCACTTGGAAAGTAGTAACCACTGTACCGCAAAACGCAAATTCTGGTCCTGTTCGTATTGAAGCAGGCTCACCTACACAAGTAAGTAATAGTTTAAATTTTTCTGTTGGTCTTTGTACAAGAAATGAAGACTGCGGTGGAACAGAAACTTGCTGTGCTGCTGGTTTGCCAGAAGCTGGAAGATGTAAAGCTAATGCTTCTGAATGTTATGGGTCAGTAGCCACCAGCGTGTATGAATGGCAGTTCTCTACCGGTTATGCAACTTTGTCTTGTGGCACTGGTCAAGTACAATGTGGTTCGATCTGCTGTGCTGGTGGTGGTTGTGATGAACTTGAGCCAAATAAATGTGCCTTATGTCGTGTCGCTGGTCAACATAGATGTGGAGATGGTAAATGTTGTACCAACCCTTGTATTCCTGATAATAATGGCAATACCACTTGTGTAGCCTCATGTTCCTGATATACATATAACCAATGTATTGAAGGTTATTTTTGTCCAAATTCACCTGGAAAGTGTTCTCCTTCTGGTGGGACTGGGGAGCCGATTGCGACCGGACAAATATGTGGTAATGCTTACTGTGATGACTTGCCTGGTTGTGAAAATAATACTTGTGAATATAATCAAACATTAAATCGATGTGTTAAAACTGCAACCTTAACCAGTTCTTGTAAGGCCAAAGATTTGAAAGATAATCCACGACCTCCAGAGACTCCAAAAATAATTCGTATAAATAACAATCCAGACGGTGATCCAGTTGAAGGCTATTGTGCATTATTTAATGATGAACCACGCTGGCATATTAGTTGGCAGATTTCTTGTCCGGCTGGCTGGGTGCAAGGTAGTGGTGATTTCTGTATAGATAAATATTCTATTAATGGACCTTGTTCAATTTGTGGAAATAATCAGACTTGTAAAATGAATGGCGATCGGGGAGTTTGTGCGGTTGGTAATGCTGTTTGTTCAACCGGATCAACCTGCTATCCAGATAATCAATGCAAAAAACTAGATACTGGAACCTGTGAATGTTGTTGTCGTATTGATAATGCTCAAGAAGATTGTTGTGATGGATTATTATGTGATGGTTCTTGTGGATCTGGACCACGACTTGGTTTCTGTTCTGGTTGTGTGGTTGGCGAAGATCAAGAAGTGAATGATGCAAAATGTAATTGTGCAAAATCTCAGGGAAAGATTTGTGATGCCAGTGTTGATCCACGTGGTCGATGTGTTGATTGTGAATCAATCACTGATCCGGCGGAGTGTTCAAAACATGGTGCCTGTTGTGTTGATGGTAGAACTTCTGCAAATAAATGTGTTGGTTTAGCGGAATCTCAAGAAATAGTTACTGAGACTATCGGCGGGGAACCAGTAAATTTCTGTGGATTTTATAAATGTACCGGTGTTTATCCGAATAGTTGTGATGACCAGATATACAAGATTGGTGCCTATCAAACACGAGATACTTGTGACTTGTCTTGTGTAGAAGCTCCGATCCCTTGTAGTAATAGTGGAAGTTGTAATAATTCAAGTCCAGCTTGTGCTGAAGGTTTTATCTGCTCTGATACAAGTTGTACTTGCGTAAGAGAGTCAGAAGGTGAGGCTGGTCAGTCTTGTGCTGTTTCTGCTGACGATCCATCTTGTTTATTAATTGGAGGTTGCAGAACTGGATATAACTGTTTAGATGATACTCCTAATGATCCTGTTTGCCGTTGTTGTTGCAAGCCACCAACCGGAAATGAGCCAGATTCATGTAAAGATATTAATCCGAATTTAAGCTGTCTTGCTAACCAAGGATTATGTAGTGGAGGCGAACGCGGATTATGTTGTGGTTGTAGTAAGGATAGCGAGTGTGGTGATCAGCTTACGGTAGGTTGTGGCACAACTGGTGCTCGTTGTTGCAGTGCTCGACCAACTGTTGAACAACATTTGCCAGCAATTGGTGCGACTAATGTTTGTCGTAATGCTGCTATTGAGGCTGTCTTTGATCAAAAAATGGATATTGCGAGCTTTAGTGAAGATCGAAATGTTCAAATTATTGGTGACTATGGGAATGACTCTTGTCCAAGTGGTTACCCATGACCTTGTTGCTTCATCACCTCCAACTGGTCGTTTAGCAAATTTCCTTCATCCTATTAAAAAAGTATTAGTTAAGATTGCCCCTTTCTTATTATCACGTCCGGCTTTTGCTGATTTTAGTAATTTTTGTATTGTTAATGGTAGTCCAATAGGATCAGAAGTTGCTAACATGAAATCTAAAATGAGTTTTCGTTTAACACGACCACTAGATTCTGGAATTACATATTATGTGGTCCTAAAGGGTGATCCAGCTTTAGGGGTTGGTAATATTAGACCAAAAGATTTTTATAATGAACATATCACCAGTATAAGTAACGTTGGTATGGTTGGGGTAGTGCGGGGTACGAGAGTTCCAAATATTTTTAATAATACTCAGTTTAAGAATGCAGAAATTTGGAAATTTACAGCCAGTACCGAAATTTGTTCACTTGACTCGGTTCAAGTTTCTCCAAATTTTCACTTATTCCAAAAAACTGGTCAGGAAATATATTTAAATGCTGCTCCTAAGAATCGTAATGGACAAACAATCCAACCAATTCCTATAGTTTATAATTGGGATTGGGGTTGGAATTCAGAAAATAATAATATTGCTCAAGTAGTTGAACAAGGTGATCCAACAATTGCCTTGGCAACTGCTGGAAATGCTAAAGATGCTCAGACCCTTGGTAAGGCCAGCTCTACTATTACAGTTGATACAATCGGTTCTACTACTGGGAAAGTTGTAGCAGGTGTGTCTCGACTTCGCTTATTCTTGTGTGAGAATCCATGGCCGGTATATTTTGCTCTTCCTGGATATCCATGGCCATGGAAAGATGATACTACGGGAATAGAATTTTATTATTGTCGCGATAAACAAGGTATTGGTACCAGTGATGACTTACCAGCTTTGCAAGAAGATCCATTAATTGGACCAACAAGTCGTCGAATTTGTATGTCTGGTGCAAATTCTGGAAAGAGCTGTCGAACTGATCGTGATTGTACAAACATTGTTGGTAGTTGCTTGCCCGAAGTCTTAAAGGAATTTTTCTTCTTTAGAGAACAAGTTGCTGATGTACCAACAATCACTGGAACCGTAGACGCCATTGGTGGTCAAGTAACATTAAGCTGGAATGCTACTCGGTTAGCTGCTAAATATAAAGTCTACTATGGTTTAAGACCAGGTCATTACACATCTAATGTTGAGGCGACGGGCACAGGTACTACAGTTACAAAGACAATTTCTGGATTAGTTAATGGTTTGAGTTATTATTTTGCGGTCACTGCTTTAACTGATAAAAATCAAGAAACTGTTTTATCAAATGAGTTAAGATTACGACCAACCGATACAACGCCACCAATTCCTCCACGAATCCTTGGTAGCGGTGCAGACCAAAGAATCACTTTGTTCTGGGATCAGGTGCCTGAAGCAACAAGCTATATGGCGTATCTAGGCGTGGAAGCCCCACCAAGCACAAATTATCCAATTAGTCAGCCAGTGAGAACTGTTCCCTGGTCCAAATCAGCCGAATACTACTTTCACTGGATTAGATAATAATGGAACATATTATCTAGTTGTTAAATCTGTTGATTTATATGGAAATGCCAGCCCTTACTCTTCGTCAGTTACTGTTAAACCAAATGACCCTTATTTAATCTCAGCTGTAGTTGAACGGGGGGATGGAAGAACTGGTGTTAGACTTAAATGGTTGCCCTTTATTGGCGCTCAAGGCTATACTATAAAATATAATTATGAAGGATCTAATTTGCCTCCACAGACGATTGAAGTTGGAAGTTCGCTTTTAAATTATAAAGTTCAGAATTTGATTATTGGTGAAAACTACCAATTTAAGATCATTGCTAAAAAGGCAAATAATCAAATGAGTAATGAGTCTAATTCAATTAGTACTATAGTTAGATAAAATTATTAAATAATATTGTATCCATTATGCCTTTTCCAAATAGTAACTTTCAAAATGATCAAGATTCAGTAACCCGTAAAGGGATTATTGTTTTGAGTATATTTTTAGTAATTTTGATTGGTTTTTTTATTTGGTATAATTACCGACTTTCAGATACAACTTCTGGTACAAGCAAAGGTGGATTTTTCAGTAATTTGTTTTCCAAAGATACAGATAATACAACTACCCCACTTGATGATGTTGATGGAGATGGTTTAAATAACCAAGAAGAAAAAACCATAAACTCCATTGATAACAATATTGATTCGGATTCTGATGGTTTAACTGATGGTGAGGAGGCTAAGGTATATCAGACAAAACCTTTAGAAGCTGATTCAGATGGAGATAGTGTTATTGATGGTGAGGAAATAAAAAATCGTACTAATCCTCTTGACCCATCTCCAAAAGCACCATGGCCACCTACCCCTACTAATTTATCTCCTAATAAATAATTTAATCTTGATGTATGTTTAATGAAAATCAATTACACGCTGTTGAAGAAAATACTCCTCCTTCTACACCCCCTCCTTTACCAAAAGAAACCGCTGAGGCTAATGTTAATAATACGGAAATTTATTACATGCCAGATAATTTTCGTAAAAGCAATCATACAGTTCGTAAACAAACCTCTATTCCTGGAACTTGGGTTTTGGGAGTGAGTATTCTTCTTTTAATTCTCCTGGGAGGTGGTTTATATATGTACTGGCTTAGACCTAATTTTCTAAATGGCATTTTTGGAAGTAAACAAGTTGTGCCAGCGGAAATTCCTCAAGATTTACTGCCAAAGGTTGATTCAGAAAATATGACTCCAACAGATCAAGATACTGATTCAGTTCCAATAAGTTCCGCTAAACAAGTGTATATTACATTTAGAACTGAACTAGCTTCAGCTACTTCAGCAGATAATTATTTGGCAATCTATTCTAAGTATGCCACTGGTACGAAATATGAAACTGTGAAGAATGAAAAAGAACAGCTTGAGTTAGCCAATGAAACTTCTAATCTTTTAATGATGTTAAAAGAAAAAAACTCCCCGGCTCTTGATGGTACCGAGGATATTACTGAGACAAGCACCGCCAATACGGCAACTCTATCTGTTCAAAGAACAAATAAAAGAGAAAGTGGAAAAGTAGAGTTTGTATTGCAGGAAGGACAATGGAAAGTTTCAGAAGAAATCTGGTCAAATGCTATTTCCCCCGAGGAAGTTTCCGGAGAATTTTTACCAGGTACTGATGACGATCAGGACGGTTTAACTAATCAAGAAGAAGTTGCTTTGGGAACCAATAGTAAAGCTTCAGATAGTGATGGAGACAGTTATGAAGATTTATCAGAAGTTAATAATGGTTATAACCCTACTGGTGAGGGAAAGATTTCTGAAAATGAAAGTTTAAAAGAGTATCGTAATTCTACTTTTAATTTAAATATTTTATACCCAGGTAGCTGGGATACAAAAATCGCCTCAACTGAAGATTCTGTGATTATGACTGCCTCAGACCAACAATTTATTCAATTATTAGTACAACCAAATACTGATCAAGAGGATATTATTAGCTGGTATAAAAAAACTTTTAATGTTGAGAATATTCCAATTTCTCAGCTAGTAACTAACCAAGAATGGGATGGTGTTCGTACCCCAGATGGATTAACCGCTTATATCACAAATAAAGATAAATCCTATATTTTTATTGTGACGTATAATCTTGGTAATAACCGAGTTTTGAATTATAAGAATATTTTTGAGTTGGTTCTGCGAAGTCTAAAAATCACTTCATAGGCATATGTCTGTTGTAGTGACTAATAAGACGCGTCAGCGTCTTAATCAAGCTGTGATTGAGCAAGCAGTTGAAGCGACATTGGCTTTTTGTCGTAAAAAAGGCAGTGTTTCAGTGGTAATTATTGGTGACAGTAAAATGAAGCAACTTAATGCTTATTATCGAGGAAAAAATTCAACCACAGATGTTTTGTCGTTTACTGAAACCGAGTCAATGGTTCCCGAGAAAAATTTTTTAGGGGAAATATTCATTGATTATCAAGTTATAAAAAAACAGGCCAAAAAATTTTCACCATCAATCCGTTTTGAGCTAGCTTTTATTGTAATTCATGGTACGCTTCATCTTCTTGGCTATGACGATGTGACTCTTGCCGGTGCAGAAAAAATGGAAAAGATGGGTTACTCTATAATTAAGAAAATTCTATGACAATATTCCAGAGATTAATAAAAAGTTTTCAGTATGCGGGAAGAGGTATTCACCAAGCTTGGAAAGAAGAGCAAAATTTCCGAATTGAAGTATCAACTGCCATAATTATTTTATTGCTTGCTTCGTGGCTTAATCTTGGAATTATTAAAATTAGTATTTTGGTTCTGACTTGCGGTTTTGTTTTGGCCCTAGAATTAGTTAATACAATGATTGAACATATTAGTGATGTTTTAAAGCCTCGTCTTGATCATTATGTTCGTCAAATTAAAGACTTAAGTTCGGCAGCTGTTTTGGTGGCCGCTGTTACTGCTATTATAATTGGAATTTGTCTATTATTACCGCCTTTGTGGCAGCTTTTAAGTTGGCAAGCTTAAGAGTCTCTGGTATAATAGATCTATTGTCTAGTGTCAAATTTTCCTCCTATGAAAGAAAATCTTATTGCTGGTTTAGATATTGGCTCGTTAGAGACTCGTTTGGTAATTGGCCAACGAGTTGAAACCGAGGGTGGTAGTAAACTACAAATTATTGGTGCTGTTTCAGTCCCTTCAGAGGGGGTAAATAAAGGTATAATAAATAGCATTGAAGATACAACCGCTTCAATTTCGGCCGTATTAGAAAAGGCTGAAAGATTGTTAGGTGCACCAATTAACTCAGCCTGGGTGGGAATTAATGGTCCAAATCTTAAGTGTCAAACAAGCCGTGGTGTGGTGGCTGTTAGCCGTTCTGATAGCGAAATCAATACCGAAGATATTAACCGGGTAATTGAAGCCGCCCAGGCTTTAGCTGTTCCACCGAACTATGAAATACTTCATGTTATTCCTTCAAAATTTATTGTTGATAGTCAGGAAGATATAAAAAATCCGGTTGGTATGACTGGTATTCGTTTAGAAGTTATTACATTGATTATTCAGAATTTAACAAGTCAGATAAAAAACCTTACCAAGGCTATTTATCATACAGGTTTGAATATTGATGACTTGGTATTTTCACCTTTAGCCGCCGGAACGGTTGTTACATCCTCAAAACAAAAAGAAATTGGAACCGCTGTTGTTAATATTGGCGCAGCTACAACCAGTATCGCTATTTTTGAAGAAGGGGAGTTATTGTATGCCTCAGTTCTGCCAATCGGCTCGTCCCATATTACATCTGATATTGCTATTGGATTGCGCTGTCCAATTAACCTGGCTGAGAAAATAAAGATTCGTTATGGATCAGCCAAGGCTGAGAAATATAATAAGAAAGACGAAATTGATATTAGTGATATTGTTCAAGAAGAAAATTTAACTGATGAGATTACAGTTATTTCTCCACGCTATGTGGCTGAGATTATTGAAGCTCGCGTTGAAGAGATTTTTGAAAAAGTTGATGGTGAGTTAAAAAAAGTTGATCGCTCAGGAATGCTACCATCTGGTATTTGTTTGGTTGGTGGCGGAGCTAAACTTTCTGATATTGTTGAAATTGCTAAAAAGAAACTCCGCTTGCCAGTTGCCCTTGGTGTAAATCGTAGTGTTGCCACAGTAGTTGATAAGGTAAATGACCTTGAATATATGACTGCTCTTGGTTTAGTTGTTTGGGGAAATCAAATGACCAAAGAAGTTTCTGGAAAGGGTCCTTTAGCAAATCTACCGTTTCAAAAAATGTTTGATAAAGTACGTGGTTTGTTTTCCTCACTTCGTCCCTAGGAGTGAACACAAAAAGTGTTCATGTTGCTTGCAATTTGTAATCGCTCGTTCTATAATAAAAAGAACAGCGGTTTTTTTATTTATTGATATTTATTTATTTCGTCTACATAAAAGACGAGACCGCATTTAAATTTATTATATGGCTGAAGTCAAACCCTTAATTGAAAGTTTTGCTAAAATCATTGTCGTTGGTGTTGGCGGATCTGGTGGCAGTGCTTTAAATCGGATGATTGATAGTGGTATTAAGGGAGTAGAGTTTGTGGCAGTTAATACTGATGTTCAAGCTCTGCATTACAACAAAGCTACAAAAAAAATTCATATTGGTAAAAATATTACCCGTGGTTTGGGAGCTGGGATGAATCCGGAATTAGGCAGACAAGCTGCTGAAGAAGCTCAGAATGAAATTCGTGATTCACTGAAAGATGCCAATATGGTTTTCGTAACTTGTGGTTTAGGTGGGGGTACAGGTACTGGTGCTTCACCAGTTGTGGCTGAGTTAGCACGTGACATTGGCGCCTTAACTGTGGCTGTTGTAACAAAACCTTTTTCTTTTGAAGGTGCTCAAAGAAAGCAAATTTCGGAACGAGGCCTTGCTGAATTAACAGATAAGGTTGATACAATTATCACAATACCAAACGACAAGATTCTCCAGGTTATTGAAAAAAAGACTTCAATTCTTGATGCCTTTATGGTGGTTGATGAAGTCTTACGCCAAGGTGTTCAAGGTATTTCAGAATTAATTACCATTCCAGGTTTAATCAATGTTGACTTTAACGATGTCAAAGCAGTTATGTCTGGTGCCGGTAGTGCCTTAATGGGTATTGGTCAGGCATCTGGCGAGAATAAAGCAATTGAAGCTGCCAAGATGGCAATTAACTCTCCATTACTTGAAATGTCTATTGAAGGGGCTCGGGGGATTCTCTTTACGATTGTTGGTGGTTCAAATTTAAGTATGCATGAAGTTAATGAAGCAGCTAAAATTATTACCTCTTCGGCTGATGAAGATGCTAAGATTATTTTCGGTGCTGTTATTGATCCAAAGTATAAAGATGAAATTAAGATTACCGTGGTGGCAACCGGCTTTAATGGCAAGCGTCCTGTTGGAACACCCTCTTCAATTGCTCCAAATATAGAGCGTAGCTATAGCCCAACCCCGTTTATTGAAGAAGATCAGGAACGACATATGCCTTCTTCTAAATCAAAGCCCTCAGCCTTGAAAATGGCTCAGGCTGAACCAGCTACCAAGAAAGTTAATTCTGATGAGGAAGAAGATGACGAATTGTCTATCCCAACCTTTATTCGGAAGAAGATGATGTGAGCCTCTGATAAAGCTACGGCTTCACGAAGTAATATTAGCAAAAAATATAGCATTTTATTGTAAAACGAGGCTGAAAATGCCTCGTTTTTGCATAATTGTAGTAATCATGTTGACAGTTGACAGTCAACTGTCAACCTGATAAAATATTAGAATAAGAGTAATTAAAAAATTATGGATACGCGGGAAAAAATAATTAAACTAATTAAAGATAAAGGTCAAATAACAGCTAATGAAATAGCTGAATATTTAGATATTTCCAGACAAGCTTTATATAAACATCTGCCAGACATGCTGTCCGGAAAACAAATAATTAAGATCGGAAGACCGCCGAAAGTTTTTTATACCCTTAAAGAAAAGGAGTCAGAAAAAACTAGTCATGAAGTTGATAACGAAACTAAAAATATAATCAATAAGAATTATTTTACCATTACTCCAAGTGGGGAAAAGCTGGAAGGATTTGCCGGGTTTGTTTATTGGTGTGAAAAACAGAAATTGCCGATTGAAAAAACCGCTAAAGAATATTTGGTTACTTTGAAAAAGTATTCCGGTTTTAGGAAGGATGATCTTATTGACGGAATGCAAAAGATAAAGGGTACGTTTAAAGATTTATATCTAGACGATGTATATTATCTTGATTTTTACAGTATTGAGAGATTTGGCAAAACGAAGCTTGGTCAGATGCTATTATATGCCAAGCAAAGCCAGAATAGGAGACTAATGAAAGAATTGATTGAGGATGTCAGACCGGCAATCGAGAAGATGATAAAAAAATTTAACATTGATGGCGTTGGATTTGTACAACCGACTGTAAAAAGAGAAGTTCAGTTCATGAATGAGCTGAAAAAAAAGTTGAATCTGCCAGTTAAAGAGATAACAATTACTAAAATCAAGACAGATATTATAATCCCACAAAAGACTTTGAACAAGCTTAATGACAGAATCGAAAACGCTCAGAAGACTTTTGCCTTGGAAGAATCAGGACATTTTAATAATATCCTCTTGGTTGACGATGCCGTAGGTTCAGGTGCGACAATGAATGAAATTGCCAAGAAAATTAAGGATAAAAGAATCGCTAAGAAAGTTATCGGACTAGCTATAACAGGAAGCTTTAAGGGATTTGATGTGATTAGCGAGGTTTAAAAAATGTAGCTTTATAATGCTTTATGAAAAATAAAAATATTAAAATTCATCGGTCAAATGCAAAGTTGAGCCAGGATTATCTGGCTGAGCTCAGGAAAAAGTGCCTGATTAAAAGCACCAGCTCTCCGCTGTGGCTTTCTGGTAGAAACTTTACAAATGAGCAGGTAGATTTTTCTTGACATCCCTACGGGTTGTGCTAGAATAAGTCCATTAACTACTAGCTATTGTATTCAAAAATTGTGTTGATACAGAAATTGGCTAAAATAAAACATCCTTATACAGGTTTAATCACCTGAACGGGATGTTTTTTGTTATTTTATGAGATGTCCAGTCTGTTATTTCCAGGATACTAAAGTAGTTGATTCACGAGTAGCGGTTGATGGTCTTTCAATTCGTCGACGTCGTGAGTGTTTGAAATGTGGGTATCGTTTTTCTACCTATGAAGAAGTGGAAATTCTTGATTTAACCATTGTCAAACGCGATGGTCGTAAAGAAACCTATGTTCGTGAAAAGCTCATTAAAGGTTTACGACGCGCTTTGGAAAAGAGACCAATTACAGAGGAGAAGTTTAAAAAATTAGTTAGTTTAATTGAAAGAGATTTACAGGTAATGCGTAAGAATGAGATTCTTTCTGATCAGATTGGCCAGATCGTAATGAAGCAATTAAAAAAGATTGATCAGGTGGCTTATATTCGTTTTGCTTCAGTGTATGAATCTTTTAAAGATGCTCAAAGTTTTAAAAAGGAATTAAATAAATTGATAAAATCTGGCAAGAAAAACTGAACTAGCGGTGAGTCCTTAAAATTACCCCAATGCTTGTCTAGCCTGTTCTTTCTTAAGTTTAAATGGGTTTTGGCTAGGTTAAGAGCCACTTTGTAAAACCAGAGTGGTTTTTAAATTTTGGTAATTTAAAGTAAAGGGTTTTATTTATTTTATACTTAAAAAATATTATATAAATATTTATTTTTTTCTTATGAAGCTTGGGGACAGAATAAGTAACTATAATTGAATAAAGAATATGGTCTTAATCTTGTAATTCATGATTACTTGGTGTATCATAAAAATATAATGAATTTTAACTAATATTAGCCCTATGACAGACGAGGAACTACAAAAAATACTTGAGGAAAATTTAGCTTTGACCAAAGAAATACGGGCTTTAACAGCCAAAACTGAGTCTTATATTAAGTGGTTACGAGTTAGTGATGTCCTTAAGTTGTTATTAATTATTTTGCCTTTAATTGCTGCTTGGATTTACTTACCGGATATTATACAGTCTTTTACGGCTGGTTATGGGAGTATTATTCCTCAAGGTCTAATGATCAAATAACTATGAGTGCCAGAAAGTCTTCTTTGAGTTTTAGAGAAAAAGTTTGGTCTGCAACAAAAAAGATTCCTCAAGGAAAAATTGCAACGTATGCAATCATTGCTAGAATGATTAAAAATCCACATAGCGCTCGTGCAGTGGGAAATGCCCTTAACGCAAATCCGTTTGCTCCGGTCGTGCCTTGCCATCGGGTAGTTAGAGCAGATGGTAGTATTGGTGGATTTGCCTTAGGTTCAAAAAAGAAAATTGCTTTATTAAGAAGTGAAGGTATACAAATAGTGAATGGCAAAGTAGCTTCTTTGCAAAAATATTTATTTATAAAATGAATAAACTTAATTTTCCAAATTATATTTCTGATATTTTAACCCGCTTAGAAAAGGCGGGTTTTGAGGCTTATGTAGTTGGTGGTTCTGTGCGAGACTGGTTACTTGGTGCAACGCCAAAAGATTGGGATATCACGACCAATGCCAAGCCGGAGCAGATTATGAACGTGCTACCGGATAGTAAATATGAGAATACTTTTGGAACGGTGATGGTGGCGATTCGAAATGATGCTAAAGAAGCAGAAGCAGTTGTTGAAGTAACAACCTATCGCAGTGAACAAAATTACAGTGATCACCGGCGTCCTGATTCTGTGGTATTTGAAGAAAAGTTAGAAAATGATTTAGCACGACGAGATTTTACTATCAATGCTTTAGCAATGGCTTCTGATGGAACAGTAGTTGATTTATTTGGTGGAGAAAAAGATATACACAAAAGAATTATTCGTACAGTTGGTGAGCCAGTTGATCGTTTTAAAGAAGATGCTTTGCGAATGTTACGTGCGGTTAGATTTAGAGCTCAACTTGGTTTTGCAATTGAACCAAAAACCGAACGAGCAATTCAAAAATGTGCAGGTATAATTAAATTTGTGGCCAATGAAAGAATTCGTGATGAATTAATTTATATTTTAAGTTCAGATCATCCAGCAGAAGGGATTGAAAAACTTCAAGAATTAAAGTTGCTTAACTATATTATCCCTGAGTTAGAAGAGGGAATTGGCATGGCGCAAAATCATCACCATATACATACCGTCTATGATCATAATCTTTTGTCTTTAAAACATTGCCCAAACCCAGAATGGCAGGTTCGTTTTGCCAGTTTGCTACATGATATAGGAAAAGCCAGAACCAGAAAAATTATTAATGGTGGTGTAACTTTTTATAATCATGAAATTGTTGGTGCTAAAATTGTTTCCAAGATTGTTAAGAGATTACGATTTTCAACAGATGATAGTGAGAGAATAGTTAATCTAGTCAGAAATCATATGTTCTATTATAATGTTGATGAAGTCACAGCTGCTTCAGTTCGACGATTGATTAGGAAGGTTGGTGAAGCTAATTTATCTGACTTAATTGACTTGCGTGTTGCTGATCGTTTGGGCTCTGGAGTGGCTAAGGCTATGCCCTATAAACTTCGACATTTGCAATACATGATGGATAAAGTTCGTCATGATCCAGTGTCTGTTAAAATGTTAAAAATTAATGGTCATGATTTGATGACGGTTTTAGGTGTTGAACCAGGACCAAAAATTGGTATGATTTTGGATGTTTTGCTGTCTGAAGTTATAGAAGATCCAAATTTAAATACCAGCGATTATTTGTCAAAAAGAAGTCAGGAATTGAATTCACTAGAATTAGAAAGTTTACGGGCAAAAGCTAAAGAAGTTATTACTGAAAAACGGATTGAGGAAGATGATAATTTAAAAAAAGAATTTTATGTTAAATAGTAAATTTTTCATAGTAATCATTCTTCTAACAGCTGGTGTGATATAATTGAGATATATTTATATGCTTGATCCTAATTTGGTTACTTATATTAGACAAACCTTAGCAGAAGGAATTCCACGAGACAAGATCCGGCAAGAGTTATTAAAAGTTGGGTGGGACTCAACTTTGGTGGAAGAGGCATTTAAGAGTATTGACGGGCTAAAGACTTTGAATAGTGGTTCAGGTTTAGTTTTTTCAGTATCCAAGTTTCCTCATTTTATTAAATGGGGTTTGATAGGTTTTGGTTGCTTAATTATTATTGGCGTAGCGGCTTGGTTTTTTAAAGATAAATTATTAAATATAAATATTAAGGAGGAAAAACAAGCAGTGGAAACATCCCAAGTTGAGCCAGCTCCTTTTCTTTTTATTGATGGTACATTAAAATTATTTGATTTTGAAGAAAAATTTGATCAAGGGAATTATTATATGCTTCCTAGTCCAGATGGTCGATGTTTTGCTATTATTTTCACGGAGAAAATAAATATTGATCAGCTAGATTATTCTGACTTCGAAACCTCCGATACATTGTTTAAACAGTATATTTGGTTTAATAAACAGATTGTTGGTCCTATTAGATTAGTATTGGATAAAGGATTTGAATCTGGTATCAATTTTAGTGATGATTGCACAACAATAGCCTTCGCTGCGCAGAAAGAGGATGGCCTTACATATATATATAAAAACGGGCAGCAAATAAATACTACTGGTATTGATATGCAGAGATACTCAGATTTCGCATTTGAACCAAAGACAAAGAAAATTTTTTATAAAGAAACTGATGGGGGAAAGGCATATATTTGGATAGATGAACAGAAGTTTGGGCCTTATTTGTCGTATTTTACAGAACTAGACCCAAGCTCCCTAAAATTTTCGACTGATGGCCTTCATTATGCATTAAAAATTAATGAATTTAATCCAGAGTATATAGAGTTTTTACAAACTAGATATGCATCAACTTTGCCTGAGATTCCAGGGTTTACTATAGATAAAAATTTAAGTTTTGAAGATCAAAAGAGACAGTATTTGAAAAAAATTGACGATCTGGCATTCCAAGACTCGCTTCAGACTTGGTCGTCAGAAGAATTTTTAAATATACAATTAGATCAAATGTCGAATGAAGAAAAATTAAAGAAAGAGTTTGAAAAAACCTCTTGGGTGGAAAGAAAATTTTTGTTAGTTGATGGACAGCCAACAGAACCTTTTCAGATCATTAATGATTTTCATTTTACTAATAAGGGAGAACTTCGATATATTGCTCGTAAGTCGGATGGAGATTATCTTTTTATTAATAATAGCTTACAAAAAATTGAGTCAGTTGTTCCTGAAGTTCCAGTTAGAAAAGTGTATAGTAATTTTAAATCTAGTCCTGATGGTCAGAAATATATGTATAGTTACGCAGATTCAGAGTCTCCTGTTGATTTAAACTTAGAAGAAATTAATAATTCTCTCGAATACTTACTCAAAGAAGAAGGCGATGAAAGCACAGCTAACAAAGTTTATTTTGGAGTTGTGAATGGTAAAAATGTTGGTAGTTCTACATTTGAGCCTTCGGGTAATGTTATTTTTAGTCCCGATAGTAAGCATATTGCATATATAGCATCTTCCAAAAAAGATACATATTATGTTATTTTGGATGATAAAAAATTTGGACCGTTCTCCGATTTTGCCAAGCTAGGTAGTTCAGAAACATGGTTTTTTGCCTTTGGATCTGATAATAAACTCTATTTTTTTTCTAACGATTATTCTAATGAATCGGTGGTAGAAGATACTGGATGTTTGTATATAAATGGTGAAAAACTAAATTGTCAAAA
Organism: Candidatus Falkowbacteria bacterium; assembly: GCA_016699775.1. Lineage (NCBI taxonomy): Bacteria > Bacillati > Minisyncoccota > Patescibacteriia (SeqCode) > Patescibacteriales (SeqCode) > Patescibacteriaceae (SeqCode) > Patescibacterium (SeqCode) > Patescibacterium danicum (SeqCode). The sequence continues at coordinate 777,910 of CP065010.1, read as the reverse complement.
AGGTAACTTTAGCAATTTCGTTTTTGAGGGCAGTAGTGTTGCTTACATCCAAAAACATTTAGGTAAAATTAATGTTATCTTCAATACGACTACTTATGGGCCTTATGAAAAACAGCAGTTTGATTATCAAATTCCTATTATTAGTCCTGATGGCAACAAAGTTGCATATACTCAAGATAACAAGCTTTTTCTAAATGGTGAATATGTTGGTTTAAGAACTCCATTAGATGCAGTATATTGGACATTTAGTCCACTTAGACCATTCTTTACTCCAGATAGTCAACATATTGTATATACTAATTATCTTGAGGATGAGAAAATTGAAGTTAGGATGAATTCTATATTGATAGAGTTAATTGATCCCCAAAGTTTAAATGTTGATCCTGAAAAGCCCCTTTTCTATTTAACTCCTTCTCCAGACAAAAAAAGTGTATGGCTCGTCTATGTTGATAAATCTACCAAGGCAATGATGATACGAAATATCAATCTTGGCTTATAAGAAGTAATTGATCCATTTTTTAAATTTGCTAATTTTTTTAAAATAAGGTTAACTAAATGTAACTTATAAATTTTTAAAATATGAAAAAAACAATTTTTGCTTTACTTTTCATCCTAACTTTGTCAGGATGTACCAGTGCTAATAAAACAACTTATTATGATTCTTCAGGTAATAATACTGTCACAGAGCCAGTTGTACCTGAAGTTACAAAACAAACCCCTATGGCCCCATCAAATCAAACTGAAGACTTAACGAAAATTTATTCTGGTGCAACTCTAGTCACTACTAAAGGAAATATTGAGTTGGCTTTTTATGAAGAATCACCAATCACGGTTAATAATTTTTTGACCTTAGTCAAAGCTGGTTTTTATGATGGAACTTCATTTCACCGAGTAATTAAAGATTTTATGATTCAGGGAGGTGATCCAAATTCAAGAAATGCTGATCGTTCAACACATGGCATGGGTGGTCCAGATTATAAGTTTGGTGATGAATTTAATGACAAAAAATTAGTACGCGGTTCTTTGGCGATGGCTAACTCTGGACCAGATACTAATGGCTCACAGTTTTTTATTGTCACAGCCGAGTCAACTCCTTGGCTTGATGGCAAGCACACTAACTTTGGTTATGTAGTTTCTGGTATAGATGTTGTTGAAGCAATTGAGAAAGTTGCAGTCGATGCTAATGATCATCCAGTTGATGATATAAAGATTGAAAAGATTGAGTTAAAGATGAAATAGTGAGTTGTTGTTAAATACAGTTTACTTTTTGGAAGGTAGGTAAGATGTATCCAAAATTTATAAGGTTATTAGTAAAGTATACTATTTAAGAATATTGTATTTGTTTTATAACATTATTACTTTTAACTTTATAACTTTTGTGGGCTTATGGTACAGTGGTAACACACCGCATTCGCATTGCGGAGACGCGAGTTCGATTCTCGCTAAGTCCACTTTGATAGTGTATGTTATATGTCACTACGTGAGTGAGGTGTTATCAGAAAATTTTAATGAGATTATAATATACAATTCAAAAAAAGGAGAATAAGCAATAGCTATCACAAGCTATTGTTTTTCATTTGAAACAAAGTGTTTTGTGCGTTATACTACTAGTACTTGTTATGCGTAAAAAACTTCATGCTATAAGTGATAAAAGTATAACCTTTAGTCAGGGTTTAATGAGCTTTTTAAGGAAGTATTCCGTAATTGGCTTGGCTATTGGTGTGATAACTGCTCAAGCTTCAAAAGATGTTGTTGATGCTTTTGTTATTGGTGTTTTTACTCCTTTAATTAAACTGTTGGTGCCTGGAGATTTTACCAACTTAGTGTTTGTATTTCATGGGGTATCTTTTGATATTGGACGGATTTTAAATGCCGGATTAACATTTTTGATTATTATGGCTTTCTTATATTTTATAATTAAAACTCTTCTTAAAAATGATGAGTTACTTGATAAAAAATAATTTAAAATAATTATATGAATTTAATTTTAAAATGGTTTATTTCAACAGTTGCAATAATGTTAACAAGTTATTTATTGCCAGGGGTTTCTTTGACTGGATTTTGGGCAGCTCTCTGGACAGCTTTGTTTTTGGGACTAGTAAACTCGGTTATTAAACCTTTACTCATACTTTTAACTCTACCAATAAACATTGTAACTTTAGGGTTATTTACATTCGTTATAAACGCCGCTTTAATTCTTCTGGCCTCTACAGTGGTTAAGGGTTTCTCAGTCGAAGGTTTTTGGGTGGCTCTATTATTTAGTATTATCCTCTCTGTATTTAACTACTTTGCTAATACATTGTTTGCCAAAGATTAGTTCAGTATGACTAAAACTAAATTACGGTTTTTATTGTTAATAATTATTGTTTTTTTGTTTTGGTCACAAACTCCCACAACCAAAGCAGCATCGCTTGCCTCTCAGCTATCTGGTAGAATAGTTTTAAGTGTTGAAGAAAATGGTGAAGCTTGGTATATAAATCCCGCAAATTTAAGACGATATTTTTTGGGTCGGCCGGGTGACGCTTTCGCGGTTATGCGGCAGTTGGGGGTTGGAATTACTGAAGTTGATTTTCAAAAAATTGCTTCATCAGATATGCCAGTTAGTGGTGATCTAGAATTAACCAAGCGATTGTCAGGAAAAATTATTCTTCAAGTTGAAAAAAATGGCGAAGCCTGGTATATCAATCCAGTAGATTTAAAGAAATATTATCTTGGAAGACCTGATGATGCTTTTAGAATAATGCGCCAATTAGGTTTAGGTATAACTCAGCAAGACTTGGCGCTTATCCGTCGTTTAGAACCAACTCCAAGTATTAATACCTACAGTACATATCAGCGAAGAAGCGTTAATTCATCATTGGGAGTATTCACAGTTGATATAATTACCATTGATCTTAGTAATCCAAGATTAAAAATAAAAACTTTAGCTGCCTCGGATACAAATTGTCCGAGTAATTGTCCGGCAAAATCTTTAGCCTCATACTATTTTGGTGTAAAAGGATTTGCTGGTATCAATGGAACCTACTTTGATACCAGTGTCTCAAAGCGTAATTATTATTTTTTTCCGATTTATGATTCTGTGAAAAAAGTTTTTATTAACGCCGATCAATTAAAATATCCAACCACTGGACCAATTATGGCCTTTGATACAAATAATAAATTTTATTATTTTAAAGATAGTCGAGAGTTTAAGAGTGTTGCAGATTTTGAGCAAAATACACATTCAACATTGCAAGCAGCCTTTGGCAATAAACCTCGTTTAATTGAACAATCGCTTAATTATTTAATTGATTGGGAGGTTGATGAAAAACAACGAACCGTCAAGACTTTACGTAATGCTATTGGTTATGCCAATAATAAACTATACTTAGTAGTAGCCCACAAAGCAACCGTCGCAGATTTGGGGGAAATAATGATCTCACTTGGAGTTGAGTATGCAATTAATCTTGATGGTGGTGGTTCAAGTGCATTGATGTATGATGGAGAATATATTCTTGGTCCAGGTCGTAATATTCCAAATGCAATTATTTTTAGCGAAGAGTAATTTTTATTAACCAGAGAATGAATAAACTATTATGTTAGAACAATATAAAGAACAATTAGCTACCACTGGAGAAGTGATCATCAAAGTAAAAGTTCATGCCAAGGCACATGATACACGGATTAAATCAGTCTTAGCTGATGGAGTTATAAAGATTGACCTGCAAGTTACACCTGAGAATGGTAAGGGTAATGATGCTCTATTTACTTTTTTGTCAGAGGAGTTTGCTGTACCAGTATCGCATATTCAAATTTTAGTAGGTAAATTTTCGGCTGATAAAACCATAAAAATTTTAAAAGTAGATTGATAATTTTTTAAGATTTATTAGCACTAAAAAAATCGCTCTGAAGGCGGGGAGTTTCATTATTCCAGAGTTATAAAAAAATCGTCCGGTTAAATGACCAGACGTTTTTTTATATCATTAATGACTATTTTACTATGGGAATTAAGGAGTAATTCTATAAATTGTCCTTGGAAAAGGAATAGCTTCACGAATATGTTGGAGGCCACAAACCCAAGCGGTAATTCTTTCTAAACCAAAACCAAAGCCACCATGAGGAATGGAGCCGTATTTTCGTAGATCCAGATACCATTGATAATCTTCAACTTTTAAGCCAAACTCAATAATTCTTTTTTTCAATGTTTCGTAATCATCTTCTCTTTGTGAGCCACCAATAATTTCACCATAACCTTCTGGAGCTAAAAGATCAGCACCCAAAACACGTCCTTCGTCTTGTGGATCTCGTTTCATATAAAAAGCTTTTACTTCTGCTGGGTAGTGAGTAATGAAGAGAGGATTATCATATAATTTAGTGAGCATTGTTTCATCATCAGCTCCAAGATCATCGCGCTCACCAATATCTGAACCTAATTCTTTTAATTTTGCCACCGCCTCGCTATGAGTTATACGATAAAAAGGTTTTATAATATTTTGTAATGGTTTAATATCTCGTTCTAGAATTTCTAATTCGTATATATTTTTTTCTAATACTGCCTGTACCATGTATCTAATCAAGCCTTCTTGGGTTGTTAGGTTGTCATTTAAATCAGTAAATGCCATTTCCGCATCCATCATCCAAAATTCTGTTAAGTGACGACGGGTTTTAGATTTTTCTGCTCTAAAAGTTGGTCCAAAATCAAAGACGCGACCATGGGCATAAATTGCGGCTTCAATATATAACTGACCTGTTTGTGATAGATACGTTATTTGATCAAAATAAGAAACTTTAAAAAGGTCGGTGGTATTTTCACCGGCATTGGCTGTGATGATTGGAGAGTCAATTTTAATAAAATTATTTTTTTCCAAAAATTCATAGGTTGCCTGGATTAAGGTATTGCGGACACGTTGAATTGCCCATTGTTTTTGTGATCGGAGCCACAAGTGACGGTTATCCAAAAGAAAATCAATTCCATGATCTTTGTTTGAGATTGGATACTCTTCAGCAATTTGGTAATAGTGTAGATCTGTAACCTGAAGTTCATATTCTTCTTTTTTTGGATGTTTTGAAACTTTCCCTGTTAGACAGACAGAAGATTCTTGAGTCACTTTTTCTACCAATGCCCATTGCTCAACCGAGAGTTCATCGGAAGATAAAATTGCCTGACAAAAACCAGACCCGTCTCTAATTTGCCAAAAAGCAATTTTTCCAGACGATCGAAAATTATGCACCCAGCCATTGATAGTGACTTCCTGACCAACAAGCTGACTTAGATTTTTTATAAGAAATGTATTTTCCATAGATTGAATTTCTTGATTATCTTACCAGATAAAGGTTAAAAAATCAAGATAAAATATGCTTTTTTTGATAAAAGAGTCAGTAGAGGCTCTGGTTAAGAAAGGGGTATATGACTTCTTATTTTTAACCTTCCTTGATATGATACTAGTATGAAAATAGAGAAAAAAATTAGAATAATGTGGGTCAGTATTTTGCTTGTCACTATAGGGTTTTTACTATGGAAATTTGTCGCCCCTTTTGGAAAAATAGATTATAGTACTGATTTTTCTAAATATAATTATTTTATCAGTGAGCTAACACCAAAGGATAGATTAGTTGAAGGGGATAGCCAAGTTAATAATGTAATACAGGCTGAGCCAGTTTATTTTTATTTGAAAACTCTTCGTCCTTTTGACACAGCTAAAGTTACTCTTCATTATTCAAATCCCGCATCATTAATGGAGTTAGGAATCTGTCGTGATAAGGCTCAATGGAATTTTGAACGCCAGCCAATTTATTTTGAAAAACTTGAAGAATTGGCCACCTCTGATCAGACATTAAAAGAGAACGGATTATTATTATGGCAAAAGGAGAAAAAGTATGGATCAATAAATGATTTTATAAATAACCCTCCTTCAATAGAAAAAATTGGAGTTTATAATTATAATCTCCCTTTAGCTTTTACTTTAAATAATTATAATGTGCTTCCGGTGTCACAAAATTTTTTACTCGGAGCTAAGGGTAGTTACTCACTTGTGACCTATAGTAAGGGTGAGCCGATCAATTTAACATTTGTGGTAAGGAAAAAAAATAAAGAAAGGACTGACTCAAAAATAACAGTCTCAGCTTATAATTTTGAAGGTCGGATTATTCAAACAGACACTATAGATTGGCAAGCTTCTTCAATGACATCAGATCTTGAATATAAGGAAATTATTTTTAACCTGGAGGCTATCTCGCCTGGGGCATATCGAATTGAATTTAAAACTGATAATGAAGTTGAAACTGAAGGTATCATAACTAAACAGAGTGTTTTGTCAGTAGTAGGTAATCTTCAACTCTCAGATTTTTCAAGATCTAATTTTTCTATTTTTACTGATGCCACAAATATTACCTTTCAAACAATTAACCCTAAAAATGTTCAGAAAATAAAAGTAAATGAGCAAGATGTGGATTTACGTGAAACCTATAAACAATTTTCGCTTAAGCTGGAAGACCAGACTAGAAATATCAAAGAAATAAAACTTGAAAAAGATGATGTTCAGTTGGCTGGAAATGGAGTTTTTGCCCTTACATCAACTGAGATTATTAATCCGTTTCCTCGTCAATTTACGAACACTATAAACTTAGAAGCTTCGGGATTAGAGTATGTTCTGGCTAAGTATGAGCCTGTTGGTCAAAATAGCACCGGAAAGCGAACAATTTTATTTGAATTAAATCAAACTTGTCTGGATAAAGATCGTTATCCCTTTTTAATTTCCCTGCCAGATATAGAAAATCAAAAACCAGTTGAAATAAGAAATATCGAAATAAGTCTTGAGGGTAAAAATATTATTCAAATTCTAGAAAGGCTATGGAATCGTTTATGAAGGATATGCAATATATTGTACTTAAAGAAATTCACCTTGCAATTACTATTAGTTTATTAGTTTTTGTAATACTTGAGTTTATCCGACCAGGAATTGTTAGTTCATATATACAGCTTAACTATTGGTTGATAGGGTGGATTATCAGTGGTATACTGATAGTATATTCTAAAAAAAATACGTAAGGTATTTTATAGACTTTATTATTTAACTGCTAATGTTTTTATGGAAAAAACTATTTTTTCAAAAATTTCAGATCATGAAATTCCGGCTCATATTATTTATGAGGATGATGTATTCATGGCCTTTTTAGATATTTTGCCAATTGAACCTGGACATGTAATTGTTATTCCAAAAGAAGCTTACCCTGATTTAGAATCAATGCCAGTTGCATTGCTTGGTAATTTTTTTGCTATTGTTCAAAAAATTGGGGCAGCTATTTTAAGCGGGCTTGGAGTTGTTGGTTATAGTTTAATGCTTGATAATACTGATAGCAAAAGTGGTATTAGCCCTCATATTCAACATGTTCATTTTCATGTTATTCCAAGACGGAAAAGTGATGCTTTGGATAGTCGACCACAGGGCGCTTATGACGATGGTCAAGCTGAGGACTATCTTGTTAAAATTAAGAATGCCTTGACCTAAGCGTAATATGAATACTTCATCGCCCATGATTATTATAGGAATTTTGTTTAGTAAGAACCCCCAGTGGCGTTCTTTGCTGACTACAATTCCTGCAACATTAGATAACCAGCTTGGGTTATTTTTACAGGGGATGGGCCTTGAAGATCGCAAGGAAATTTATCGATTATTTGAAGCTAGTTCAATAAAAAAAATTCCCTATGTGCAATTAGCATCTGACACTCAGGAGTGGGAAATTAAATTTTTTGTAGAAAAATTTTCAACTTCAGTTTTTAGTTTACCGGCTGTGCCAACATCACTTCCGATTATTGATCATTGGCCATTGCCGACCATCCCTTGCTTATTAGAAAATGCTTCTTTAGAGATTAAAGATTCAATTTTTACGATGGAGACAATGAGTCGTCCTGCAGTTAAGGGAGTTTGTTTAAATATTGGTGCTTTAGAAACAAAGCGTTTACGTCAGCCTAAACTATATCAAATTGACATTGCTGTTCTTGATCATCAAACAGTTAGTTGTGTTTTAGTTTCACCAATTCCACATTCAACAATTGGTCGTTTACTTGCTAAACCAAACCGTTTGCAATCCTTAAGTGATTTACGATATCTAAAACATTTTCCACCTAAATATTTTTCAACTATGATGGTGTTGCAATTAGATAATTCTTTTGCTGAACAGTTAGAAGTTAAATTATACCTAACCTCAGTTTTTGGAGGTAGCGTATGAAAATTCTTCTCCTTGGTGCTAAAGGAAATTTAGGAACAGTTTTTTTAAACAGTGCTCTTGATTACCCAGAGCATTCTTTTATTGGTTGGGATAAGGAGGATATTGATGTTACTGATACCAGTTTATTAAATAAAAAAATTTCTGAAATAAAGCCAAACGTTATTATAAATACCGTTGCCTATAATGATGTTGATAAATGTGAAACCAATGAAGAGTCCGCAGCTTTAGCCGAAGCTCTTAATGTTCAATTAGTTCGTTCTTTAGCTGAAGTTGCTATTGAGCATAATTGTATGTTGCTTCACTTCTCAAGCGACTATGTTTTTTCCGGTGACGTTGAGACTGGCTATAGTGAAACCTCTGAACCAAGTCCTATTAATATATATGGTCAAAGTAAATTAAAGGGTGAAAAAGAACTTATTTCCTTAAGTGGTAAAGGTTTGCAGTGGTATGTAATTAGAACCGCTCGTTTATTTGGAACAAAAGGCAGTGGTGAAAATGCCAAGCCAACTTTTTTTGAACAAATGCTCCAAATTTCAAAACGAGAAACAACTATCTCAGTAGTTACTGACGAGTATGGTTGTTTTACTTATACACCTGATCTAGTAGTAGCTTCATTAGATCTTTTGACAAGTGGTAGTGGGTATGGAATATATCATGTAACTAATGAGGGCACTTCTAGTTGGTATCAAGCAGCACAATATTTTTTTAATCAACTTAAAATTGCTGTTAATCTACAGCCAGTGTCTGGTCAAGTATTTTTACGACCAGCCAAGCGACCTGCTTATTCAGGCCTTTTAAATACAAAATTACCAAAACTCCGGCCATGGCAAGAAGCAGTGGACGAATACTGTAAAAAGTTGTAAGCTTTACCGAATAGTTTGTAAATAAATAAAGTGTATGATGAAGGGCATGATTTTAGCGGGCGGACGTGGAACACGTCTCCAGCCGTGCACTAATGTTACTAGTAAAACCCTACTGCCGGTCTATAATCGGCCGATGGTTTATTACCCTCTTAATACGTTACTGAAGGCGGGGATACGGGATATATTATTTATTATTAGTCCTGATCACGCAGAAGATTTTCATGAATTACTTGGGGATGGAAGCAAATTTAATGCTTCTTTTAGTTATGAGATTCAAGACCCACCTCGAGGTGTTGCCGAAGCTTTTATCATTGGTGAAACATTTATTGGAACCAATGATATTACTATGATCTTAGGAGATAATCTTTTTGTTGACGATGTATCGGCGGAAATTAAAAATTTTAAACATGGGGCAAAAATTTTTGCAAAAACTGTTCCCGATCCAGAACGTTTTGGGGTTGTTGAAATGGATGGAGATGGCAAAGCAATTTCTATTGAAGAAAAACCAAAGCAACCAAAAAGTAATTTATGTATTACTGGTTTATATATTTTTGATTTCCGAGTGATTGAAATAGCTAAACAGGTAACGCCAAGCAGTCGAGGAGAATTAGAAGTTACTGACTTGCAACGATGGTATCTGGATAAGGGTGAGTTAGAGGTACGAATGATTCAGAACGAATGGATTGACGCTGGCACCTTTGAAAGTTTATATGCTGCTCAGAAGTTGGGTCGCGATAGGTTGCAAGACACAATGATTATTTAAATTATATGAATACAGCTTCTGAAGTTCCAAAAGTTTGGGTCGGTTTTTTGGCCTATGGTAATGATACCGCTGTCTATTTACCATATTTTTTACAAAGTCTGCAAAGACAAACGCATACCTCAATCCAGATTGTTTGTTTTGATAATAGTCCAGAAGCTGATAACGAAAATTCAAGATATTTAAAAAATTATCCCGCGATACAACTCTACCGACGTGGTGACAATATTGGCTTTAGCGCTGCTTACAATATATTAATTGCCGAAGCAATTGCCAGAGGTGCAGAGTATTTTTTTGTGGTAAATCCTGACACACTACTTGAGCCGGACGTGATTGATAGATTGGTAATAACCTTAGAAAGAAATAATCATTGTGCATCTGTTAGTCCAAAAATTTTAAAATGGAACTTTAAGGCTCATATTAAAACTTCAATTATTGACAGTTGTGGTTTAGTTTTAAAGCCGGGTCTGGTCTTTAAAGATCTTGGACAAGGGGAAGAAGATAAAGAACAATATGATCAATCACCAATCCTTGGTCCATCAGGGGCAGCTGGTTTATTTCGTTTATCTGCACTGCAGACAATTCAAGTTAAAGATAATTTTTTTGATGAGTTTTTATTTATGTACAAAGAGGATTGTGACTTAGCTTATCGGTTGTCTTTAGCTGGGTATAGTTCTCAATTAGTAAGTAGCGCCATCATGTATCATGACCGAACTGTGAGCGGTGGCACAATTTTTCAAAGATTTTTTAGTCGTAGACAAAGATCTAAGGCAGCTAACCGATATTCTTTTGTTAATCAACATTTTCTCTATATTAAATATTGGCAACGACAAGTTTTAAGTAGTAAACTTCGTATTATTGTTGCTATAATTATGAGATTTTTAGAAGCTTTATTACTTGAGCAATATTTGTTAGGTAGTTATCGTTATATTTTCAAAGGTGCGCCTCAGGTCAAAAAATATTAATGTTTTATATGGACTTTTCAATCATCATTGTTTCTTGGAATGTAAAAGAAACTTTACGAGAAAATATAAAAACTATTTTAGGCAGTAGCCAACATAGTACTTTTGAAATTATTGTTATTGATAATGGTTCAAAAGATGGAACTGTGAGTATGCTACAATCGGATTTTCCAAATGTTCATTTGATTGTTAATCAAGAGAACCTTGGTTTTGCTAAAGCTTGTAATCAAGGTCTTAAAATAGCTAAAGGGGACTTTCTGATTTTGCTTAATCCTGATATGAAGATTTTCCCGGACACCTTAGAAAATCTTAAGCTGTGGCTCCAAACAAATCCGCAAGCTGATGTCACTGGCATTAGTTTAATTGATGAGCAAGGTAAAACAGTGCCTCATGTTCGTCACTTTCCATCAATTAAGGATCAAGTGGCTATCATATTAAAGTTACCACATATTTTCCCATCTCTGCTTCACTCGTATTTACAAACAGATTTTAATTATTCCAAAGCCTCTCAAGTAGACTCAGTGAGGGGAGCCTTTTTTGTGATTAGAAAATTATCACTAAAAAAATTTGGCCTTCTTGATGAGCGATATTTTTTGTGGTTTGAGGAAGTTGATTATTGCCAAACAGTTAAACAACAAGGAGGCCAGGTGTGGTATACACCAGCAGCTAAAGCCATTGATTATATTGGTCAAAGTTTTATACAGCTACCTCGTGCCAAAAAACAAATATATTTTCGTAATAGCATGATTGCCTATTTTAAAAAATGGAAATCACCTTGGCAAACCAAAGTCCTGTCTGCCTCTTGGTTACTGGCGGAAGTTATTGTTAAGATAGGGGATAGATTGCATCTTAAGTCTAAAACCAGAACTTAAAATATATCAAGGCTATGACAAAATCTTTAGCAGTTATTATTAGTCCAAATTATCAAGATTATGCCAAGATGTTTTTGGCAGATTGTTTGCAGAGCTTAGAAAAACAAACTTTCCAGGATTTTGATATTTTTTTAATTGATAATGAAACGAGTGATGAAAGTTATTCATTATTACAAACCTTAGCGCCAAGGGCTCAGATTATTCGTTGTGCTGATAATAAAGGTTTTGCTGGCGGAAATAATCTGGCTCTAAAAGAAATTTTGAAAGCTGATTATCAGTTTGTTTTTTTAGTTAATATGGATACAGTTATTGATCCTGATTGTTTGCATTTATTACTCAAGGCGGCTGATTTAAATACACAGGCTGGTGCTCTGCAGGCGCGATTGATGTTGCATCCTCAAACTGAGTTGGTGAATAGTCTTGGTAACGAGACCCACTTTCTTGGTTTTGGGTATGCCAAGGGATACTTAGAAAAATATACTGGTCTAGAAAATAATACGTCACAAATAGCCTATCCATCCGGGGCCGCTGTGTTGCTTCGAACTGATGTCTTACGAAAGGTTGGTTTATTTGATGAAGAAATGTGGATGTATAATGAGGACCAGGATCTTGGTTGGCGAATATGGCTGGCTGGGTATAGATGCTTAGTTGTTTTGGATGCAATTGTTTATCATAAGTATGAATTTAATCGTTCAATACAAAAATATTATTGGATGGATCGAAATAGAATTATAACGATTATAAAAAATTATCATTGGTTAACCTTATTGTTAATTCTTCCGGCATTTATGGTAATGGAGATTGGGTTAACTGTATTTTCTCTTGAGTCAGGATGGTTTAAAGACAAATTAAAAGTTTGGAAATATTTTCTATCAAAACAAAACTGGAAACTATTATTACAAAAGCGACGCCAAATTCAATCATCAAGAATAATTAGTGAAAGAAAAATTGCTTCCCTTGTTACGGGGAAAATTTGGTATCAAGAAATTGGGAGTTGGAAATTACGAGTAGCCAATCCATTTTTTCAGTTGTATTGGTGGTTTGTCAAAAAAGTGATTATTTGGTAGAAATTATTACCATAGACAGGCTTATAGATATTGCCTATTATAACTCACATGGATATTAGTATAATCATTGTTAATTATAAAAGTAAGGGGCTAACTCTTAATTGTGTTAAATCAATTGAAGAGGCTGATTTTGGTAATCTCCGGCATGAAACTCTGGTAATAGATAATAATTCTGGTGATCGTTTAGGAGAAATCTTAGCCTGGCAGCACCCAGGAGTTATTTTTATTCAGAGCCCTATTAACACAGGCATGGGGGGTGGGAATAATATTGGTCTTAGTCGAGCACAAGGAAAATATGTAGTTGTGATGAATCCGGATACATTAGCTTTTAAGGATACTTTTATACAGTTATATAATTTTATGGAGGCGCATCCAAAGGTTGGTATGGCCGGTCCAAAACAATTTAATCCCGATCGTAGTGTTCAGAATTCACGATATCGATTTCCAAAAATTTTTACCTTACTGTATAGACGGACTTTTTTGGGTAGACTACCTTTTGCAAAAAAGTCGATTGCTCATTTTATGATGGACGACGTCAGTAAAGATCACCACCATGAGGCTGAATGGTTACTTGGATCTTGTTTGTTTATTCGAGCTAAAGCTTTAAAAGAAGTCGGCTATTTTGATGAACGGTTTTTCCTTTACTTTGAAGACACTGATCTATGTCGCCGGTTTTGGGAAAAGAATTGGCAAGTTATGTATTACCCGGAGGCTAATATTATTCATAATCATAATCGCGCTAGTGCTGAAAATCCATGGTATGCATTTTTTCTCAAGCGTGCCAGTCGTCAACACTTACTATCTTGGTTAGCCTATTTAAAAAAATGGCGTTTACAATAAAGACTTAGAACTCAAGTTTAAAAATTCCAAATTGATTAGTATTGTTACCGACGAAGTAAAGATCACTTTCATTAACAAGTAATAAGTTTGAGATTTCTATGTTTGATAATAAGGTAACTGTTTGACTAAATATTTGGTCAGTGGTTGGGATAATTTTTAGACTGTCTTTTGTCGCAAAAAGAATTTCGTTATTTTTTGATAATTGTCCCAGACCAATTACAACTTCACCAAATCGTGAAATCAGATTTTCTTGGTTATTATTCCATTCTCGTATTTCAAAGGGTGTTGCATACAACACCTTATTTTTATTCCACCAACCAACGGTATAATTTTTGGCTACTAAGGTGACTCGGGGTGAAAAAAATAAAGGCAATGGTTGTTCAAGTAAATAGAGGTCTTTTTTCTGGGTTTCAAGAAGTAGAATTTTATTTTTGGCATCATTAATAAAATGATAGGTTCCTTCAGGAAGAGTAGCGGTTGTTTCTTTTTTTGGAGATCCAGGATATAAAACTACAATTTCAGCTCCTAGTTTTTTCTTAATAACAAAGTAGATATGATTACCATCAACCTTATAATCATATAAGTCTCCGGATTTAAGGAGAGAATTAATATTAATTATTAATTCATTTTTTTTATTAAAAAATGAAAATTTGTAAATTTGATTTTTTTGAACATAATAAATTTGGTCGTGACTATCACTATCCCATCGAACAAAATTTGGTTGGAAACTTAAACTTTCCGTTAGATTTGCGATTAATTCACCTTGACGGTTAATAACATACGTATCATTGAAAACAAAAACTTCTTGGTCATTAGACCAAAAAATTGAAGTGTTGTTTGTGCTCTCAATATTCAAATTAAATTGCTTTCTCTCGGGGACTTGGATGATAGTTATCGAGGGGCTTCTAAGGCTTATGACGGTTCTTCCATCTGGCGAAATTAATAATTGTTGTTTTTGATCTAGGTTTGTTTGTAGCTCTGGGGTTGCCTGTTTAAAAAGTCGGATTGGACCAATATTAGTAACTTCGTTGGCTCTGACAGTGGCTTTTTTCTCCCAAGGTATATAGCCTTCCAAGTCTAGTCGGACTACATAATTAGCTGGGGCTAAATTGGTTAAGCGAGTATTGGTTTTTGGAACCGCGTTTTTGTTGATTAGTTGGTTAACGAAAAGAGTTGGGCGTTTGTTATTTAATAAAATACTGGCGTTACTTGGTTCGCTTTCAATGATCATGGATCCGGTTTTTTGTATTTCAAATCGACTCCAGTTAATGGTCCGTCCAGTTGCAAATAATAGAGCAAAGGGGGCAATTAATAAAAATAAAAAAATAAATGAATAGAAAAGAAGACGTCTTTGTTTTAATGACATAACAAATATTTTAGTCAGCTCGTTCAATGTCTACACCAATTGATTGTAATCTTTTTTCAATATCTTGATATCCACGCTCAATTTGATAAATATTATCAATTTTTGTTGTTCCTTGAGCAATAATGCCCGCAATAATCATTGAAATTCCTGCACGAAGATCTGGAGAGGTTAAGGATTTTCCATGAAGCTCTGTCGGTCCTTGAATAACTACACGATGTGGATCACACATGGTTATATTGGCTCCCATTTGAGTTAACATGTCGGTAAATAAGAGGCGTCGATCATAAATTGTTTCATGAATAAGTGAAGAGCCGTGTGCTTGTGTCATCAGAACCGTGAAGGGGGATTGTAGGTCGGTTGGAAAACCAGGGTATTCGTGAGTTTTAATGCTATAGGCTGGCAGTTCTTTGGGGAAAGAATTAATTGAAAGCCAATCTTTGCCTTGAGTAAAGCCAATCCCCATTTGTTTAAAAATCGTCAATAAAATTTCTATGTGGTTAGGACAGCAATGTGTAATACTGAGTGGTGAGCGGGCAGCTGCGGCCAAGATTGCAAAGGTTCCTGTTTCAATTCTATCGGGCATAATTTCAAAATTACCTCCTTGAATTTTTTTAACACCCTCAATGGTAATGGTTGATGTCCCAGCTCCAGAAATTTTTGCACCACAACGGTTAAGATGGTTAGCTAATTCAAAAATTTCTGGTTCGCAGGCACAGTTTTTTAAGACGGTTGTTCCTTTAGCTAAGACAGCGGTCATCATTAAACTTTCAGTTCCAGTTACAGAAATTTTTGTAAAGAAATATGTGTTGCCTTGTAAGCGTTGAGCTTTCAAATGATACCCGTCATCTTCGATGGACACTTCGGCGCCGAGACATTTATATCCTTCAAGAAATAAATCAATTGGACGTGTGCCAGCCCCAATAACACAACCACCTGGGTGAGGGAAGACAACTTCTCCTGTTCGAGCCAGCAATGGTCCAACGAACATGATTGATGCTCGGAATTTATTTGCTAGATGTGGGTCAAGTGACTGTTTTGAGATTGTTTTTAATTGCAGAGTTGCTTGATCGCCATTAAGTTGAATTTCTCCACCCAGAGATGCAAAAACTTCAAGTGAGCGCTTTGTATCTTCAATATCCGGAAGATTTGAAATAACTAAAGGTTCGTCAGAAAGAATTGCTGCTGGAATTATTTTCAAGGCGGCATTTTTTGCCCCACCAACCTTGATTTCACCACCTAATGGGCGCTGTCCTTTAATGATAAATATAGACATATTGCTTGTTATTGTAGCTTAAGAATTGATATTTTTCAACTAGTAACTTTGTTAGACCCCACATAAATATGATATACTCTATATTATGGAAATTGACTATTCACATCATGGAGCGCCGGTAAGGCGTTCTTCAAAAATCACTTGGTTTCTTATTTGTCTTGCCATAGCTGGTCTGGCTTTTGGGGGTGGCTTTTTTCTTGGTGGTCGCTCATCAATAGCTTCTGGAGAAAATGTTTTTTCTGGTTTAGTAACCGGGAAACTAGAGCGTAATAGTAGTGGTAAGGATATTGATTTTAAACTTTTCTGGGAGGTCTGGGACATTGTTAAAAAAGAATATGTTGACGCTGATGCCTTAACTGAGAAAAAATTATTTTATGGAGCTTTACAAGGTTTGGTCCAGTCCACTGATGATCCTTACTCAGTTTTTCTTAATCCAGAGGAAGCTAAAGAATTTGATCAAGATTTAGCCGGCACTTTTGAAGGTATTGGAGCTGAGATTGGATATCGGAATGAAATTTTAACTATCATGGCACCGATTGAAGATATGCCAGCGATGAAAGCCGGTGTTAGAGCCGGTGATCAAATATATAAAATTAATGGTGAGACCACCACAAATTTTTCTTTAGAGGAAGCAATAAAGAAAATTAGAGGACCAAAAGGTACAACTGTAACTTTAACTTTGTTGCGAGCCAAAGAATCAAAGCCAATTGATATTTCAATTGTCCGCGACACAGTAATAGTAAAAAGTATTAAAACAACCTGGCTTGAGAAAGAGCAGATCTTTGTTATAAAAGTGTATAATTTTAATGATGATACAACGAACTTGTTTAACCAGGCAGTCAGTGAGGCTTTGCGAAAGAAATCAAAAGGTTTAGTGCTTGATTTGCGAAATAACCCAGGTGGATATCTTGATACTGCAGTGGCCATGGCTAGTGCTTGGATACCTGAGGGCAGTATTGTCATTGAACAGTTTGGTGATAACAGAAACATTGAACATTCAGCTACCGGCAATGCTCCTTTGGTTGATATGCCAACAGCTGTTTTAGTAAATCAAGGTAGTGCTTCAGCTTCAGAAATTGTTGCCGGAGCTCTTAAGGATTATGGCAAAGCAATTTTGATTGGTGAAAAAACTTTTGGTAAAGGCTCGGTGCAAGTTTTGCGAGATTTAAGTGACGGTTCAGTTATCAAAGTTACTACAGCCAAATGGTTAACTCCTAAAGGTTCATATATTCATGAAACAGGCATTGAACCAGAAATTATAATTGAACGAACTTCCGAAGATCGGGCAGCTAATAAAGATCCGCAACTTGACCGGGCTATTGAAGAGTTACAAAAATAAAAAATGTATTAGTATATGATACTAAGGCAATCACAAAAAAAACTTCCGGGCTTTACCTTGGTAGAAATAATAGTTGTTTTAGGAATTGTTGCTATTATTATTGGTTTGGGTTTGGTAAATTTTCGGGCATCTAATGATTCTTCAACGGCCTTCTCATCTAGCCGAGATTTACTTGCAAGTGATTTACGATTAGCAGCTGATAAAGCTTTGAATGGTGAGCGGTTTCAGGGAAAAGATCCAATTGGTTGGGGGGTGCAATTTGTTGGTGGATACAATACCTATACAATATTTGCAGATTTGGATGGCGATAGAACCTATGATTCAAATGAAAGATATAAATTTGTTGAACTTAACTCTGATTTAAAAGTATATCCTTCCTATGGTGGCGTGACGACAGGCTCAGTTTTGTTTAATGCTGGAACCGGAAAAACCTATTTTAATAATACTGAATTAGGAATTACTTCAACAACTTATTTATTAATTAACTTATTAAATAAAAAATAATGCAGTGGTAAATCTTTGGAGATTACTCCCGGCAGGTACGGTTTCGATTGCACCAGCACTTAAAACATCTATTTTGCCAGATTCTATAACTGGATTAATAGCTTGGTGGAAGGCTGATGCTCTGACTTTAAATAATGGAGTTCGAGTTAGCTCTTGGACTGATTCAAGTACGTCTGGGAGGAATGCTACACAAAATAATGACGATTTTCGCCCAACCTTTATTACAAATGAAGTTAATTCTCTACCGGTGGTGAGGTTTGATGGGGTGAACGATAATTTAAATCTATCTATAATATCAACATTGAAGACAGTATTTGTTGTTATGAAATGGGCAGATCCTACAAATTACAGGCCCATATTTTAGGAGATACTGATGGTGCTAACACGCCTTTTATTGTGATACCTAATCAAACTGCAAGTCAAGATTAGTCAGTGATTGGGCTTGGAGTACTAGGTAAGAACCGGAGGAATCTTTAATAATGGAACGCTAATTAACTACATCTACCTTGATGAGAGATAAAGCAAATTTTCAAATTATTACCCATAATGCCAGCACATATGCTATGTTTTCAATAATATTGGAAAAAGCGCTAATCTAATTATTCTACTCAAGCTGATTATGCCGAAGTGATTGTGTATAATACTCTTCTCAGTTCATCTGATCGTCAAGCTGTGGAGGAATATCTTTCGTTTAAGTATAATATCCCTCTTAGTTATTAGTGTATGAAAAAAAATAAAAATGGTTTTACATTAATTGAGGTGGTAGTTTCAATGGCTCTTTTAATCTTGGTTTTTGGTGGTCTGATTGGGGTAATGATTTTAAGCCAAGAAACTAAAATTAGTACAAAAAATAATTTGATTGCTAATAATCTAGCTCAAGAGGGAATTGATTTAGTTCGGTTTATTCGTGATCAGAATTATGATAATAAAGAAGAGGATGTTTTTTTAGGTATCTATACGAATGATGACAAACCCTATAGTTTTACTATTATGACTGATCCTGGTGGCTTGATTACTATTGATGCTTTTTCTGATGGTAGTGTAAAGAATTCTGATGCATTAAAAATTTTTAATCATCGATATATATATACAGCAGATTTGACTGCTATAAATACTCCCTTTCGTAGAGTGATTACCACAACCTATAATGCCGGAGCCACACCGCCTCATTTAGCAGTAAAATCAGAAGTG
Organism: Candidatus Falkowbacteria bacterium; assembly: GCA_016699775.1. Lineage (NCBI taxonomy): Bacteria > Bacillati > Minisyncoccota > Patescibacteriia (SeqCode) > Patescibacteriales (SeqCode) > Patescibacteriaceae (SeqCode) > Patescibacterium (SeqCode) > Patescibacterium danicum (SeqCode). Next base: position 758,665 of record CP065010.1, on the reverse strand, counting down.
TATTGGCAGTCTGATAATAAACAAAATACAATTACCATTCAGGATGAATTAACTGATTGGCGTCCTTAGTTATAATATGACTTTATATAATAAAATAATCGGTAATAAAGGATTTACACTCATTGAATTAATGATTGCTATGGCTTTGTTTGTGACAATGATGGTAGTAGCCACGGGTTTATTCGGGCAAGCGGTTGATAATCAACGAACAACCACTTCACAAAAAAATTTGCATGAAAGTTTAAGTTATTCATTAAATTTTTTAAAAACTGAAGTCGCGGGAGCCAAACAATCGTTAAAGAATTGGTGACAGTTTAACTTATTGTGGCGGAGCGAGTAGTGGTGATCTATTTTTTTATACACCGTCCAGAAATTTTTTAGGAAGTACTGTTAAGGATTTATATTTTATAAATAAAAATGAACAGTGTGTTCGTTATTTTTTACAAGTTGATAATAATGGTGTAACTCGCTTGGCAGTTACTCGTAATGGATTACCTGTTTTTCCATACTCTGTTTACCTTAATGCTAGTGATTCAACAATGCTTGATTTTGATGTTGATGTCATTGCCTTAGATGGAGCTACTAATAAGTATAAGTCAGCTAAATTAACAATGTTTCTAGCCGCTGAGCCTGTTGATGGCTCATCAAATGAAATCCTACGCTTACAAACAACTGTGGCCTTGACTCCCTTTGTTTGTGGACAAACGATTTATGATCGTGATAGTTTTTCTTATAAAACAGTTCAGATTGGTAATCAGTGTTGGATGGCGGAGAATTTAAAAACAAAAACCAAGCCAAATGGAGCTTGTATAAATTCGGGCGCTAGTTTTATTGCCCCTCAATGTACCAAAACTGTGAGTAATATAGTATACGAAGTGTGGTGAAAATGGTTCAGGAAGAGATTGTATTAAGTCTGATAATACTCGTGGGACAGAGGCAGATTGTTTGGCAGGATATGCCTTGTATGAGTGGGATGCTGCGATGAATGGATCTGCAAGTTTTGATGGTGAAAATAAAGTTCAAGGAATTTGTCCGGTTGGTTGGCATATTCCTTCACTCCCAGAATTTGATACCTTAATTTCTGTTTTTGGCGATAGATCAACAGCTGGACCTATACTTAAATCTACTGGTTCATCAGGTTTTAATGATATTTTAGCGGGAGCCCGAGAACAAGCTGGGGAAATGTTTTTTGAAATCTTGGTTCTTATGGAAATTATTGGTCTTCAAATAAACATAATTCTAATGTTCAAGCTTATCATATTTGGATTCCTAATAATGATAATGAACCTATTGCTGATTCGTTTGACCATTTTACTTGGAATTTCTCTATCCGTTGTCTTAAAGATTAATTTTTTAACTATATGCCTCGAGTAAAACCAAAAAAAGGAATGGCGCTATTACTGGTTATGACGGTTATTGTTGTTGTTTTAACAACAGTTAGTATTGGTGCTACCGTGCTACTTAATAATCTTGATGCTAATAAAGGACAAGAGGAGGCTAATATTGCTTTTGTTTCCGCTCAATCGGCAATTGAAAAAGTTCGTGGGTATTATAAAAATAATAGTGAATTTTTTAATGGTTGCTCAGTGAATGATTGTATTAATTTTACTGAGAATAGTTGTGATAGCTGTGATAACTCTGAAGCTATGTCTAAGTATACTGATGGCAATCGTCGTTATAAAGTTGTGATTACGAATAAAAATGCTAGTGGTGTTAGCATAGAGGCCACTGGATATAAAGGGCCATACAATCGAACAATCAGTGCTGGGATAAAGTATGCAGGCTTTACTTGTGGAGATGATTATTTAGGAATAATAACTGATGATGATGATGAAGGAAATGAATATCCAACTACTGAGATTAATGGTCGGTGTTGGATGGCAACATCATTACGAACAAAGCAAAAAAAAGCTGATGGAACTTGTATTAATGGTGAAGATGCTTCACCTTGTAATGACGCATCAGAGACTGATTTCGAAAAAGGCCGTTCTTGTTTTGATAATGATGAGGCAAATTGTAGTTCTGGTCCAGAATTTCCGGGAGCTTTGTATACTTGGGAAGCTGCCATGGATGGAAGCGAAACTGATGGTGCTCAGGGGCTATGTCCGGTTGGTTGGCATATTCCAACCGATTCCGAGTGGAGTAATTTAGAAAATTTTCTAAAAGATAGTGATGAGGATCCTTGTGATGAATCTCGCTCCAGTGCAGATGATAATGAGTTTCAATGTGCTAGCGCTGGGTTAAAAATGTCTCCACCTCCACCTAATGGTGGTGGAATAGTTGGTGGTTTTAATGGAGTCGGTACTGGATATCGTGATTCTGATGGGGTAACTTTTGTTGATCAAAAAAATCTTAGTAAATACTGGTCCTCAACAAAAAAAGGTAATAATCCAGTTGCAATGAGAACTATTGATAAAGGTAACTTACCGAATTTTGGACGTGATGTAGTTGATGTAAGTGATAATAAAATACAATACTCTTTTGCTATTCGCTGTATAAAGGATTTATAATCTATGAAACAAGCAGAAGCAGCAAAACGCTTAAAAATATTACGAGAAGAAATTAACCGACATAATTATTTATATCATGTTCTTGATCGTCCAGAAATTAGTGATGGAGCTTTGGATAGTTTAAAGAACGAACTTGTAAAAATAGAACAACAGTTCCCGTCTTTAATAACTCCTGATTCACCAAGTCAACGTGTTTCCGGTAAAAGTTTAGAAAAGTTTGAGAAAGTTCAACATTCTTCTCCAATGATTTCTTTGTATGATGCTTTTAGCGAAGCTGATATGGCTGAGTGGGAGGAACGTAATAGAAAAATTTTAGAAAAGCAAAATTATTCGATTCATAAAATAAAATATTATGCTGAGTTAAAAATGGATGGTTTAGCTTTAAGTTTAGTCTATAAACAAGGTGTGCTTTGGCGAGCTGCCACCCGAGGTGATGGGAATGTTGGTGAAAATGTTACTGCCAATATAAAAACAATTGCTGCTATACCTTTGCGCTTACGCATTCCATCAAATACTGAATTAACAAAACTTGGTATTAATGCTAAAAAAGCAAGTAATATACTTCAGGCTATTTCGAGCGGGGAAGTTGAGATTCGGGGTGAAGTGATTATGACTGAAGCAGTATTGAAAAAATTAAATCAACAGTATGCAAAAAGTGGAAAAGCGCAATTAGCGAATGCGCGGAATGCGGCCGCTGGTTCAGTTCGGCAACTTGATCCTGCCGTGACTGCGGAGCGTCAGTTAGATTTTTATGTCTATGGGATTGCTAGTGATTTTGAGTTAGGTGCACATCATCTTGAACATGAATTAGCTGCGATCATGGGTTTTAAAATTTTACGTAAAAATGTTCTCTGTCAAAATTTAGAAGAAATGTTGACTTTTCATCATAACTGGGAAAAAAAGCGTCATGAATTACCCTTTGAATGTGATGGTGTTGTGGCTGTAGTTGATCATACTGAAATGTGGCCAGTGTTAGGTGTGGTTGGAAAAGGTCCTCGCTATATGATGGCCTATAAATTTGCTGCTGAACAGGGAACTACAGTTGTGAAAGATATCGTCTGGCAGATTGGACGAACTGGTGTCTTAACACCAACCGCCAAGTTAGAGCCCGTCCGTGTGAAAGGAGTAGTAATTAGTAATACGACGCTCCATAACATGGATGAAATAAAACGATTAGATGTCAGAATTGGTGACACTGTTATTATTGAACGAGCAGGAGATGTGATTCCAAAAATTATTTCTGTTTTACCAAAACTCCGAGATGGTTCACAAAAAATTATCAAACCTCCGAAACATTGTCCAATGTGTGGGTCAGCTGTTAGTCAGCAACCTGGAGAGGTGGCGATTCGCTGCCTAAACCGAAATTGTTATGCGGTTAATCTAAGAAGATTAATTCACTGGGCTTCAAAAAATGCCTTGGATATTCCTGGTCTTGGTCCAAAAATTATAGAACAATTAATTCAGGCAAACCTCATTTCTGATCCCGCTGATTTATATAGTCTGAAAAAAGATGATCTACTACTTCTTGATCGCTTTGCTGAAAAATCGGTGACGAATTTAATTTCCGCGATTGCCGAGCATTCACATATTCAATTAGATCGTTTTATCTATGCACTGGGAATTAATCATATTGGTGAGGAAAGTGCACGGACGCTAGCAGCTATTATACCTGTCTGGGCAAAAAAACAAGGAATTAAAATAATTACACCAAAAGATCTAGGTTTGATAATTAGTACATTAACTCTTGATGATCTTGTACAGTTATCTGATGTTGGAGAAGTGGTTAGTAAGAGTATTTTTGAGTGGTTTAAAGACACTCGACATCTGAATTTTCTTAAGCATTTAACAAAGGTTGGTGTCACCCTAGATCTGCCAAAACAATCATTGAAGGGATCTGGACAATTAGCTGGTCAATCTTTTGTTTTGACTGGTACGCTTCATCAATTGACCCGAGATGAGGCACATACTATAATAAGAGCAAAAGGAGGTATAGTGCATAAAGCAGTTAGTAAGAAAACAGATTATGTGGTGGCTGGTGATGATGCTGGTAGTAAGAAGGGGAAAGCAGATAAATTAGGTGTCGCTATAATTGATGAGGAAACATTTTTAAAGATGATTACATAATATGTTCAAAAAAATTTCTAGCCTAAAAAATGGATTTACGTTGGTTGAATTAATGATTGTAATTGTCATTATTGGTGTTTTAACGACCTTGATTATGGTTTCTTTAGATAATACAAAGATGACAGCTCGTAATACAAGGAGATTGGCAGATATTAAACAAATTCAGTTAGCCTTGAAAATGTATTATAACGATACAGGAACATTTCCATCTTCAATAACTCCAGGCTCTAGTATTTCTAAGGGAGGTGCTAACTATATGTTACGCGTTCCTTCAAATCCAAAGCCATGGCCTGATAACGGTTGCCCTGATCAAGATTATCAATATATGCCATTAGAAGGCGGTAAGCGTTATATGCTAACTTTTTGTTTAGGTGATACAACAGATGATTTATCAAAGGGATCTCATATTGCAACTTCAAATGGTATTTTAAATTGTCCAACTGGATATATACCAGTACCTGGTAGTGCTGAATTAGAAACCAATGATTTTTGCGTGATGAAATATGAAGCTAAGTGTGCAAACACTGCAACCCCACAGAGGGACTATACTCCTGCGACGCTAACAAGTGGTACATATAATGATGCGATTACTCCATGTATATCAGCTAATAATAAGGTTGTTGGTTCTTTTTCATTAGGTATGTCGATTGGGAATATAAGTCAAGTGGATGCCAAAGCTAGGTGTCAAGCAATTGGTGGTAGTTTAAGTACGAACGCACAATGGATGACGATTGCCAGAAATATTGAACAAGTTGAAAGTAATTGGTTTGGTGGCTCTCCTGGAATTGGCTACATTAGTCGTGGTCATTATGGTGGCTCTACAACAGCTATGCCAGATGGAAGTGTTCTTTATGGAGGTGGTGTCAATGATCATGCACATCAACGGACTTTAACTTTACTAAGTGGTGATACAATTATTGATTTTTCAGGAAATCTTGCTGAATGGGTTGATGATGTATGTGTGCAGGGGGATGGAGTTGGTATGTATTATCATGTTCATGGTGATAATCAATAGCAACTTTGGATTGGAATTCATCAAATTTCAGTGACTATGAAAGAATTGTTTCTGGACCTTCTGTTTCAACCTATACATCTGCTCAGGGAATTGGACAATATACAGAATGTGCACTTGAAGGCAATGCTTTTTGCGTGGAGGGTCTAGTGATGAAACAGGTGAAGTTGGTATTTATAGTTTAAATCTCATGAAAGATATTTATCAAGAAGGAAATGGTAGCACATTTCTATACGGTTTCCGTTGTGTAAAATAATTAATTATTCATGACTCTTTCTGAAAAAGAAATCAGGCATATTGCTCATTTGGCTCGCCTGCAATTAACTGATAAGGAAATTAAACAATACCGCACAGAACTTGGCGGTATTTTGCGCTATGTGGATCAACTACAAGCGCTTTCGCTTAAGAAAAAAATATTTGGCACAGTAAATATAAAAAATACATCTGAACGTCTTGATCAAGTAATGCCCTGGGATCAAGCTGAGGTTGAAGTGGCATTACGACAAGCACCTGACCAAAAGAACCATCAGATTAAAGTGAAAAGAATTTTAGAATAATGTTTCTATGCGATTGAACGAACTGACAATTACCAGTGCACGAGAAAAATTAGATATTGGTGAAATATCGAGTTTTGATTTAACCTCGGCGTGTTTAAAACGAATTAAACAAGTTAATAGAAAATTACATGCTTGTTTATTGGTTGATGAAAAAGGAGCACTGCAAGCAGCTAAAGAAGCTGATCAACGATTAAAAAATGGAGAGAAATCAATGTTACTTGGAATTCCATTTTTGGCTAAAGACAATATCATGACCAAAAATCTAGTCACAACCGCTGGCTCAAAAATGTTAAAAAATTATGTTGCACCCTTTGATGCCACGGTTATTTCTCGACTAAAAGAAGCCGGGGCAGTCTTGCTTGGAAAAACAAATCTTGATGAATTTGCTCATGGATCATCAACAGAATACAGTGCTTTTGGTCCAAGTAAAAATCCCTGGGACACAAGTCGTGTGCCCGGTGGTTCATCTGGTGGCTCTGCGGTGGCTGTGGCAGCAGATATGTGCTTATTTGCCTTAGGTACTGATACTGGAGGCTCTGTTCGTCACCCAGCGGCCTTTTGTGGAGTGACTGGCCTAAAACCAACCTATGGTCTTTGTTCTCGATTTGGATTAATTGCTATGACTAGCTCAACTGATGTTCCTGGTATTTTGGCAAAAAATTCAGAAGATACTGCCTTAGTTTTAAATGTCATTATGGGCAAGGACGACCATGATGCTACAACACTAGCTACCACAAAAAACCAAATGAAGATGGAAGATAATTTTTTATGGAAAGGAAAAAAGATTGGCATCCCAAAAGAATTTAGGTCAGTGAAACTTGATTCAACGGTGCGTAAGCATTTTGATTCTATGATTGCTCTCATAAAAAAAGAAGGTGGAAAGGTTATTGAAGTTTCTTTGCCCTTAGCACCCTTTGCTGTGGCTGCGTATTATGTTATTACACCAAGTGAGATCAGTTCTAATTTGGCTCGTTTTGATGGTATACGTTTTGGTCATAGTGCAAAAAAATCTAAAAATTTATTAGAGTCATATGTAACAACACGCGAAGAGGGATTTGGAGTGGAAGTAAAACGAAGAATAATTCTTGGAACCTTTGCCTTAAGCGCGGGTTATGCTGATGCCTATTATCATCAAGCACAAAAAGTTAGAGAGGGGATTATAGAAAATTTTAATCAAGCGTTTAAAAAGTGTGATGTGATTATCACTCCAACAACCCCAACCCCAGCTTTTAAATTTGGTGCCAAAAAAAATCCTTTGGCAATGTATTTAGAAGATATCTTTTCAGTACCAGCTTCACTCGCCGGTTTGCCAGCCATTTCAATTCCGATGGCAAAAAAACCTTTGCCTGTTGGTTTACAAATTATTGGACCATCTTTATCAGATCAAACAATTCTAGCCGCTGGCAATAGTTTAGAGCGCATAGTAAACTTACAAGAAAGACTATCACTATAATTTTATGAAAAAAAATAATAATATTTTTCGGGCCACGCAGATGAATAATGCAATGAGAATATTGGCAGTTTTCTGCTTGGTGGTTGTCATTGGAGCCATGCTATTATTGATAACCCTTCCATCCAATCGTCAGAAGATTATGGGTTGGTTTCGTGGCGACTCATTTGGAGTAACCGTCAAAAATTCCAAAGTTGAAAAACAAAATGAGGCGGGAATTAATGGAGCAGCGGTTGTGAATGAGAATATGAAAGTTAGTCCAATTAGTGTTGATGATCATCTTTCAGGAAATATCAGTGCGCCAGTGAAAATAATTATATATTTGGATTTCCAATGCCCGTTTTGTGGTCAATTGTATAATAGTGTTGAGCAAGCAAAGGCAGAGTTTGGATCAGATATAGTTGTAGCTGTTCGGCATTTTCCTTTATTAAATCATGATCAAGCGTTGCCGGCTGCTGTGGCATCTGAATGTGCCGCTGACCAAGGAAAGTTTTGGGAAATGTATCATGAGCTTTTTGCTATTAATCAAACGGGGTCGTTGTCAGCTGAAACAATAAAAAATAGTGGCAAAAAATTAAAACTTGATGAAGTGACATATGTTGATTGTTTGACTAAAAATAAGTATCAAGATAAGATACTGACTCAAAAAGAAGAAGTTAGGAAGCTTGGTGTTGGTGGAACGCCAGCCAGTTTCATTAATGATGAATATTTTGCCGGAGCACTTCCGTATGAAGATTTTACTCATCCTGATGGGTCACAAGCCTTAGGTTTAAGATCTTTAATTAAGAAAAAATTAGGGAAGTAGATCAATCCCTGGAAGGATCGCATAGTGATCGATTTCCGCCAGTAGGCGGATTGGAAAGCAAGTAAATTTTGAAAAGATTGTTTTAACTAAAGGAAGGATCGCATAGTGGTCGAGTGCGCTTGCTTGGAAAGCAAGTAGACCTTAACGGGTCTCCGGGGTTCGAATCCCCGTCCTTCCGCAGTTTTATATTTAATCTGAGCACGCAGCAGTTTTGGCTGGCATAGCCAGACAAACATACCCGTCCTTCCGCAGTTTTATATACTTGAACACCTTATTTTTATGAGATGTTTTTTGTAAATAAAAAACTTCACATAAAGAGACGGGGAAGTTTTGGTTTGAATGGAAAATCATTTTCATCCTAATGATTTTCCTAAGTTGTTAAATTTCAACTTTAATATTCCGATAAAACCAAATAAAGTTCGAAAGACAAGGAATCCAATATTGATACAACGATCTTTGAAATTATTTTTATTTACTTTTTCAAAAACCGTTATGGTATCTATCAATTTTGGATGTCTTATTCTAGAGGAGGAAGCTAACATCCAGGCGGTAATAAGATTTGGTCCTAAAAAATGCCAGGAATCATGAAAAGCAAGCACACCTCCTTCAATGACTTTCGGGAACCAAGATTTTACATCATTCTTTACATATGTAAATTCATGGGCGCCGTCTATAAAAATGAAACCAATTTGTTCATGAAATGATTTAGCCGCTTCTACAGATGTTTTTTTAATGGGTATTATTGATTCCTCTAGACCGGCATTTTCAATATTTTCCTGAAATACATCAAAAGTATTAATTGATGGACCAAACATTTTTTTGAGTTCTGGAGATCCAGAGTGTGGATCAACTGCATATACTAGTGCTTTTTCACCATCTCTAGCCCCACAACCTAAACAAACGGTGGAGCGACCTTTCCAACTGCCAATTTCTACAATTACGCAAGGTGTCCGTTTTGCTAACGAATAAAGTAGTTCAGCTTCATTATTAGTGAGCCATCCATCTATTTTAGAGGCAAGTTGGATCGCTTTGATTGGTACTCTTTTTATTCCCATTATGTTTACCTTTCTGTTTATTGTTTAGTTATTTTAAAAAACATTTATCCTAGAGTATTACACGTAATCCTTTATTAGTCAATAAAATGACTCTTTAAATTTTTTATATTATGATCTAAACGTTTTAAGAAATCCCATAAATTATTATAATATCTCTTAAAAATTAGTAGAATCTAGTTTATCTTATTTTTATGCATCAACCTTAAGCCGGGGAATATAAAGACTTAATAGTGATTTATTATAAATTCAATCTTATTTACTATATTTGTTAAACTTTTTAACATTACTATTGACAAATAATTTTACAAGGATTATACTTAAGATACTAATATGCTTGGAAAATTTATATTAAAACAGCGAAAAAAAAGCACAATCTAACGCAGGATTTTTTGGCGTCAAAGATTGGAGTTTCTCGCCCGACCTATGTTCAGATAGAACAAGGAGAGAGAGATCTAACTATCACCGAGGCAAGAAAGCTAACGGATATTTTTGGTATTGTTTTTGACGATTTTGTTCAAGGTAAAGATACTTCCGCCACCGTAGAAGTTAAAAAGAGTGCCAAAAAAATAAAAGAAGAAAAGCAGGAAATGAGAATAAGTATTCCACAGAAAAATCTAGAAAAATTTAAAGAAGTTTTGCTCTACGTTTTGTCAAAGGTTGGTGGCAAACCAAATATCGGTGAAGCAGTAGTATATAAACTACTTTATTTTATTGATTTTGATTTTTATGAAAAATTTGAAGAACAGCTTATTGGAGCCACATATATTAAAAATCATTATGGACCAACTCCAATTGAATTCAAAGTTATAGTGGATGATATGATTGAAAACGGTGAGATTGTTAGAGTAGAGGGAAAATATTTTAATTATCCACAAAGAAAATATTTACCGATTCGGGACCCGGATTTAACAAAGTTAAAAGATGCACGTGAGCTCCGTCATATTGACGAAGTAATTGCACGATTAGGTGATAAAAACGCCACAGAATTAAGTGAATATTCTCACGAGGATACCCCCTGGCTTGTCGCAAAAGATAATCAGCCCCTTGATTACGAGGCTGTCTTCTACCGCACTCCTAAAACTTCCGTGAGAAATTATGACGAATAAGATTATCTATGGCGAAACGCCGGAATTTAAAAAAGACTTTAAAAGATTACTTAAAAAGTTCAAATCGCTTGAGGAAGATTTTGAATTAGCCAAAGTGACAGTGATTGAATTTTTCCATATTCAAAAAAAAATAATCTAAGTACTTTTCTGATTCCTGGTCTTTGTACAGAAAAATACAAATATGTAAAATTAAAAAATTCGCTTGTAGGTCTCTGAAGGACGAGGTTCAAAAAGTGGCGTAAGGATTATTTATGCTTTTAATTGTGAACGTTATACAGTAGATTTTATTGAGATGTATTATAAAGGTGAGAAAGAAAATGAGGATAGGGATAGAATTAAGGAATTTCTAAAAAGTATTTAAATAATTAGTTTATTGCTACATGTAAGATCTGCATAAATAGCTAATGAATATATAGAACAAAGAATAAACTAAAAATTAAATTGGTAAAATATTTTTATCTTATTATGAAACTAACAATCAAAACTTCAGACATTGATTCAACTCCTTTTAACTTCCTACGTTCAGCTGGCTATATTTATATTGAATCAAGACAAACAGGACAGGGGAGTTTTTCACGCCCACTTGGAAATGGACATTATCCTCGGTTTCATATTTATGTAAACGAAGAAGAAAATAGCATTACGTTTAATATTCACCTTGATCAAAAACAAGCCAGTTATGAAGGAACCTCTGCCCATAGCGGAGAATATGATGGCGAAGTAGTTGCTCAAGAAGTGCAAAGACTAAAAGGCCTACTTCGACCCAGTGGCGTATCAAAAAAAACTCATATTTCTGACCCTTCGAGTAATGATGCACGAAGCCGTCGTTTTTCAGATATTCTCCGTAATTCGTAATGTATAACTTGCCAAAGCCTGTATTTGGAGTAGTATTGATACAACTATGCTTAACCCTTCAGACGAAATAAAAGCTCGCCTAGATATTGTTGAGGTTATTCGACAATACCTTCCTCTTAAAGCAGCTGGTACCAATTTTACTGGACGCTGTCCTTTTCATAATGAAAAAACACCTTCTTTTACAGTTAGTCCGACCAAACAAGTCTGGCATTGTTTTGGTTGTGGAAAGGGTGGTGATCTTTTTTCTTTTATCATGGAAATTGAAAAACTTTCTTTTCCTGAGGCTTTGCGATTACTTGCTCCTCGAGCCGGTGTTATCTTGAAACGAGAAACAGGACCTTTGGCCTCTCAACGTAATCGAGTCTTAGACACCCTTGATCAAGCCGCTCGATATTATCATAATCTTTTGTTAACACAACCAGCTGGCGAGCCAGCCCGAAATTATCTTTCACAACGTAGACTAAAATTGGAAACACTTAAAGAATGGCAAATAGGGTATGCACCTGACTCTTGGGATGGTGTAATTCTATATTTGAAAACAAAAAATTTAGTGATGAAGATATTTTGTTAGCTGGTCTTTCCGCACGAAAAGTTGAGACAGGACGTTTTTATAACCGTTTTCGTGGACGGGTTATGTTTCCACTTCGTGAAGTAAATGGAAATATTGTCGGATTTACAGGAAGAATTTTGCCACAATTTGAAAGTCAAGATAAACAGGGAAAATATGTGAATAGTCCACAAAGTATTGTCTATGACAAAAGCAAACTAGTATTTGGTTTAGATAAAGCTAAACAAGCTATTCGTAATATCGGCATTGCAATATTAGTTGAAGGACAAATGGATTGCATCACAGCTCATGAAGCTGGGTTTTCCAATGTAATTGCTTCATCTGGAACAGCATTAACTTTTGAGCAAGTTAAATTATTACAACGTTATACCAATAAAATAGCGCTGGCGTATGATATGGATTCAGCTGGACGATTAGCAGCTGAGCGGGCAAGTGAACAAACGTTAGCAGCCGAGATGGAAACGTCAATGATTGCTTTGCCAGAGGGCAAAGACCCTGATGAATGTATTAGAAAAAATCTAGAGGGTTGGAAGACTGCTTTAACAGAAGCTAAACCAATTATGGAATATTTTGTTGAAGAAATTATTTCACCACTTGACCTCGCGACTGTCAGTGATAAACGTTTAGCCTTAAAAAAATTATTACCTCACTTACAAAAAATTGCCAATAGTATTGAAAGAGATTTTTGGGTAAAAAAAATTAGTCAGATTATTGATATTGATGAAGTGTCAGTCAAGCAGGCAATATTAAGCCAACCAAAATCAGTGCAAAATAGACAAGAGGAGACAGCTAGGCCAGTAGAAGAAATTTCACGAAGTCGACCTGAGCTTTTATCCGAACAATTACTTGGTTTGCTTTTGCGTTTTCCTTCCTATATTGACTCGGTGGTAAGTAGATTGCCAATTGATCAAGTGGTTGGATCATCGTTTCAGACTCTTTACAGGTTATTAGTTATATATTATAATAAAGTTACTGTTTCTGGATCAGATCAAATTGACCAAAAACAAGAATCTCTTAACTTTGCTGAATTTAGAAAATGGTTAATAGACTATAGTCAAGATACTGCTAATGATATACAGGTATTAGATCGATTGGCTTTGTTGGTTGAGAGAAATTTTTTTGAAACAACCTTTGAACAGGCTCAGACGCTCATCGGCACTTCTATTAAAGAATTACGGCATTATTATTTAAATAGCCGTCTTAAGGTCGTGACTCGTCTGATATTTGAACTTGAATCACGTAGAGACCGCTCTTCAGCAGATGAAGAACGGCTTCTAGAATTACTCAAAGAATTTAAAGGACTGGCCGAAGAAATTCGCCAGGTATCTTTGTAATATACGTTGTCTATGCCTAAAACTTTTAAGAAGCCTGTGAAAAAAAGTCCTAAAAAAATAAAAAAAGCAATCGTGAAAAAACCGCCTGTTGCAAGACTTAAGAAAGAGAAAAAATCTATTGCTTTTAAGGAACCAGATTCTAAATTTATACCAAAACCAGACACTAAAGGCTTTGGATGATTTAGTTGCGAAAGTTCGTCCTCGTGGATTTGTAACCGAAACTGAATTACTACAAGTTTTTCCTCAAGTTGAAAATTATATTTATGACTATGAACTAACACTGGAACGTTTGCAACGTAACAGTATTAGAATCATTGAAGATTCAGGTGGATTTTTAGATGTTGATGCTAATGTAAAAAAAGCTGGTCAGTTAACTTCTATTTTAGGTAGCGATAAAGATCGCTTGAAGTTTGATATATCAGAATTGTCTGCTGATTCAATTCAGATGTATTTGCGTGAAATTGGAAAGGTGCCATTGTTGACCACTGAAGAAGAAATTGAATTAGCCAAACGAAAAGAACGGGGTGACAAAGATGCGGAACGAAAATTGATTGAAGCCAACCTTCGGTTAGTGGTTTCAATTGCCAAGAAATTTGCCGGCTCAAAAGGTTTGAGTTTGCTTGACCTTATCCAAGAAGGAAATATTGGTTTGTTTCGTGCCGTTGAAAAATTTGAATATCGCAAGGGCTATAAATTTTCTACGTATGCTACCTGGTGGATTCGTCAGGCGATTACTCGTTCTTTGGCCGATCAATCGCGTACCATTCGTATTCCTGTGCACATGGTAGAAACCATTAATAAGTTTCAGCATATTCAACGTCAGTTAATTCAAGATCTTGGTCGTGAACCATTGCCAGAAGAAATTGCTTCAGAAATGGGAGAGACGATTGATAAGGTTCGCTATATTATTAAAATTTCTCAAGACACAATTTCTTTGGAAACGAGTGTTGGTGAAGATGATGAAGATTCAACTCTTGAAGACTTTATTGAAGATGTCAAAAATGTTACCCCAGATCGAGCCGCAGCATTGCAGTTACTAAAAGATTACGTTCATGAAATAATTACCCAATTAACTCCTCGAGAGCAGAAGATTTTAGAAATGCGTTTTGGTTTGCTTGATGGTGTTTCCCACACTCTTGAAGAAGTGGGGGCTGAATTTGATGTCACTCGTGAACGTATTCGTCAGATTGAGTATAAGACTCTTGAAAAGATTCAAAAGCACTCCTTGATTAAGAAGTTGAAGGATTATTAGGAATTAGGTTTTTGTTGACATTTAGCAGTTTTTTTATTACTCTAATTGAGTGTTTGAGCGTCCTTATTAGACGCTCTATATTCCCAGGTAGCTCAGCGGTAGAGCAGTTGGCTGTTAACCAATTGGTCGTCGGTTCGAATCCGACCCTGGGAGCAATTGACAAAAGTATAGTATTATGCTATATTTTTTTATTGAACTTTCAAAATATTTTCTCATTAAAAAATGTAATAAAATGGAAAAATTTATAGTTCTTGATTTGAAGGGTAATGACATTTCCGAAAAGGTGGTCGTTTATACTGGACCAAGCGATCCGGCTTATCACCGAAAATTAGCTAGTATGATTTTTAAGAAAGCTGATAACTTTTATGAAGATGAAATTCTCAGTAAAAGACTTGATCTCACAAACGAGGAATGGTTTCAAAAACATTCTGAGTATAAAGAAATGATGAGAATAGGTGGAGCTTTTGAAGATAAAGAGCTTGCCTCTATATGCAAAAATATCATTCATTATCTTTCTGAAAAATCTGATAACCCTTTACTCGCTAAAGTGGGTTTAACGACTTGTTTTAAAGAAATTTTTACTAAGATGCCAGAAGTATCATTTTTAATCTAATTCGGCATCTAATTCCATCGAGGGAGATTTTTTAATCTCCTTTTTTATTACTTAAAATAATTTTAGTTCGAACAACATCCGCGACCCCGAGCAAGGAAAAATAGGCAAAATAAGCCTATTTTTTGTTATTTCCTTGACATATTTTTATATTTATGCTTTAGTTAATCACTAACTTCCTTAAAAATTTATAGTTAGTAGTTTATTGAATTTTTTGAGCTTCTTTATGGAGGTTGAGATAATTCAATAAATCAAATAACCTAAAATAAAAAAGGGAGAATAAAAAATGAAAAGATTTAAAAAAGTATCATTGTTGATTATTGATCTTTGTTTGCTTGGGATTTTAATATGGCAGGTTTCCATATTGGTTAGTGAGAATGTGATAAGCACTCATCGGCTGAACGTAAGTGGATTTTCAGGCAGGATTATTCCTGAGGATCAAATAAAACCGGGAACTTTTACAATCGAAGTTCCAATGTCGGAAGCTCTACATTTTGGAAAAAACGCCATACTTTCTTATGGTGATAATGGCGTGCAAATCTGGAAACCAGATAGCACCACCACTGGTGTTTTCCATTATTCATCAGTTGCTCCTCAGACTCACACTTCATATTTTAAAGTTTATCTTCTTAAAGATGAAATTATTTTAGATGAATACGATGAAGAGCTGAGGGTAATTGCTATATGGCTTTCAATATTAATGTTACTGTTTATGTTTCTTGTAACAGTATCTCTATTGGAAGAGATTAAAAAAAATAGAAATTCAAAACTATTTAAATCATTTAAAAGAGCAGGCTAAAAACAGTCTGCTTTTAATTTCCTTAAACTATAGTGAGTTGTCCTGGATTAAGGTAGATTAAAATTAAATTAAGTAGGTTCTAACAAGCTTAAGCTGTCGAAGTAGATTCTTAAGTCTATTTTTGCTACATTTGTAAAAGTTAGAACCTAGAGTATAATTAATATATGAAAGAATTTTATAATAGTAAAAGTGAAGAAATACCAAGTATTATTGATGATATTACTTCTGATAACTGTGAAATTAAATTTGTTTCAAAAAAGACGGAAGATGACCCGATACATAATGGCTACAGATCTGAAGTTATTGAATTAGATTTATTTTACCCTAGCCCAATAGGTGAGAATAATAAACTAAAGGGTTCAATCTATATTTATTATCCAGAAAAACATAACGAATTATATACAAAGGAGCCCTCTATGAGAATAGAGATTAAATGGCATAAGGGAACATTGGTTCTCGGTGATGGTAAGAGCGAAGAATATTTTTCTTCTGTGCTTGGAGAAATAGCAAAACATGTCTTGAAAAAAGAAAGCAACCCTGATGATATCAAGGATGATTAATTTTAGTTTTTTTGTTTGTGTATATTCTCAAGTTTAGATTAATCATAAACTAAATTTAAATATGGTCATTCTTTCATTAGATCTATAATAAAATATAAATAACAAGATTATTATGCCATTAGAAATGCTAGAAGTCGTAGATGAGAATGATAATGTAATCGGCCTTGAAACTCGTACTAAAGTCCACGAACAAGGACTTCTTCATCGCGAAATACACATCTTTTTTATTACCCCTAACGGTGAAATTATTTTTCAGCATAGAGCAAAAGATAAGGATACATATCCAGACAAATTAGATGCGACTGTGGGGGGGCACGTTGAGCCAAATATGTCATACGAAGAAACTGCTGTTAAAGAATGTAAGGAAGAGACTGGTATAGATATAGATCCAAGTAAACTATTTTTCCTTACAAAAATGCGAAAAAAAACTTTTGATAAATTAACTGGGAAAACTAACAATACTATTCGTAGTCAGTATGCCTATTTTTATGAAGACGCTTTAGCTAACTTGCAAGTTGAAGAAGGAAAAGCCGAGGGATTTGAAGCTTGGAAAATTGACGATTTACATAATCTTTCGGAAAATGATAAAGTCAAGTTCATAGACCTTCTTCTGAAAGATGATATGATTGAGCTATATAATAAAGCAAGAAATTACTTCTCAGTATAAATATTTGATATGAAAATATATGTTTTAGGCAGTAATGCCTTTATGAAAGAGATGGTTGAGTGCAAGGATAAGCTTTGTGAACTTGGTCATGATGGTTGGATACATCCCACTTATGAAGCCTTGGTGAGAGGGGATATGCCGGAGTATTTAGATCGTCTGGCGAAAATAGAAGAACGCGCCGCAATTAAACGAGAGAATAATTATTATAAAGTTCATTATAAACATATCTTGGAAAGTGATGCTATTCTTTGTGTTAATTTAGAAAAGAATGGTATTAAAAACTATATTGGAGGAAATGTTCTTATAGAAATGGGTCAAGCATATGTTCATGATAAAAAAATATTTCTTTTTAATGCTATCCCGTCCGGTCTTTCTTATGATGATGAGATTATCGCCATGGATCCTATTTGTTTAAATGGTGATTTGAGTAAGATTGCTTGATAACTTTAATAGAAGGTCGGCTTTAATTTTCCCCCAGTCCGTAGTTCAAAACTCGGTCAACAGTGGGAGCATTAAAATAAATAATCGTCCATCAGGGCGATTATTTATTTCAACTTCGGGAGGGATTCGAACAGGTCAGAAGCGAGCTAGCTCGAGCACTATCGTGCGAGAGTGTAACGAGCGATCACAAATGTTTCAAAGAAACATTTGGGCTGACCCTGCACAAGCGAGTTTTGCGAGCGCCCTCGCGAGCGAAACGAGGGCGGAAATTCCTGTCCTTAAGCCATATATTGAAAAAAATTGGGCTTATGATAGCCGAAAAATATAGCTTAATTTGATTAGTTAACTTTTTGAAATTAGTTCTTATTTTATGCTATAATAGAAACAGAATTAATTCATTGTGCTTTGATTTGACTATATGTTTTTCTCTAAATTTAAGAAAAAAATTCTTGGGTTTACTTTTTTAGAAATTATGGTTTCTGTGGCTATTGTTGCCATATTAGCCAGTATTTCTATTATTGCTACAACCAGAGTTCGAATTAAATCTCGAGATATTAAACGAATTTCTAACGCTACTGAAATTGTTAGTGCCCTTGAAGCCTATTATGCAGCCAACCAATCATATCCAACGATGATCTTTCCCGGACAACCCATTGAATCAAATGGAAGGGAGTATTTAAGAGCTGTGCCATCAAACCCTTCTCCTCGAACTGATGGAGGTTGTGCTGATAGTGATTATACTTATATAACAACTACTACAGGCTATAAGCTAACATTCTGTATTGGTTCAGATAATTCTCGTTTTGCCCAAGGAGTTGTAATTTGTAAAAATGGAAACTGTGGAATTAAAGAGGATTGCAGTGGTGAGGTGGAAGATGAAGAAGGTATTCGTTATCCGATTGTCAGAATTGGTGAACAGTGTTGGATGGCGGCACATTTAAAGTCTAAGAAAAGACCAGATGGAACGTGTATAAATTTAGAAAGTGATGAAAATGAGGACTTGCATATTGATTTAACTGACTGTGTTATTACATATGATTTGTACCCTGGTGAATTTTTTGGTGGATATGGAGGTTGTCCGTCGGAATGTACGTTGGGATCACGAAGGGACTGTGTGAAAATTAATCCACCTATTTTAGGACCAGGAGCTGGGCTTGGTTGGCTTGATCGAGGTTATGATACTTTAAATTCAGCTTATGATTATCCTCCAGACTTAACGGATTCGGCTTGTAATAATCGAGGAGCTTTATATACTTGGGCAGGGGCAATGAATTTAGATAATAATTGTGTGGATACGTCTTGTGCTCATCAAGTAACAATACCATTTCATAGGGGGTTTGCCCACGTGATTGGCATATTCCAACTGATCAAGAATTTCATACTTTAGAAAATACTTTAAAAGATAGTGGTCAATCTTGTGTTTCAACTCGAAATAGCGAGATGTTTGGAACAGATAGTTGCATAGGGGCTGGCACTAGTATGAAAATTAATGGAACAAGTGATTTTGATGCTATATTATTAGGGGCAAGAACATCAGAAAATTCTGCTTATTTGAGTTGGGGTTCTGAATTTCAGGGACTTGATACGAAAGTATATTTTTGGACTGCTAATGAAACTTCTACTTCAAGTGCAACAACCAGAATTATTGCGGCAGATGCTTCTGGAACATACAGGGTTTCAAAAGATAAATTAGGTGCCTTTGCCGTTCGCTGTATCCGAGATTACTAAGAAAAAAGCAAATAATTGAGCAAAAAGGTGATTTTCTTGACTTTTTGATGAAAATGTGCTATATATTTATTACTAAAATTTTTCTTTAACAAATCAATAAGGTCCTCAAAAGGAGAGGACAAATATGAAAATAAAAACAAGTTTTTTGGTTCTTATCGCCATTTTGATGGTTTTTAATACATCAAAAGCTGAAGATAAAAAGATCCATGGGTGCTCTGAAGCACTCGAGGTAATAAAATTTACCCAGGATGAAAGGTATTCGATCGTTCTTAGTGGTGATAATAGAATTTTTATCTCCACTGACCAGATCTCTTGGGTTGATGCCCTAACAGTTGGATTAACTAAGGACATAACGGATATCGAAATTATCTCCGATAGATATTTAATAGCAGTCGGAGAGGATGGCTTGGCGATTAGAACAACTGATGGAGGTGAAAACTGGAATGAGATTATTGGTTTACCAATAGTAGATTTCACGAAAGTGAAATTTACAAATCAGAAGGTCTATATTCTTGGAGAAGGCGGAACATGTTTCCGTAGCCAAGATATGGGTCAAACATTCATAGATAACTCCCTGGCTACAATAGGAAGTTGTATGGATGTAGCTTTCATTTCACCATCAACTGGATTTTTAATTTCGGATCAAAATCCATCACTTTGGATTTCCCGAAATGGTGGTGCAAATTGGGCGGCAAGAAGTCTTCCGCAAGGTGCAGATGGAGAGATGATCTGCATTGATCAAAACTTCCTTTATGTTACTGGGAAGGCCTATATTGATACTGCGATCTTTCAATCTCAAGTTTCATCTTTGCTTCTCATAATCAATTCTGAAGACTTCGATGACTGGATGGCAGTGCCAATCCCTGAATCGTTT
The DNA here is from genome assembly GCA_016699775.1 of Candidatus Falkowbacteria bacterium. NCBI lineage: Bacteria > Bacillati > Minisyncoccota > Patescibacteriia (SeqCode) > Patescibacteriales (SeqCode) > Patescibacteriaceae (SeqCode) > Patescibacterium (SeqCode) > Patescibacterium danicum (SeqCode). Next base: position 738,358 of record CP065010.1, on the reverse strand, counting down.
CATTTAACCGGAGTTGCAATGAAGAATGGGAAGGGAGGAATTTCAATGAACAAGAGTATGGGAGATATCTGGAGAACCAGCAACGCTGGATTGCAGTGGTTCTCAGGAGTTTCTCAGATGAATAGGAAATATTATTCATTGGGAATTAAAGGAAATCAATTGTATGCTACATCTGATTCCGGTACAATAGTCCGGATGGATGTAGTAACAGGAATTTCTCCAGTCAACTCAGAAATTCCAAAAGGTTTTGCACTCTCTCAAAACTATCCGAACCCCTTTAACCCATCTACAAAGATTAATTTCTCTATCCCAGAACCTGGGGAGGTGAGATTAGCTGTATATAATACAGCGGGAAAAGAGGTTGCAGTCTTAATAGATCAAAGCCTGTCTGCAGGAAATTACACAGCAGACTTTGATGCATCAAATCTGACGAGTGGTGTGTACTTCTATACACTGCAGTCAGAAAGTTTCAAAGATTCAAAAAGGATGGTACTTGTAAAATAAGACACATTCAAAAAAATTGCACCATCGCTCTACCTTCCATATTCCATACTGTAAAGTATGGAGACGTTCTTTCATATTGTTCCAATTTGTTCTTTGACCGATCCCTTCCATACACAGTAACATCGTATGGGAGGGATTTTTATTTTCTCAATCATTTTTTTTTCCTATGCCATTCCTGTTTCCTTCCTGTCATCCCCACTTGCCTACCGGCAGGCAGGTGTAGACGGGGATCTTGTGAATACTATGTGCAATAAATTTTACCCGGATCCCCGCTGGAGTTTATCCCGGGCTTGACCCGGGACAGGGATGACAGCGAAGAGTCGGGGATGACATATGATCCCCATCTACCAATTTTTTAATATATCTGCTATCCTATCTCTGAATCTTATTATAAATATATGGCTGAAGAAGTAATCGTCCGTTTTGATGATGTAACATTTGAATATGTTGATAAGCGCCCGGTTTTAGAGGGTGCTAGTTTTAGCATTCGTCGAAAAGCAAAATTGACCTTAATGGGTCAAAATGGAGCTGGAAAAAGTACCTTATTTGACTTACTTCAAGGCGAATTAAAGCCAAAAAGTGGTAGAATTTCTGTTACTAATGGAGCTACGATTGGGGCAGCTAAACAAACAGTTGAACGATCCGACTTTGAATTAACCGTTGAACAATATTTTGCCAAGGCTTTTGAAATTGTGCCACCAAATTTAGCGAGCAAGATGGCAAAGGCCATGGACGCGGTAAACTTCTCAATACCGACTGATAGAAAAGTTGGTGATTTATCTGGTGGCCAACAAGCCAGATTATTATTAGCTTTTGCTTTACTACAAAATCCCGACATTCTTTTATTAGATGAACCAACAAACAATTTGGATCAAGCGGGAATTGATCACCTTGTTGAATTTTTAATAATGTATGAAAAAACTGTTATTGTAATTTCCCATGATGCAGATTTTTTAAATTGCTTTACTGAAGGTGTTTTATATTTAGATGTTCATACACATACCATAGAAAATTATGTGGGTGACTATTATTCAGTGGTTGAAGAAATAAATAAACGAATTGAACGTGAACAAAGAAAAAATGCCCAACTTGAAAAAACCATTCAGGACCGCAAAGAGAAAGTTAACTTTTTTGCCAACAAAGGTGGAAAGATGCGTAAATTAGCAAAGAAATTAAAAGATGAAACCGAAGAGTTGGAAGAAAATAAAGTGGATGTTAGAAAAGAAGATAAAACTATTCGTGAGTTTGAAATTCCAGAGCAAGAAATTGTTGGTGATATTGTAAAAATTACTTCAGTCAAAGTTATTATTGATCATAAGGCAATAGATAAGCCAGTTGATATTACTTTACGTCAACGGAGTCGTTTATTGGTTTCCGGACCAAATGGTATGGGTAAAAGCACCTTGCTTAGAGCTTTGGCCTCAGGAGAAAGTAAGGGAGCAATAATTATGGAAGGCACACGAGTTGGCTATTACAGCCAAGATTTTTCTACTTTGGATTATAGTCAAACTGTTTTTGATTCATTACACAGTAGTATGGCTGATGGCTATGATACTCAAGAACTGCGTTCTATTGCAGCTGGTTTTTTAATTACCGGTGATTTAATGGGACGAACTGTTGCTGAATTATCTGAGGGTCAAAAGGGTTTATTATCATTTGCACGTTTAGTATTGATGAAACCAGGATTATTAATCTTAGATGAGCCAACCAATCATATCAATTTCCGACACCTTCCAGTTATCGCCGAGGCTATAAATAATTACCAAGGAGCCATAATGCTAGTTAGCCACATGCCTGATTTTGTAAAAGAAATAAAAATTCCTGATGAACTTGACTTAAGAAAAATTTAAAATTAAGAATACTAAAAGAGGAGAACTGAAGTTTTGCATTTATTTTTTAGAAGGTAAGAAATAGAGTATATAAATAGAACGGCCATAGAGGGTCGTTCTATTTTTATTACTTGGGAAATCTTGTATACTAAAAATATATGAAATTACATTTTTTTGGAGCAGCTTCCGAGGTAACCGGTTCAAAGCATATTCTTGATAATAATGGCTATAAAATTCTACTTGATTGTGGTTTACACCAAGGGAGAAGGAAACAGGCCTATGAGCTTAATAAAAGCTTGCCTTTTGATGCAAAATCTCTTAATTCGGTTATTTTGTCTCATGCTCACGCTGATCACTGCGGAACCTTGCCATTATTGTATAAGAGTGGCTATACCGGAGTAATCAACGCAACAGATGCCACGGCGCAAATTGCTCACTTGATTATGCTTGATTCAGCCAATGTACAAAGAAGTGATTATGAGCATTTACTTGGTCAGGGGTTTGTGGCCGAAGATTTATTGACACCTTTATATACTTCAGAAGAGGTTGAAGAAACAAGCACACATTTTCAGATAGCCAATTATCAACGAATACACCAAGATTGGAATGTGCTTGATCAGCATAACCGTTTTAAGTTTTATGATGCTGGTCATATTTTAGGCTCAGCGGTAACGGTCATTGAGTGTCAAAATAATCAAGAGACTAAACGAATTTTATTTACTGGTGATTTAGGTAATGGGGGAGTGCCAATCCTTCACGATCCGGAGGATATTAAAGAAACAATTGATACTCTTATTATTGAATGCACGTATGGTGATCGTCTTCATCGACCAATTTCTGAGGTTGATGATTTTCTTGTAAAAATCATTACTCAAGCTGTGGAACAGAAACAAAAAATTATTGTTCCAGCTTTTGCTTTAGGTAGAACCCAAGAATTAATCTATATTTTACATCGTTTACATAACGAGGGTCGTATTCCAGTTTTGCCAATTTACATTGACAGCCCACTGTCTAATCGCATTACTCAAGTATTTTCCAAGCACTTAAAAGATTTTGATCAACAAGCTTGGACTGATTTTATGAACAATCATGAGTCACCTTTTGCTTTTGAAAATTTGCATTATGTTTCAACTAAAGAAGAATCAAAAGCCCTTAATACTGCTGAAGGTCCATTTATGGTAATTGCCTCATCCGGTATGGCTGAAGGTGGAAGAATCCTTCATCATCTTGAACATACAGTTTGGGATCCGCAAGCAGTGATTATTTTAACTGGCTATCAAGCAGCACAGACCCTTGGTCGAAAAATTCAAGAAGGTCATGCACATGTCCCAATTTTTGGTAGAATGCATGAACTAAAAGCTCAAGTTTGTATGATTAATGAATTTAGTGCTCATGCTGATCAAAACGGATTATATACCTATATTGAAAAATTAAAAGGTTTAAAAAAAGTATTTTTAGTGCACGGTGAACCACCGGCTGCAGAAGCTCTACGGGCTTTGTTACAGGAAAAATTACCTCATCTATCTATTCATATTCCGCAACCAGGTGAAGAGTTTGAAGTTTAATATATACAGACTGTGGATAAATATGATGTTGTTAGAAAAGTAATATTATCATTAGAAATTACCTAATATTAGGTAATTTATTGTATTAAATAATGTAATGAGGTCAATTGATGATAATTTAATGGAGGCTTTTTTATATGAAAAATAGTAGTTTGATATCAAATGTTCCTTGTTTAACCTAGCTTTTGCTATACTAAATGTATGAAAAAAATAAAAGCATTTTTAAAGAAACTAGGACCAGGCTTTATCACCGGTGCTTCTGATGATGATCCTTCTGGTATTGCTACTTACTCACAAACAGGTAGTCAGTTTGGGTATAGTCAATTATGGACTGCTCTTTTTTCATTTCCTTTTATGACCATTATTCAAGAGATATGTGGTCGAATTGGTATGGTGACTGGAAAAGGATTAGCCAAAGTTGTAAAAGAACATTATGGACGGACAGTTTTATTTGGAGCCGTGGCTATACTCTGTATTGCTAATACAATAAACATTGGTGCTGATTTAGGCGCTATGGCAGCGGCCGGACAACTTTTGATCGGCTTTCCCTTTTTAGTTTGGCTATTAGTAATAACTGGTATAACTTTGGCCCTTGAAATTTTTGTTTCCTATGCAACATATGCAAGATTTTTAAAATATTTGACCTTGTCATTGTTTGCCTATGTAGTGACAGCTTTTGTTATCAAACAAGATTGGAGTGAGATTATTTTTTCAACCTTGGTCCCAAGTTTTTCTTTTTCTAGGTTATATCTTTTAAATATCGTGGCCATTTTAGGAACAACTATTTCTCCCTATCTATTCTTTTGGCAGGCTGACGAGGAAGTTGAAGAAGAAATTGCTAATCATAAACTGACGGAAAACAGTAATGCCAAACCTCGTATTAACTATCGGGATATTCGGCGAATGCGTGTTGATACTTTTATCGGCATGCTTTTTTCAAATCTTGTGATGTTTTTTATCATTGTAACAACTGCCTCAACTTTAGGTGTGCACGGATTGACTACTATTACCACGGCTGATCAAGCGGCCGCTGCTTTACGTCCATTAGCTGGTGATTTTGCTTTTCTTCTTTTTGCAGCCGGAATAATTGGTACCGGATTGTTAGCTGTGCCAATTTTGGCTGGCTCAGCTTCATATGCTTTGGCCGAAACATTTAATTGGAAAGCTGGACTTGGAAAGAAATTTAATCAAGCCAAAGCATTTTATGTAATTATTATAATTAGCACCTTAGTGGGAGTTTTGATAAATTTCACGCCAATACAACCGTTTCAGATGCTATATTATACAGCTATTTTAAATGGAATTTGTGCACCGCCTCTGTTGATTTTAATTATGTTGATTAGTCGTAATAAAAAAATTATGGGGCAGTATACTAATTCAGGGCTAAGTAATACTATGGGTTGGATTATTGCCGTGGTAATGAGTTTAGCAGCTATTGCTTTAATTATTACTATATAATTTTATCGGAGATTTTAAGAATATATGAGATTAAAACAAAGATGTCGGAATAATGCCACTATGCTATACTAAAATTATGATAATTACTAAAATGCCAAACATATTAAAGAAAAAAATCAAAGGTTTTACCTTAGTGGAGGTTCTTGTTTCTGTAGCGATTATTGGGATTTTAGTTAGTCTCAGTGTTATTGCTTCAACTAATGTTCGCTTAAAAACAAGAGATACAAAACGTCTTTCTGATATTAGCTCAATCGTTAATGCTTTACAGGCATATTATGATTCTACAAAGACGTATCCGACAATGATTTTTCCAGGTCAGCCGATCGCTTCAAATGGCATTACCTTTTTAAAGGCTGTTCCTTCAAACCCTATGCCTCGGACAGATGGGGGTTGTGTTGGTTCAGATTATACCTATGTAACAACTACGACTGGGTATAAATTAACTTTCTGTATTGGTTCAAATAATGGTGACTATCCTAAAGGTATTGTAATTTGTAAAAATGGAAATTGTTTAGTGCAGGATGATTGTGGTGAAGATGTTACAGATAGGGATGGATTTTCTTATAGAACAATTGAGATTGGTGGGCAATGTTGGATGGCACAAAATTTAAGAACTATAACAAAGCCAGATGGCACGCAACTTGATACTAGAGTTGGTCACTGGTGTAGTGTCTATCCTTCTCCTTGCCCGTATCCCGACCCAACCTATGTCGCTTCTGAGCGATACTGTATGCAAACGGTCAATAATTGCAATCCTCCCTATAGTGAACATGCAGTTTATACCTGGTATGCGGCAATGAACGTTGACCCGTTTGATATAACAATGCCTCTCGAAAAATCTCAAGGTCTATGTCCTGATGGCTGGCATATTCCTTCGCACGATGAATTCACAATTCTAGAGCGTAGTCTTTGCGATGATGCTTTTTGTGATACTCATTTTCCTTATGATCTAACGACTACAGGTCCAAGAGGTGACGGAGAGGGAATCGCCTTACAAAGTGAAGCTGGCTTTGATTTTGGATATTATGGTGGTTCCTTTGCTAGATCTGGAGTTAGCTGCCCAATTAATTGGCCACTACCATATTGCACAGGAAATTCAGATGATCATTTTGGGTCAGGTGGAGATATTTGGACATCAACAACTTCAGGATCAGTGGGTACCAGTGATTTTCATAAAGCTTGGTTTAGAAATATTAATACCTCTGTTCCTACGCAGATTGTAAGAAACAATAATTATTCAAAATTTACTAAATTTTCAGTTCGTTGTATTAAAAATTAAGAATTAACATGAAGCTTATCTTCCTCCGTCATGGACAAACAAACTATAATGTGAAAGCTTTATGCAATAGCAAGCCGAACCCGAAGGTTCGGCTGACTGCTTTAGGTCGTAAGCAAGCTGAAGTAGCTGCTCAACTATTAAAAAAAGAAAAAATTGATATTATTATTATTTCAGAACTGCTTCGGACTAAACAAACAGCACGTATTGTTAATCGTTTTTATCATAAACCGATTATTGAGGATGGTCGCTTAAATGACCGTAGTACCGGCTTTGAGAATAAATCAGTTAGTTACTTTTATGAGTGGCGAGAAAAACAAAAAAACCCTTGGACTGCAACGCCTCGTGGAGGTGAGTCGTATGCTGATTTAAAAAAACGGCTGGCTAGCTTTCTTAAAGATATACAGAAAGAGTCCTATAAAACTGTTTTGGTTGTTTCTCATTTGCCAGTCTTAGCTGCTGCTTATGCCTATTTTAAAGGTTTTTCAGACGAAAAAACCGGTCTTTGGACAGAGAAAGAAATACCAAATTGTAAGATTATGAAGTTTAATACTCCTGTTAATAGAAGAAAATAACTTGACAAAATTTAAAAAAAGAGTATTATTATGAAAATACTGAAATTCAGTATTTTTGTTCTTTTTTATTTAAAATCAAAAAAATAAAAACAAAATGGCAAAGAAAACCCTCTCCAACTCAGAGAAAAGTGATCAAGTTTGTGTTTTGTGTCGCAAAACAGTCGGGATTAGTGAGCGGTACACTATCCAAATAATTAACAAAGAGTCTAAAGAAAAACTTTTCTTCCATATTACTAAGGAAGACGGTTTTTCCTTAAGTAAGGATCAGCTTTGTGAGTTTGGGTCAATATCAAGCAAAAATGTTTTTGACCCATTAATTGTCAGCCCCAAAGTTTTTAATGATTTCAGGGGACGTCTCAACTCATTGTATATTCTTACGAAGGAAGAAGAAGAAGCAAGGGCTTATGGATCGCAAAAAATTTTTGAGAAAATTCTTTTTTACGACAAGAAACGTCGTGACGAGGAATGTCAAGATGAGAGAGAAAGCGGGGGAAGTTTCGCCATGGCTGCTAGTATGGCGTAAAAAACTGATTTGATAAAATTTCAGGCTATTAGGAAACTAATAGTCTGCTTTTTTATCCACAGAAAATATTGTGACACTTTGTAAGATTTGTTATAATTTAGTAATGAATATTTTAGAAGATCAACAAGAACTATCTGGATACTTTGCTGATTGCTTAATTGAAGCAAAATATGTTTCTGGTTTGGATGAAGCCGGGCACGAAACAATTCGGCAAGATTTAATTGAGCGGATTAATCGAGAAATAAGTCAGGTTATTTTTGATAATCTGAGTTCAAGTCAGTTAGAAGAAATGGAGAATCTACTTGATGAAGAAGATATGCATCGTATATCTATTTTTTTGCGAGATTCAATCCCTGATTTACGACGTTTGATTCTTCGACGTTTAGTTGAAATTAAAAATGAAACTAATTAAAATTTTTTTATATGAATAATGAATCATTTTCAGATTTTGAAGCCAAAGATACTAATTTTTTTGAAGGTAAACATCATCTAATAGCTTCTTTGGTTCTTGGTACTTTGTTTGAAGATGAAAATGATATCAGGAGTGCTTTTAATGAAACGATTTCTGAGTAGTTTTTAGTCTTTCATTCTCATTATTTTTTCTGTCATCTTGTACTCCTTACTTGTCATCCCTGCGAAGGCAGGGATCTGGGTAAAATATATTACACATAGTATTCACAAGATCCCCGACCAAGTCGGGGATGACAGTGGAGAGGCGGGGATTTCAGAGGGTACTTGTATTGTATGTAACAAGTCTTAGAAAATGTACGTAACAGGTGAATGAATTCAAGAATGTGGCCGAGCTTACTGTTTGACGAGTCCGAGTAGAGCGAGGACGAGGAGTTTAAGCGAGGCTTCTTGAATGAACGATACCTGTAGTACATTTTCTCTAGGCTTGTTATTTTGGTGCCACCTTTTTTCAAAAGGTGGCAATGTTTGATTAAAGGAAGGATTAAATAAAAAGAAAAGGATAATCCTTTTGTAATATCAAGACTTGATCCCCGATCAAGTCGGGGATGACAGAGTAAAATAACGGGGATGACAGAAAAAACACCCAGTCAAATGACCGGGTGTTTTTCTATTTATACTTCTCATTAAAGTCAGTTGGATCGACTTCAATTTTTTTAAATAAAGGTTCGGGGTTGTTGGTAATGATGTTCTTTACCAATTCTTCTAGAGTATTAATTTCAGGCCACGTTTCAACTGTTATAGAAAGCATAGTAAATAGTTTTGATGCAGAGTTTGGGGCTACTGGAGTCAACAATACCCCTAATGCTAGGCTAATTAATAAAGAACTATGCATAATAGAAATATAATGATTTTCGTCAGTTTTTTTGACAATCCATGGTGTGGTATCAGATAAATATTTATTACCAAAAGCAGATAGCTCCATTATTCGCTCAGCGTATTTTTTAAAGTTACATCCAGCTAATAAATCTTTTGCTTCCGTAACAGCTGCGGCCACTTCAGCAACAACTTTTTCATCAGGTTTTGTAGAATTAAAATTAAGACCTTCAGAAAGCTTAATTGTTCTAAATAAAAAGTTTCCAAGATTGGCAATAACTAAATTATTGGTCTTGGTAATAAAATCATCCCAAGAAAAATCACTGTCATGGTTTTCTGGCATAATTAAACAAAGATATATTCTAATAAGATCAAGGTCAAAATCTTCTAGAATTTTATTTGGATCAAGTGTTACGCCAAAGCTCTTGGAAAAAGCTTGATTATTTAAAGTTAAAAATTGATTAACGGCTGGAAAATCTGGAAGATGAAGTTTTTCATCATAAGCATGAAGTTGACCTGGCCAAAAAATTGTATGGAAAACTAAATTATCTTTGCCCATAAAATAATAGTGCTTTGCTTCAGTGTTATGCCAAAATTCTTGCCAGTAGTCTGGACTATTATTATCTCGAGAAAGTTTTATTGAAGCTGAGAGATAACCAATTACGGCCTCAAACCAAACATAGATTCGTTTATGTTCATAGCCTTCAATTAGTTGGTCTTTCGGAATTCGGTCAGCGGGGATTTCAACCCCCCAGTCAAGGTCACGGGTAATGGCTCGAGGTTTCAAGCCATTCTCCAGCCAATTTTTTGATTCATTAAAAATCCATGGACGCCAGTTTGGACCATACTGAGAAACATAGGTATTAAGAAAAGATTCAAGTTTTGGCCAATCAAAAAAATAGTGTTCGGTTTCTTTCATTGTGACTGAAGCTTTGGTAAGTTTACTAATTGGATTAATTAATTCACCTTGAGCTAATACTTTGCCACAATTATCACATTGATCACTTCTGGCTTCAGAGTCACCACAATGAGGACAAGTTCCTTCAACATAGCGATCGGGTAAAAAACGTTTTTCTGTTTCTGAAAAATATTGATCAGAACGATTTTTAAAGAGTAATCCTTTTTGTAATAGGGTAATAAATAAATCTTGGACAACTTCTTTATGAACCGGATTATCAGTCTTGGTATAAAGATCAAAGCTCAGCTGGAGTTTATTAAATAAAGTCTCATGCTGAGGATAATATTCACTAACAATTGCTTGTGGGGTTGTTTGTCTTTTGTCGGCTTCAACTGTTACAGGAGTTCCAAAGCAGTCAGACCCAGAAACCATCATTACTTCATTGCCAATAAAACGGTTAAAACGTGCAAAAATATCAGCCGGGATTAAATAACCAGCTAAATGACCAAAGTGAATATTGCCGTTAACATATGGCCAGGCCACACCAATAAATATTTTTTTCGGTGAATGTTCCATATTGTTGATTATAGTAAAGTGGTTTGATTATAGCAGTTTTTATTAAAATTTCAAATATAATTCAGTATCTATATGATATAATCTATATATGAAAAATAACTCTCCTTGGATTGCTCAATTGAGGTTAGAACGTTCAACTCGACAATTTTCTGGAAACATAAAAACTAATTCACTCGTGATTGGTGGCGGGATTGCTGGTATTACCACGGCTTTTTATATTCTTCAAAAGACCTCACAGTCGGTTATCTTGTTAGAGGCGGATATAATTGCTCATGGAGCAACTGGACATAATGCCGGTCAAGTAACAAGTTATTTTGAACGTCACTTTGTTGAGTTGGTGGAAGATTTTGGCTTGGAGATGGCCGCAGCTGGTCAAGCAGCTATTGAGGGGGCCTGGGAACTTTTAGATGAAATAATTTCTATTACAAATATTTCTGTGCCTCTATATAAATTTACCGGTTACGCTGGGTTTTCAACGTTAGAACAATTAATATTTCGCTTGGAAGAAGAGAAACTTCGAGAACAATCTGGTTTGCCGGTTCATACTTTTTTTGTAGCTAATGATCCTTTGTTGATTCTACGTATTCCGGAAGAATTTAGTCATTTATATGTAGTTGTTTCAGAGCAGAGGATTATGGACTTACTTGAAACAGGGGATACTTCATATATAGCTGTGAAATGTAGCACTAAAGGATGTCTTAACAGTGCCTTATTTTGTGAACAGCTAGTTGAGTGGATGGAAAAGTATTACTCTAACCGCTTCACAGTATATGAACACAGCCCTGTTCGTTGCCTCCGCTTGCAGGCAAATCAGGTTATTGCTGAAAATGATCAAGGGGAGATAGTTGCTAATGAGGCAATATTATGTACAAACGGATTTGAAAATATATCATTAATTAATGAGTTGGGAGTTGATATAAATGGTCGTTTTCATGAAACAGTTTCTGGAACAATTGGTTATATGGCTGGTTATGTTAGCCCTGAAGATAAATCTCCAATAGCTATAAGTTATTTTGAGAAAGAGCATAATTCTCGACTTGATCCATATATGTATTTAACACGTCGACCTAGTGAACAGAGAACAACTTCAACTCATAATTTAACTTGTATTGGTGGGCCTGAAAGTGAGCTTGATGATAAGTTAAGCTATAATCGACATGAGCACGTCTATCCAGAAGAAGCTCAAAAAAGTATTTCTTCTTTTTTACAAAAGAATCATCGGCTTGATAACGACAATCTAGAATATAATTTTTTATGGCATGGTTTGATGGGATATACGAGTAATGGAGTTCGCTTGATTGGCCAAGAACCTTGTAATAAAAATTTATATTATAATTTAGGTTGTAACGGAATAGGCATCTTGCCATCAATCTATGGGGCATGGAGAATCGCTGAGCTTTTAAATGGGACTCAGTTGCGTCCTTCAATGTTTGATGTTTTGGATAAGCGGTGTGAGGTTATCCCTAATGATGGAGGTAATAATTAAAGGTATAAAATTAGAACCATGTTAATATGCAGAGAGGTATAAGATTCTTATTAGAATTTATGTCGGTTTATTATCGGAGAACAGACAAACTTTATAACCTTATAACTTTTTAACTTTACAACCTTGTAACCTTATAACTTTATAACTACATAGCTATATTTCTTCTCCGTTCTGCTGTCGCCACAAAGCAGAATATAAGCCTGGCTTGGTTAAGAGGGTATCATGGGTTCCTTGCTCGGTGATACGTCCTTTTTCCAAAACGTAGATATGGTTGGCATCCATAATTGTTGAAAGACGATGAGCAATTAGAATAGTAATTAATTCTGGTTTGACGACAGTAATATTTTTTATAGTTTCTGTAATGGCTTTTTCAGTAATACTATCAAGGCTAGAAGTTGCTTCATCAAAAATAATTACATCTGGTTTACGCAAAAGAGCTCGAGCAATAGCAAGGCGTTGTTTTTCGCCACCAGAAATTTTTAAGCCCCCTTCACCAATTTTTGTTTCTAAGCCTTCGCCACTTCGTTCTAATAAACTTAAGGCTGCTGCATGCTTGAGGGCTTCAAGACATTCCTCATCAGTCGCTTTTGGATTTACGAATAATAAGTTTGCCCTGATAGTTCCAGCAAATAGCTGTGTATCTTGAGAAACATAACTTATTTTTTGTTTAAAGCTATCGGCGGTAATTGTTTGTAAATCCAAGTTATTGATTTCTATAGAGCCACTGGTTGGTTGATAGAGACCTAACAATAATTTAATAAGGCTAGTTTTTCCAGAACCAGAGGGGCCGGCAAAGGCGATGGTCTCTCCTGGATGGATAGCAAGTGAAATATTTTTTAGGGTTGGTTGATTTTCTTCGCTATAGGAAAAAGTAACATCTTTAAAATGTAATGAAGAAATTTTATCAATGACATTGACTCTATTTATAGACTCTTCTGGTTTCATATTTAAAATTCCATCCAATATTTCGTTTGATGCTTTGGCTTCTTGATATTGAGTTGCAACAGTGCTTAATTCACTAAGAGGATTAAAAATAGCAAAGGAGTAGAATAATAGACTAAAAAATTGTCCAAGGGTAATTTCTTGTTTAAAAATTAACCAAAGCATTAACATCATTAAGGCCGAGCGACAAAGATTTATCATTGTCCCTTGAATAAAACTTAATTTTCGTACAAGTTTTATTTTTGTTAATTCTAAATTAAGAATTTCGTTATTAACTTGGTTTAAGCGATCTGTTTCTTGTTTTTCTAGACCAAGACTTTTTACCAACTCAACGTTACGAAGGGTTTCGGTGGTTGAGCCAGCAAGTGAGCTCATTTTTTTAACAATCGCTTGCTGTGCCTGTTTAATTTTTTTGCTAATAAAAAATGTTAAACTTCCAAGTGTTGGCAAAAGCATGAAATAACTAACAAAAATTAGCCAGTGAACAGTGGCCGAATAAACTAAAACAAATAAGAGTCCAATTAATGAAACAAATACTACATTGACGCCACTGGTGATAATGGCTTGGTTATCAAGTCGAGCTTTTTGAATTTTTTGTAAAATTTCCCCCGATTTTTGATCTTCAAAAACAAAATATGGCAACTGTAATGAGTGACTAATTGCCCGAGCGTATAAGGCTGTGCCAATATTTTGAGTAACGTAATTTACATAGTAATCCTGAAAGTTTTTAGCAATACGAGAAATAAGTGCCACTGAGATTGATCCAAGAAGCAAGTAGCCCACTCCGCGAATAAAAACATCAGGTGAAAGTTCATTCACCTTATTAATATAATTATCAATCAGCATTCTAAAGATCTGAGGATCAAGAAGTGAAAAAACCTGGTTAATTGTTGCCAGGCCAAGGATAAGCGCTAATTTTTGCTTATGTTTTTTGAGATATTGTAGAGTTAATTTCATAGTTTATATAGGATAGCGATAAATTGAGTTTTTGTCTAGGATTATAGGAAAAAGAACGCCAATGGGTTATAATGTTGATAAGGTTAAAAGGTTATAAAGAACTTAGATCGTGTGCATGCATACTTTATAACCTTAAGAACTTTATAACCTTATAACTTTTTATGAACATTTCTGCAATTACAGCTCGTGAGATTTTGGATAGTCGAGGAAATCCAACCATTGAAGCCACAGTTCGCTTGGTTGATGGAAGTGAAGGAATTGCCTCTGTCCCTTCAGGAGCCTCCACGGGTACTTATGAAGCCTTGGAATTACGAGATGCTCGCTCGGATCGATATAATGGTAAGGGTGTTCTGCGGGCTATAAAAAACATTGAAACAACAATTTCTGATGCCTTAGTTGGCTTTAATGTGCAAGATCAAGCTGGCCTTGATGCTGTGATGTTAAAACTTGATGGTACTGATAATAAAAGTAAATTAGGTGCCAACGCTATTTTAGCTGTTTCTTTGGCTTCAGCTCGGGCAGCAGCTGTGTCTGAAAAAGTTCCTTTATACACACATTTAAGAAAATTTTTTCCAGAGGCAGGAAATGAATACATATTACCAATTCCTTTAATGAATATAATGAATGGTGGGGCTCATGCAAATTGGACAACTGATATACAGGAATACATGGTTATGCCTCAGTCGGAAACAATGGCTGAGAGAGTCAGAATGGGAGAAGAAATATATCAATCTTTAAAAACAATTATAGAAAAAGCCGGATATAGTGATGCCATTGGTGATGAAGGTGGCTTTGCTCCTGAAGTTAAAGACAACGAAGAGCCTTTTGCATTAATTCTTGAAGCTATAGAAGCAGCTGGGTATGAAGCTGGTAAAGATGTTTATTTGGCTATTGATGCGGCGGCCTCTGAATGGTATCGCAATGGACAATATCATTTAAAGAAACAGGGGAATATGGATAGTCTTCGACTGGTCGAGTGGTACCAGAGTTTAATAAAAAAATATCCACTTACTTCTTTAGAAGATCCATTTGGTGAAGATGACTGGAGCTCGTTTCGTGATTTTACTGCTAAGGTTGATAACAAAATTCAAGTTGTGGGAGATGATTTATATGTTACTAATGTTAATCGTATTGAGAGAGGGATCCAGGAAAAAGCTACAACAGCTGTTTTGATTAAACCCAATCAGATTGGAACGTTATCGGAAACAATTGCGGCAATTAAATTAGCTCATAATAATGGTCAAAAAACAATTATTTCTCATCGTAGCGGTGAAACAATGGATGATTTTATCGCTGATTTGGCTGTGGCAGCAAATTCTGGACAAATTAAGGCTGGCGCACCAGCCCGAGGTGAGCGAGTAGCAAAGTATAATCGGTTGATGGAAATTGAGAAGGAGCTTGGATAAAAAACAAAAATAATTTGGCCTATGCTATACTTTAGGTATAGTGGAATATAACTTATTAGAATTTTATATCTATTTAAAATAGAAAAAATATGGAAAACTATAAAAAGTTTTTTAAGTGGGCGACAATTGTAATTGCAGTTTTTGTTATTTTTTCAATAATCAATCCTTTTGTTTTAATCGGGGCTGGTAAACGAGGAATTGTTATGAATTTTGGTGCGGTTCAGGATTCAATACTTGGTGAGGGTATTCATTTCAGGATACCAATTGTTCAAAAAGTCGCAAAAATGGATATTCAAACTCAAAAATTAGAAGTGAAGGCCTTAGCCTACTCTAAAGATATTCAAACCGTTGAGAGTCAATTAGCCTTAAATTATCATTTAAAAGCTGATGAAGTTAATAAACTCTGGCAAGAAGTTGGTGACGACTATGAATCTCGTTTAATTGATCCATCAATCCAAGAGAGCGTTAAAGCAGCCACAGCCAGGTTCACGGCTCAAGAGTTAATTGAACAGCGGGCACGAGTAAAAGATGAAATCAAGACAGAATTATTTAATCGCTTAGGAAAATATTTTGTAGTTGATGAGTTTTCAATCATTGATTTTTCATTTAGTGATGAGTATGAAAAAGCGGTTGAAGCTAAACAAGTCGCCCAACAATCAGCATTAAAAGCCGAGAATGATTTGCAAAGAATTAAAACTGAAGCTGAACAACGAATTGCTCAAGCAAAAGCCGAAGCCGAAGCTATCAAAGTTCAATCTGAAGCTGCTAATAATGATAAGTATATAAACTTAAAAGCTCTGGAAGTTCAAAAAGCTGCGGTGGAAAAATGGAACGGAGTTTTGCCAAGTCAGATGATTCCAAATGCCTCTTTGCCTTTCATTAATTTGAATAAATAGAAAAGTTAAATTGATTAATAAAAAAGATGCTCTTACGCATCTTTTTTGTTTAAAGTAAAATTTATTATATATCCAAATTTTCTACCTTCTGAGCATGAGTTTGAATAAAGTGTTTTCGTGGAGCAACATCACCACCCATTAACATTTCAAAAGTTTCAGAAGCCGCAGCCGCATCATCAACCGTAACTTGTTTCATTAAGCGAGTCTGTGGATCCATGGTTGTTTCCCAAAGTTGGGATGGGTTCATTTCTCCAAGACCCTTATAGCGTTGAATATTAATTCTCGTCGCGCCTTTTACTTTTTTAACTTCTGCTTCTTCTTCAGTATCAGTGGCATCACTACCTTCTTCTGGATTTTCAATAATTTCAACATCAGCTCCACCTAACTCTTTAATAATTGCCAATTTCTCTTTATCAGAGAAAGCATATTTTATAGTTGTGCCTTTCTTAACTTGATACAATGGTGGTTGGGCAATATATAAATAGCCATCACGAACTAATTCGTTAAAGTGACGGAAGAAGAGTGTTAACAACAACGTTCTGATATGAGCTCCGTCAACGTCAGCATCGGTCATAATAATAATGCGGTGGTAGCGTAATTTTGTAATATCAAATTGGTCGTCAATATTTGTGCCAAGGGCAATAACTAAATTTTTTATTTCGTTATTGGCAAGCATTTTATCAAGACGAGCTCGTTCAACGTTAAGAATTTTTCCACGAAGTGGCAAGATTGCTTGAAAACCACGGTCTCTGCCTTGCTTAGCAGAACCACCAGCTGAATCTCCCTCAACAATATATAATTCGGATTCTTCTGGTTTGCGACTTGAACAATCTGCTAATTTTCCTGGCAAGGTCATGCCTTCCAAAGCGCCTTTGCGTAAAATTGTAGCGCGGGCAGTTCTGGCAGCAATACGAGCTTGAGCTGATAAGACACATTTAGCCACAATGGCCTCAGCTTCTCGAGGATGTTCCTCAAGGAAGGTTGTAAAAGCATCACCCATAACTTGCTCAACATAGGTTTTCATTTCGGCATTACCAAGTTTGTCTTTGGTTTGACCTTCAAATTGAGGGTCAGCAAGTTTGACACTAATAATTCCTGTTAAGCCTTCGCGAACATCATCACCAGTTAGGTTTTCTTCTTTTTCTTTTAGAATATTATGACCGCGAGCATAAGTGTTTAAAGTTCGAGTCAAAGCGGTTCGAAAGCCGACTAAGTGTGTTCCGCCTCCGGGGTTAATAATGTTATTAGCAAAGGCTAAGACATTTTCATTAAAGCCATCATTATACTGAAGAGCAATTTCAACCTTTGAGTCATTAATATCTTTCTCAATATAGAAAATCGTTTCATTTTTTACCGTGCTATTTCGGTGCAGAGATTTAACATAGGTTTTTATACCGCCTTCAAAATAGAATGTAAAATGTTTTGGTGTATGATTGTTTCGTTGATCAATTAAATGAAGGGTAATGGCTTTGGTTAAATATGCTTGTTGACGAAGTCTGTCGAGAATTTTTCCCCAGTTATATTCTAGATCTTCAAAAATTGTGGCGTCTGCTTTAAAAATAATAGTTGTTCCAGTCCGTTTACTTGTTCCCGTGGCCGCGACCTTTTTTTGAGGAATTCCTTGTTTATATTCTTGGGTCCAGATTTTTCCATCACGATGAATCTCAGCTCGTAAATATGAGCTTAAAGCATTGACGACGCTGACACCAACTCCGTGTAAGCCACCAGAAACTTTATATCCACCACCGCCAAATTTTCCACCAGCATGTAGTTTTGTTAAGACTGTTTCTAGAGCGGAAACTTTTGTACCTTTATGAAGATCTACTGGAATACCGCGACCGTTATCAGCTACCGAGACCATACCATCAGCCAGTAAGATTGTGGTGATTTCAGTGGCAAAGCCCGCCATGGCTTCGTCAATTGAGTTATCGATCACTTCCCAGACAAGGTGATGTAGTCCAGCCGATGAGGTTGAACCAATATACATACCCGGTCGCTTTCGAACTGGGTCTAGTCCTTCTAGGACGGTAATTGAATCAGCGCTGTAATTTGATTTTGATGGTGGTACAGATTTTGTCATATTGTAAGAATAAGGGGCAGAGAAATATAAGAAAATTGCTTAAAAAATAATTTAAAAAAGGTTGTAGAACCTATTATTAGAATAGCAAAAATTTAGTCTCCTGGCAAGGTATTTTTTTAGCCAAAAGTGGTGGAAATATGGTATAGTAATGGATATGTTTATTGATCATACTAGATCATTAGCGGCTGAAGAAACTCCAACTGTTGAGTCAACACCGCCCCCAAAGAATTTTAAGAAAATACTCATTATTAGTATTTTTGTTTTGGTTATAGGTGGTGCAGCCTGGTGGTGGTTTCAATCAAATCGTGAATCAAGCAAAACTTCAGAAATAAATTCCGGGGAAAACCCACCAGTTGTCTTGCCAACAAACCCAGTGTTGCCATCAAATAATTCTGAAGATGATCCAAATGGAAATAATAGTTTAAAAAATGAAGCTGTTGCTTTTGGCTCTTTTTATAAGAGTTTTAATGAGCCATTTGATCAAAAAATTAAAACGATAGATTTACCCCTTAATGTTAAATCTGATGTTTCAAATTATTATGTAGTAGCTCGAAAAATAAACATTGATAGTGCTGTTTCTAGTTTAAATAAAAATGGTTTTGCTATTATTGATAATCCTTATACTAAAGAAGCCGATTCTTTTTTTGGAGTCTATAATCAACTTAACCAACAGGGGTTACCAATACTCGTGACTTCAGATTTTCTACTATATTATTATCAGAACTCGCT
Organism: Candidatus Falkowbacteria bacterium; assembly: GCA_016699775.1. NCBI lineage: Bacteria > Bacillati > Minisyncoccota > Patescibacteriia (SeqCode) > Patescibacteriales (SeqCode) > Patescibacteriaceae (SeqCode) > Patescibacterium (SeqCode) > Patescibacterium danicum (SeqCode). The sequence continues at coordinate 719,374 of CP065010.1, read as the reverse complement.
TAAGCATATGTATAAAGAGATTGAGTCGTCGTATTTTTATGATAATCTCTGGAAAGTTAATAAGCAGATGTTTGAAGTAGCTTATAATCGTTTTCAAGAACGACAACGCAAACTTGGTACTGGGACTGATTCTTTGTTAGAGGCTGAGCGTTTGGAGGCAAGTTACTTTGCTACTTCTTTGGTTTTATTAAGTCCCAAGCCCATTCAAATTAATAGTAATGAAGATTTAGTTGATACTCGTAAATTTAAGCCAAGCGAAGCTCAAAAATATGAATTTGTTGTTCCGTCTTATTTTGCTGAAGATGTGGCTCGTGAAGTTGCCTTAATTCAAGAAGGCAAGAAAACAATTAAATCACCCCTCTTATTGTACTCTAAGGATTACACAGATTTTAAAGTACCAGAGGAATATAGTAGCAGTGCAAAATTAAGAAATTTTTACTTAGCTAGCCGTTGGCAATCCACCTTATTCCCTTTGAATTATAAAGACGAAAATTGTCCCAACTGTCTTTTGGACAAAGATGATTGGACAATTAATCAGACAGCTGCATTTTTAATGAGTGAGGATATGTCAATGAATCAGAGTATTAAGAATGAATGGGCTAAAGTATATAAAGTAATGAGTTATTTCTTGGGTTTACGAAGTGGGCTAACGTATCTTCACTATCAAGCGGTCCGTCAAGAAACTTTCAAGGACAAATCAATTGAGGATATTTTTACTACAGAAGCTTTTGCTAATCTTGTAACCTTACAAACAAAGTTAAAAAGTATTCCTTTTAAATTAAGTGAGGGTGCATATAACAGTGAGGACAGCCAAGAAAGATCATTAATTGGTATGCGGTTATTACAAACAACCTATTGGCCTGATCAGTATATTTATAAACAGCTTACGTATGAACCGGTTGGGGGGCATAATCGTTCTAAAAATAGCCTGGGGAAGCAGAATTCCTATTTTACATCCTGTTATAATGGAAAAAAGAATTTGCTTTATCGATGTCAGGGGATTGGTTTTGATATTTTAGGAACGGTGACAAATGAAACGCCGGTTAGTGGTTTTATAAAAGATAATATTGATTATAGTCAATATGATGATCAACGAGCCAAGCTTATAGAAGAATTTTCAGCGTATAATCAAGGAGAGTGGTATGTAAATAACTTTTGGACAAACTTAAGTATTATTAAACAGTATGTCAATGAAAAAATTCCTAGATTAGCTTATCGAGAAACTATACCTTGGAAAGATCGTCAGATTACTTCAGCTCTGGCTGGGTTAAGTTCACTACAGTTATCTTCAGATGAATGGGAAATTAATCGTGTCAGCCCAGGAAAAAATTTGGTCACTACATCTGGTGATTCAAAGTTCCATTTCATAGAAGCACAGAATAGTCTTAATGATGAATTAGTAGCAAATACCTCAATGCTTCAGAAAGCCTTATCTGAATTAGGAGTTATTCAAGATACGGATGCTCAATTTAAGGATCTACTTGATAAATTAAAAATGATTCGTGAGATTACACGTCAAGAATTAAAAGGTGAAAAATTATCAACTAATAACCATCAGTTTATTGTTGATTTGGTAAGTCAGTATTCAGTACGTAAACAGGGAAGTCGGGTAGTTTCAACCCGTTTCACAAGTCCTGATAAAAAGGAAACAACCAGTATACGACAAACAGTTGGCCCCTTGAAGTTATTGTTAGTTATCTATGAAGAAAATGGTCAAAAGATTCTCGTTGTTGGACCGGTGATGAGTTATAAAGAAGAGTAAAAATTTCTATGCCAGAATTAAATTCAAAAAAAGAATTACCCTTAACCGAGATTAGTAATTTTCGGGATGAGTCGGGAGTCTCAACTAGACGCTTGGAGTTTGGCTTATGGTTTATTCGCCATCGTAAGCATTTTTTTATTGGGGCAATTATTTTTTTGAGTCTTATTTCCGTAAGCACAATTGGTTATTCAATTTATAATTTTTCTCATTATTTAATTGTTGGTCGTGACCAGGATGAGCAGTTGTATAAAGATATTAGCTCAAGTGCTAATCAATTAGTGAGCAGGCCCGTGGTTGATAATTATTTATCTATCTCAGAAGTAACCTTACTATTAAATCAAAATAACCAAGCGGATTTTGTTGGAAAGGTAGTTAGCGCTCATAATCGTTCAGTTATAAATTTTTCCTATTATTTTGATGTGAATGGTGAACAAATTGGGGCTGGCAATACTTTTGTGTTACCAGGAGATACAAAATATGTAATGGCTTTGAATCAAAAGCTTACCTCTACACCGTCTGGCGCCGAATTGATTATTACTGATATAAGTTATAATCCAATGCCTCGAGAGGTTATTCCTTTGTGGCAAGAATATCGGGCCGATCGATTACGATTACAGGTACAAGATGCCACTTATATACCCGGACAAGACAGTGGTTTATCAGAAAAGATTAGTCTTGGGGAATTGAGTTTTACAATAATTAATCAGGGAGGATTTAGTTATAAACAACTACCACTGGCCATTGTATTACGATTGGGAGATAGGATTGTTTCCGCTTCCCGTTATTATATTGATAATTTCCGCTCCGGAGAAAAAAAGTCAGTCCACATAAGTTGGCCTGGTAGCTGGGCGGGGATGAGTAAGATTGAAATTATTCCTGATATTAATATTCTTGACGAAAATGTTTATTTGCAGTATTCCTCAGAGTAGCTACGGACGTAGCTTTAATTATTGATTGATAGATAATGCTCAAAAAGTTATTTTTTTTATTTAAACAGATTGATTGGTTCCTCTTGGGACCAATTATTGTCTTGGTCTGTTTTAGTTTAGTAGAAATTTATAGTATTAGCCTTGGCCAAACTGGTGCTGATTTAGTTTTTTTTCGAAAACAAGTTGCCTTTGTAATTGTGGGGATTATTTTATACTTAGTGTTATCGGCTTTTGATTTCCATCATTTTTTTAGCTATTCAAATTATTTATATATCGGAGGAATACTACTGCTAGTATTGGTCTTAATTTTTGGAGAAACTATAAACGGTACCAGAGGTTGGTTTTATATATTTGGCTTTGGATTACAACCAGTTGAGTTAGTTAAAATTATTTTAATTATTTCTTTGGCTCGATATTTTTCAAAAGAATCAGTTACTATTAGACCCCTTCGACATTTTATTATAAGTGCGGCAACAATGGCTTTTTGTGCTGTATTAGTTTTACTTCAACCAGATTTTGGTTCAGCTGCTTTGCTGTTTGCAATTTGGCTGGTTTTTGTGGCTGGAGTTGGTTTTGAAAAAAAGTATTTATTATTTATTGGGATTGGTTTAGTAATAGTTTTTGCGCTTGCCTGGCAATTTGTCTTTAAAGATTATCAACGGGATCGCCTATTAAGCTTTTTACAACCCTCCGCTACCTCAACACATTATAATGTCCGACAAGCGATTATTGCTGTTGGAGCTGGTGGGCTGTATGGTCGCGGACTTGGTTTTGGCTCTCAATCGCAGCTAAAGTTTTTGCCAGAAGCAAATACTGATTTCATTTTTGCTGTTATCGCTGAAGAATTAGGTTTAATTGGGGTCTTGATGGTGATTGGATGTTTTGCTTTAATCTTGTATCGTTTAATTTTATATTTACCTCATATACGTAATTATTTTGGTTCTTTAATCATTATTGGTGGGGTGGGCTTGATTTTTATTGAAATGTTTATTAATATTGGTATGAATATAGGCATTTTGCCAGTTGTTGGTATTCCTTTGCCCTTTGTGAGTTATGGAGGTAGTGCTCTCTTAGCTCATATGGGGTTAGCCGGAATTATGCAAAATATTATTAGCCGCTCAGCTGCTAAACGGTAACTATATAGTTATAAAGCTAGAAAGTTCAGAAAGTTATACAGTGATGAGCATAAAATGCCGCACTTATAATAAACAAAGAATTTACTTTATAACAGTATAGCTTTATTAACTTTTAACTTTTTATGACACAAGCAATTAATTTAGGAGCTGCTCTTCGTCAAGGGATTCTAGCAGATAAAAAAGATTTTATTCCGGCTGTAATTTACGGTTCTGGAGTTGAAAATATGTCTTTAAATCTAGCCCGACCTGAATTTGAAACAGTTTTTTCTAAAAGTGGTGAATCAGGTTTAATTTCTCTTAAGATTGATAATGGCCAAGAGTATCCGGTTATTGTAAAAGATATTCAAATGGATCCAATCAAGCAACGTATTATTCATGTTGATTTTTTTAAGGTTAATATGGATGAGAAAGTTGTTGCCGAAGTTGCCTTGGAATTTGTTGGAGAATCTCCAGCCGTGAAATCAGCTGGTGGTATTGTGGTTCACAATTTTGATACTCTGGAAATTGAATGTTTACCAAGCGCTTTAATCCAACATATTAATGTTGATCTTTCTCTCTTGGCAGAAATTGGTGACTCGATTACTCTTGCAGATATTGTGCTACCAGAAGGCGTAGTATTCACACACGATCTTGATGAAATGGTAGTTCATGTTATTGAACCAAAGAAATCCGTTGCTGATGCAGCTGCTGATGCTGCTATTGAAGCTACGGCTGACGCCAATGCAGCTGGATCTTCTGAACCAGCGACGAAAGATGCACCCAAAACAGAGGAAAAGAAATAATTATTTTATAAAAATCCGTCCTGTCATTTGACCGGACGGTTTTTATTTCAACAATTCCAACTCGGGTTTTTTTTGCTAGGTCGGTTTTAAAAATAACTTTTTCTTTCCAGATTTTTTGGAAAGATTTTTTTTGTTCTGGATTAATTTCACAAATAAGAGTAATCGGTAATTTCGTTAATTCACTGAGTGTATAGATCTGCTCTGAAAGTCGGCGGTATATATCTAAGCCATCTATGCCACCAACTAATGCTAGTTTTGGCTCACGACTGATTGATGGCTCTTTCTTTACAATATCCAGGGGAACATAGGGAAGGTTGGCAAGAATAATCAAATGTTTTGAATTTGATAGATATTTTTGCTTTTGTATAAAGATCGTCAGTAAGTCACTTTTTAAAAAATTAATATTTTTTAGATTATGTCTGCTAGCATTTTTTTTAGCTAGCGTCAGGGCTGAAGTAGAAATATCCAAAGCAAAAGCATTTGGGTTATTTGATAGGTTTTTTTGTAGAGCGATAATAAGACAACCAGAACCAGTACCAAGATCAATAATGGTTGAAGAAGGTTTTTTTCTATAGAAATCAAGGGCTAAATCAACTAATAATTCACTTTCAGGGCGGGGGATTAAAACAACTGGCGTTACAATATAATCAAGACTATAGAATTCTTTATGACCAATAATATAGGCCAGTGGGTAATGATTAATCCGTAGTTTTATATATCTATTAAATTGTTTTTTTTGAGACAATGAGAGCTCTCGTTCCCCGTGACTTATAATAAATGACCGATCGGTCTTTAAAACCGATGCTAGTAAAACTTCAGCATCAAGCCAACTTGAAGTTAGATGATTTTTTTTAAAAAGATTAATTGCTTTCTCAAGCGCTTGTTTCACGTTGAGCGGCAAAGTAGTTTTTGAGGGCATGAGTTATTTCGTCTAAGTCACCATCCATTATTAAGTTAATTGAATGCCAACTTTCTTTAAGGCGATGATCGGTTACACGGTCTTGGGGGAAATTATAGGTTCGTATTTTATCACTGCGGTCTCCAGAACCAACTTGTTCTTTTCGGGCAGCTGATTCTTTGGCACGTTTTTCATCTTCGGCTTTTTGGAGCAAACGAGAGCGTAAAACTTGTAAGGCTTTTTCTTTATTTTGATGCTGTGATTTTTGATCCTGACAAGAAACAAGGATGCCGGTTGGAATATGAAGTATACGGATTGCCGAATAGGTTGTGTTAACACTTTGACCACCAGGTCCTGAGGAACAGAATGTATCGATTCTGATATCACTTGGTTTAATTTCAATATCAACTTCTTCGGCTTCTGGAAAGACGGCGACAGTGACGGCTGAAGTATGAATACGTCCCGCTTTTTCTGTTTCTGGAACCCGTTGAACGCGGTGTGTTCCTCCTTCATATTTCATTAAGCCATAGACATTACTTCCTTCAATGGTAAAAATTATTTCTTTATATCCACCAAGTCCAATACGACTTGAATCTAATATTTCAATTTTCCAGCCTTGTTTTTCAGCATAGCGGGAATACATACGAAATAGTTCAGCCGCAAATAGTGTTGATTCATCACCGCCGGTTCCAGCACGAATTTCCACAATAGCATTTTTTTTATCAAGTGGGTTGGCCGGAAAAAGCTCATCTTTAATTAAGGCTTGAATATCTGTAATTTCGGTTTCTAAAGATTTATTTTCTTCTATAGCCATGCTACGCAGATCTTCATCTTTTTCTTCATTGATCATTTTTTCATTATTGGCAAAACCTTCCTGAGCTTTTTCTAGTCGATTAATTAAATCAACTGCTCGTTTTAGCTCTGCATGCTTTTTTGCTATGGTTGTTAATTTTGTTCGGTCAGCCTGAATCTCCGGACTCATCAGTTCGGCTTCAACTTCGTTAAATTGTTGTTTTGTTTCTTCGTACATATAGTCAGTATAATGTAGAATGTTAAAAGTATAAAGGTTCTTAGAAAACAAAAAACCCAATAAGGTTGAAGTTGGTATAAGCAACCTCAGTCTTATTGAGTTTTATGGTAGTTATTTTTTCGTAGCTTTCTTGGCAACTTTTACAGTGGCTTTGGCGGCACGCTTAGCAGTTTTTCCACGAACAGCTTTAAGGGCTGTTTTAGCACCAGCTTTAGCTTGGAATTTCTCAACACGACGAGCAGTATCAACCAATTTTTGTTTACCAGTATAAAAAGGATGACAATTTGAACAAAGTTCAGTTGTAAGTTCAGCTAGTGTTGAGCCAACAACTAAAACATTGCCGCAAGCGCATTTAATCTCGGCTGTAGGGTAGTATGTTGGGTGAATTTCTTTTTTCATATATTAAAAATAAGGTTTCAAAATCTTAACATAAGAACTAGATAGTGTCAAACTGGACAAAATAATCGATTCTTTAAGTGTTAAAATTTTTAACTGGATTGGTGGAAAGGGCGGTCTTTGTGCCTCGAGAGAGAATCGAACTCTCATGGGTTTCCCCGTACGATTTTGAGTCGTATGCGTATACCAGTTCCGCCATCGAGGCTAATTTGATTGTGTCAGGTTGATATCCGACAGTGTGACACTTATACAGTATTAGAAAATTGTAATTAGAAAATTGAAAATTGTCAAAGAAAACGATATACTGAAAGTCTAGATCCCCGCTTGTGCGGGGATGACAGTATAATATGGCATTAATCATTTCTATTGTAAATCAAAAGGGCGGTGTGGGTAAAACTACTACCGCTGTTAATTTGGCTGCTTATTTAGCACAAAGTGGAAAACACGTTTTACTGGTTGATATAGACCCACAAGCTAATGCTACCTCAGGTCTTGGTATTGACCATAAACAACTGGAAGCTGGAGTCTATGAAGCAATTATTGGCGCAAAAGAATTATCGTCTGTTTTAAAAAGAACCTTGCAAGATCGTTTAACCGTTGCACCATCAACCATGGCTTTGGCAGGAGCAGGAATTGAATTAGTGAGCGTGCCTGATCGTGAATCTCGGTTGTCTATGATTTTAGAAAAAGTTCGAGATGATTATGATTATATAATTATTGATGGACCACCATCTTTGGGATTATTAACTATTAATAGTTTAGTGGCTGCTGATGAAATATTAATTCCTGTGCAAAGTGAATATTATGCCCTGGAAGGATTAGGGCAGTTACTGCATACCATTAGTTTGGTTCAGAATAATTTAAAGCCCAGCCTGGGAATTATGGGAGCGGTTATTACAATGTTTGATAAACGTAATCGGCTGTCAACTTCGGTTTTAAATGAACTATATCAATATTTTCCTAATAGAATTTTTCGTTCAGTAATTCCTCGTTCAGTTAAGTTAGCTGAATCACCAAGTTATGGTCGCTCAATTTTACATTATGATCCGTCTTCAAAAGGTGGACGTGCTTATGAAAAATTAGCTTTGGAAGTTATTAACGCCACCAAAGAAAGACAGAGATAAGTGGAAATGATATAATGAGGAAGTTATAAAGTAGAAAGTTATATAGTTTATAAGGTTATACAATACACAATGTAACTTTATGAACTTTTTAACTTTAAATTTAAATTTTATGTCCAATGGTTTAGGTCGGGGACTTGGTTCTCTGATTCCACAAAAAAATGATCCAGTAACAACGCCTCCTTCGAGTTCCACAATAGAGGGTGAGGTTATGCGTGTTAGTCCTGATGTAATTATTGCCAATCCTCGTCAGCCACGAAATAATTTTAGCGATGCTGAACTTAATGAATTAGTGCAATCAGTTCGTGAATATGGAATTATCCAACCGCTCGTTGTCACAAAAACTGCCGGAGGATATGAATTAATTGCTGGTGAGCGTCGATTACGGGCTGCGAGACTTGTTGGCTTGAAAGAAGTGCCAATAGTAATTCGGGAAGCGGATGATCAAGAAAAATTGGAAATCGCTTTGATTGAAAATATTCAACGTGAAGATTTGAATGCGGTTGAGTTGGCCTTGGGGTATAAAAAGCTTGCTGAAGAATTTAATTTAAACCAAGATCAGTTAGCAAAAAAACTTGGTAAGTCACGACCGGTTGTAACAAATACATTACGTATTTTACAATTACCACAAGCCATTCAAGATGCTTTAATTAACGGAGAAATTACCGAAGGTCATGCCAAAATATTAGTTGGTCTTGATTCAGAGCAAAAACAATTTGAATTATTCAATCGTATTAAAACTCGTCACTTAAATGTAGACACAACATTGCTTGAAGCGCGTCGGATGGGTGGAACTAAGCAAGCTCGCATTCAAATTAACTATGCTGATAAAGATAAAGAAATGATACTCCGACAATTTTTTGGCGCTAAGTCAGAAATAAAACGAGTTCGTAAAGGGGGAGAAGTGGTTGTTCACTTTACCAGCGAGGAAGAATTAGAGGGGATTATTAAGAAGATTAGTTAACTTTGATGGAAAAGAAATATCAAAAAATTGCTGTCAAAGCTTTTATTGTCAAAGATAATAAAGTTTTATTATTACAAGGCGGCGTTAAAGGTTGGTGGGAGTTAGCCGGTGGAAAAATTGAATATGGAGAAGATCCAAAAGAAGCTTTGGGGCGTGAGTTACAAGAAGAATTAAATGTAGGTACTATTTCAATAGGTGAAATTATTGCTGCTAAATCAAGGATCAATGATATTGGTGAACCATTGCATATGGTTTTTATTATCTATAGATGTATGATGCCTGATAATGAATTTAAGATTAGTGACGAACATGTTGATTGGAAATGGGCATCAGTTGAGGATGTAAAAAATTTACCCATGTGGGAGGGGTATCGGGAGGTTATTTTTGAGAATATGGAGTAAGATAAATAGAGTTAGAGACGAAACTTTGAAATAGGTTAATTTTGGCCTATTTTTTTATTTACGTTACAATCATGCTCTCATGTTCTTTTGAAGTCACAGTTGTGGGAGTGACGCCATGTTTTGTATTGTAATCTTCTTGTACTTTTCTTCGTTTATTAGTTACGTCCAAAGCAGCTTTCATAGCTGGTGTAATTTTATCTCCATATAAAATAACCTGTCCTTCTTGATGCCTGGCCGCTCGGCCGATCGTTTGAATTAATGAAGTCTCAGTTCGTAGAAAGCCGGCCATATCAGCATCTAGAATCGCCACTAAAGAAACTTCAGGTAGATCAAGACCTTCACGTAGTAAATTAATTCCTACTAACACATCATGAACACCACTTCGTAATTCTTTTAATATTTCTACTCGATCAAGGGTATCAACTTCACTATGTAAATAAGTTACTTTAATTCCTTCTTGGGCTAAATACTCAGTTAACTCTTCGGCCATACGTTTAGTCAGAGTAGTGACCAAAACACGTTGATGTTTTCTAACTCTAATCTCAATTTCTTTAACTAAATCTTTAATCTGATTTTCTCTTGGTCTAATCTCAATTTGGGGATCTAACAGACCAGTGGGGCGAATAACCTGTTCGACTACTTGCTTAGAATTTTTTATTTCGTATTCAGCTGGAGTAGCACTGACATAAATTACTTGATTAACTTTGGTTTTAAATTCATCAAAAGTTAAAGGACGATTATCGCGAGCGCTAGGCAAGCGAAAACCAAACTCAATCAAGGTATCTTTGCGTGAGGCATCACCAGCATGCATACCACGAATTTGGGGGAGGGTAACATGTGACTCATCAACAAATAATAAATAATCATCAGGAAAAAAATCAATCAAGGTTTCGGCTGGAGAACCAGGTACGCGACCAGACAGATGGCGAGAATAATTTTCAATACCATTACAATACCCAGCCTGACGAATCATTTCTAAATCATAATTTGTTTTTCGTTCTAGGCGATCCGCTTCGGAAATTTTTCCAAGTTCACGCAATTGCTTTAAACGTTCTTCTAATTCTTTTTCAATTAAAGCTACAGCTTCATACAACTTTGGTTCAGTAGTCATAAAATGTTTAGCCGGTAGAATGCTAATACGTTGCAGAGATTGTCCTTTGCGATCATCAAGTTCCATTAACCAAGCAGCAGATTTATCAGGTCGAATATTAAAAATAATTATTTTTTCAATAGTGTCACCAAATAAGTTTAAGCGCACAATCGCTTCACCGGTTGCCAAGTGAATATCAATACGGTCACCACGGACACGAAATTCTCCACGTTGTAACTCAGCATCATTGCGTTGATATTGAATTTTAATTAAACGACGCAGAATATCATTTCGTTTGATTGTTTCACCAGCTGAAAAGGCTTGGCTTAAGGACAAGTAGTCAACCTTTTCACCTAAACCATAAATACAAGAAACCGAGGCCACAATTAAAACATCGCGACGATTAATTAGTGATTGAGTGGCGGCGTGACGCAATCTATCTATTTCCTCGTTGATAGTAGCTTCTTTTTCAATATAGGTATCACTATGAGGAATATAAGCCTCTGGTTGGTAGTAGTCGTAATAGGAGACAAAGTAGTGAACAGCTGCTTCTGGGAAAAAGGCTTTAAACTCGCCATACAATTGGGCAGCCAAGGTTTTGTTATGAGAAATAACTAAGGTAGGTCGCTGCACTTCTTGAATAATATTTGCCATTGTAAAGGTTTTACCAGATCCAGTGACACCAAGTAGGGTTTGCTGATCAAAGCCTTTTTTAAGGCCGTCTAGGAGCTTTTTGATAGCTATTGGTTGATCACCAGTCGGTTTGAAGGGGGAGGAGAGATTTAGCATAATCTATTAATATTAGCACAGAAAGGCTTATATTTCAAGGGAAATATCTTTGACAGAATGACTGTAATAACCTAAAATAAGGAGACTTATATGGCAGAAAAACCACACTATATAGAAAATGAAGAAAAAGTTCGGCAATTTTGGAAAGATTCCGAAACTTTTGAAAAATCTGTGCAAAAAGAAGCGCCAGATGGTGACTATAGTTTTTATGATGGTCCGCCTTTTGCAACTGGAACTCCTCACTATGGGCATATAGTTGCCAGTGTGATGAAAGATGTTGTTCCACGTTTTTGGACAATGAATGGCTACCGCGTTGAACGTCGCTGGGGATGGGATTGTCATGGTTTGCCAATTGAGAATTTAGTGGAAAAGGAATTAGGCATTTCTAATAAACAACAGATTGTCGAAATGGGCATAGATAAATTTAATGAACTCTGTCGTTCAAAAGTTTTGAGCTATGTTCCAGAATGGAAACAATCAGTTGAAAAACTTGGTCGCTGGGTTGATATGGAAAATGATTACAAGACAATGGACATTTCTTTCATGGAATCTGTCTGGTTTGTGTTTAAAAAATTATATGATCAAGGTTTAATTTACGAAGGCTATCGGTCAATGTATGTTTGTCCACGTTGTGAAACAACTCTTTCACAAGCAGAGGTTAGTGAGGGTTATAAAGACATCAAAGATTTATCAGTAGTGGCGAAGTTTGAATTAATTGATCAGCCCGGAACTTTTTTATTAGCCTGGACAACAACACCGTGGACATTGCCGGGAAATGTGGCGTTGGCAGTGAATCCGAAAATGGAATATGTGAAAGTTTTTATCCCCGGTGAAGGATGGTCTTCTGATGGATCAGTTAGTGATCAGATAAAAGTTAACAAACAATATTATTTTATTTTGGCTAAGAAAAGATGCGAAGAATTTTTAACAAAAATTGGTAAACAATTTGAAATTATAGAAGAAATTAAAGGCTCAGATTTAATTGGAAAAAGTTTTAAACCTCTTTTCAATTATTACTCTGAAGATCAGACTTTAGAAAATCATGAGAACGGTTGGAAAATATATAGTGCTGATTTTGTGAGTGAAGAAGAAGGAACCGGAATTGTGCATATTGCTCCGGGATATGGTGAAGATGATTTAAATTTAGGCAAAGATAATAAACTTCCATTTGTTCAGCATGTTGGAATGGATGGAGTAATGAAAAAAGAAGTTACGGATTTTTTAGGATTACATGTAAAGCCGATTGAAGATGTAACTGCTACTGATGTGGCAATCATCAAATATTTAGCTGCTAATGGACTTTTATTTTTCAAAGAAAAATATGAACACAGCTATCCTCATTGTTGGCGTTGTGAAACTCCGTTGATAAACTATGCAACTTCGTCATGGTTTGTTTCAGTGATAAAATTAAAAGAAGATAATCTATTATTAGATACTGCTAAAACTATTAATTGGTCTCCGGATTATATTAAAGAAGGTCGTTTTGGAAATTGGCTTGAAGGGGCTCGCGATTGGTCAATTAGTCGTCAGCGCTTTTGGGCTTCAGTGATTCCAATTTGGCGTTGCACGGAATGTAATGAAATTAGGGTCTTTGGCTCAGTAAAAGAACTTGAAGAAGCAAGTGGTCAAAAAGTTACTGATCTGCATAAACATATTGTTGATACAATTACCTTTAATTGCACCTGCGGAAAGACAATGCGTCGTGTACCTGATGTGCTTGATACCTGGTTTGACAGTGGTTCAATGCCGTATGCCCAGATGCATTATGATTTTGAAAACAAAGAAAAATTTGAAAACAATTTTCCAGCCAACTTTATTGCTGAAGGTATTGATCAGACACGCACCTGGTTTTATTATTTACATGTTCTTGCCACAGGCTTATTTAAAAAAGCAGCTTTCCAGAATGTGATTGTTAATGGAACAGTCTTGGCTGAAGATGGAAAAAAGATGAGTAAGCGTTTGCAAAATTATCCTGATCCAAATTTGTTAATGGATAAGTTTGGCGCTGATGCTTTGCGCGCGTATTTATTGGCTGCACCTGTTATGCAAGCAGAGAACATGAATTTTTCTGAAAAAGGAGTACAGGAAGCTTTGCGAAAAAATATTATGATCTTATGGAATGTCTATGCATTCTATGAAATGTATGGCGGAGAAGAAGACCCACGCAATGAATCAAAAAATATTTTGGACCAATGGATTTTGGCTCGTTTACAACAATTAATCAGCTCCGTGACTGAGGCAATGGAAAAATATAATTTACCAAAAGCTATGCGTCCGATTACAGATTTTATTGATGATCTTTCAACCTGGTATCTTCGTCGTTCCCGTGATCGTGTTAAAGAAATTAATGATGATAAAATTGCCTTCTTGCAAACAATGAAATATGTTTTATTAGAGTTATCAAAAGTAATGGCACCATTCACACCGTTTGTAGCAGAAGGACTTTGGCAAAAAGTTAGTGGTAATAATTTTAGTAATGAAGATCAAAGTGTTCATTTAATGCTATGGCCAAAGATGTCGGATGTGAAGGAGATAGCAATTGCAGAAATGATCGTTGTTAGAAAAATTGTGGAAATGGGATTAGCTGAAAGAGATATAAAAAAGATTAAAGTCCGGCAACCTTTGCAAAAAATAGTAGTGACCAGTAAAACACTACTAATTGAAAATCAAGATTTAATAGAATTGATTAAAGATGAATTAAATATTAAAGAAGTAGTTTTTCAAGCAGGGGATGAAGACAAGGTTGAACTTGATATAGTCATAACATCAGCTCTTGAAAAAGAAGGTTTAAAACGAGAAATTGTTCGAACAGTTAACCAAATACGCAAAGAACAAGGCTTGACTATTTATGATACTATTATGGTATATTGGTGGACTGATGAAGAAAAGCTAGAGGAAGTTTTTGCTGAGTATGGTGCGGATATCAAGGCTGATACTTTGGCAGAGGAAGTTACGAGAGAACAGAAAAATGAAGCCAAAGAATATACAATTAACAATTCAATAATTTATTTATTAATTAATAAACATTAACTAATATTGTCATTCCATAGAAGTGTGAGGGAAACTGGTAGCTAGGAATAACCAGGTCCCCGCCTACGCGGGGATGACATGTAAAAAAATATATGACTACATGGATAATTTTAGGAGTAGTGGTTGTTTTAGCCCTGGTTCTTGTTGGGTTATATAACAGCTTAGTGCGCTTAAAGAATCGAGTTGATGAGGCGTGGGCTGATATTGACGTTCAATTAAAGCGTCGTTATGACCTTATTCCAAATTTGATTGAAACAGTCAAAGGTTATGCTTCTCATGAAAAAGAAACGCTAGATAAAGTAGTTAATGCTCGTAATGCTGCGATGCAAGCACAGTCAACAGGCAATAGTGCAGAAATTGAAAGGACTGAGAATATGTTGTCTTCAACCTTGAAATCAATTTTTGCTTTATCAGAAGCTTACCCTGATCTAAAAGCAAATACCAACTTTCTTGAATTACAAAGAGAACTTTCTGACACTGAAAATAAAATTCAAGCTTCTCGTCGTTTTTATAACACCAACGTTCGTGACTTTAATACTAAGTTGGAAGTTTTTCCAACAAATATGATTGCCAATATGCTGGGCTTTAAATCACGAGAATTCTTTGAAGCTACTGAAGGTGAGAAGGAAAATATTAAGGTTGGATTTTAAGATTATTATTTAAATATATGATCGAAAATTTTACTCCTAGCCCAGATTTAGAGGCAATGATTAAGGAAGAGTCAATTTCAGACAAAGACCTCATCAGGGCAGAAAGATTTGCTAATAATTATTTAGCATATAATAATATTATTGAACATTCGTATGATGAAAGAGGAGATTTCAAAGCAAAAAGCGGTAATGCCGAAATTATTTTTTCATACTCTAGTCCTTCATTAGAAGAAATTAAAAAATTTTTACCCTCGTCTTCCTCTGAAGACCTTAGAAAATATATTAGAAAAGTTGATAAATTTAGCATTAAAACAGATACTACTTTAAATCTAACTGATTCTGATTTAAAGATTTTCTTCTTAACCACTTCAAGAGAAAAAGAATCGGCTTTAGTGGATGATGATGATCAAGAAACAAAGGCCATATTCTTAAATGAAGATCCCTTAACACAAAAGGGTTTATTAATAATGCTTTATGAATTGGGTTATTATAAAAATTCTGTAGACACTATTCCTAATTCTGAGAATTTAGTTTTAAGGAAAGATGATGAGGCCGCCTGGCAATTTGCTATTGAAAAACTTAAACCATTGGCTGATGATTTAAAGATTGAAATGAGTGTGATTTTAGAAGCTGTTTATCATTACTATATGAAAGATAAGCTTAAATCAGAAAGTGAACCAGTGTAATTAATATGCCCACCCTTTACACCCACATAGATTCTAACCAAAGAAAAACCTGGCTCTTAATGTCAGTATTCTTTATTGTGGTTATTTTAATTGGTTGGGTATTTAGTCAGGCCATGCAAGAATCAAGTATCTTATACATAGCAGTTGGTTTTAGTTTTATTTCAAGTTTTATTAGTTATTGGTTTAGTGACAAAATAGTGTTGGCCATGAGTAGTGCTCATGCCATTACTCAAGAAAGTAATAGAGAGATATATCGATTAGTAGAAAATCTTTGTATCACTGCGGGTCTGCCTGTTCCAAAAATTTATATTATAGACGACACAGCTCCTAATGCCTTTGCAACTGGCCGTAATCCTGAACATGCTGCCATTGCTATGACTACTGGATTAATCCAAAAATTAGATCAAAGTGAACTTGAGGGAGTAATTGCTCATGAACTTTCTCATATTGGTAATCGAGATATATTAGTAGCCACTATTGCCACGGTGATGGTTGGTATTGTGGTTTTGCTAGCTGATTGGTTTATGCGCTGGAGTTTTTTTGGACATCGACGAAGTAGTGATAGTAATCAATCAGGTCAAATGCAGTTGATAATTACTATCGTTGCTATAGTACTGGCAATTTTAGCACCTCTGTTTGCTACAATGTTGCAATTGGCAATTTCTCGTAAGCGAGAATTTTTAGCTGATGCAGATGGAGCAATGCTTACTCGTTATCCGGAAGCTTTAGCAAGTGCTTTAGAAAAAATTTCTCGTGATCAAGAACCATTGGAAGTTGCCAATCGTGCTACTGCTCATTTGTATTTTGCTTCACCTTTTAAGGAAGTTGGTGGAAAAAAGATTGGATTTTTTACCAAAGCTTTTATGACGCACCCACCAGTAGAAGAAAGAATTGCAGCTTTGAGAGGGATTAAAATGTAATGTATGACTCTACAACAAATTCAACAATTAGCTATTCAACTCCGGAATCAAAAATGATTTACGGGGAGAGGCTAAGGTGTATAAAAATTTAGCTCGTGTTAAAGAAAAATATACTTCTTTGTCTAAAGAAGCAAAAGAAGAATTTGATCTTGTAAAATTAACAAATCCATATTCTGACTCTCGGATTTTAGTTGATACGGGACGAAAAACAATCAAAAAAGTTTTGGCTGGTATTGATATGGGTGGTGCCGAATTATTGCTAGCCAAGCAGCTTGGAGATATTGATTTAGTGATTGCTCATCACCCTGAAGGCCGTGCCTTATCTGATCTTCATGATGTTATGAGTTTACAAGCAGAAGTATTATCGCAATATGGTGTGCCAATTAACGTGGCTGAATCTGTAATTAAACCTCGAATTAGTGAAGTCAGTCGAGGAGTAGCTCCAATCAACCATAACCGCAATGTTGATATGGCTCGCTTGCTTGGAATTGATTATATGTGTTGCCATACAATTCAGGATAATATGGCGGCTATGTTTATGGTTAAGTTTTTAGAAAAAAATAAAAAAAATATTGAACGAGTCGGTGATATTTTAAAACTATTAAAAACTATTCCAGAATATAAAGAAGCTAGTAAAAATGGTATGGCGCCTCGATTATTTGTTGGGCATGAAGAGGCTAGTGCTGGTAAAGTGGTTGTCACTGAATTTACCGGTGGAACAAACGGTGCTAAAGAAATTTATGAAAAAATGTCACAAGCTGGAATTGGTACGATTATTGGTATGCATATGAGTGAAGAACATCGTAAAGAAGCTGAGAAGCATCATATTAGCGTAGTCATTGCTGGACATATGTCTTCTGATTCCCTTGGTATGAATTTATTTTTGGATCAGTTGGAGATTAAAGGTATTAAAGTTGTGCCAATCTCAGGATTAATTAGAGTAAAGAGAAAATAAGGTATCACTATCACGAAGTGTGTCTAGTAAAAAAAGATCCCCGAACTCACTCACTTCGTTCGTTTGTCGGGGATGACAAATACGGGTCCCGACTTTCGTCAGTCAAAGGCTGAGCAGCCGGGATGACAAACGCAGGTCCCCGCCGGAGTTTATCCCTGCGAAGGCAGGGACCGGGATGATAATATTATATGCTCTCATTTTTACGTGGAACAATATTACAAAAAACGGAAGACTACATCTTGGTTGATGTGCATGATTTAGGCTATAGAATTTATGTAACAAAAACGTGTATTTCTGAAACTAAGAAAGATGGGAAGATAGAATTATTTTTATACCAGCATATTCGTGAAGATGCCAGTGACCTGTATGGTTTTAAAAACGAAGATGAATTAGAATTATTTGAAAAACTTATTTCAGTTTCAGGTGTTGGTCCAAAATCTGGATTAGCAATTCTAAGTTTGGCACCAAGCGATTCAATCCGACAAGCCATTGCTCAGGGTGATGATGGAATGCTGACAAAAGTTTCCGGCATTGGTGGAAAAACTGCACAAAGAATTATTTTAGAACTTCGTGGAAAGCTTGATCATATTGGTAGTCAGGGAAGTGGGCGAAGTGAAGAAATTGAAGCTTTGGTTAGTTTGGGATACTCAAGTATGCAAGCCCGAGAAGCCTTGAATCGAATTGATAGTTCGATTACTGATAGCTCGGAGAGAATTCGCCAAGCCTTACAACATATTTAATTTCTATAATGCAATTTAGAGAATTACAATGTACTCCAAAGCATCTTGAATTATTAGATCACTATCAAGATAGCTTGCCTCATAGTCAATTCCTCCAATCATCCAAATGGGGGAATTTTCAGAGTATGCGAAACGCAACAGTGAAGCTTTTTTCTGATGAAGAAAAAAAGATAGTTTTGTTAACAATTAAACAAAGACTGCCTTTTGGTTTTTGTTATTATTATATTCCTCGAGGTCCGTATCTTGTAAATATAGAAACCAGTCAAGAATTCTTACAAGGTTTATGTGAAGCAATTCGTACGAGTGACCCCAAAGCAATTTTTATTCGTCTGGAACCACTTCAATCTATTGTTTCAAAAAATCTGATTAAGACTATAGATATCCAGCCAAGTAAAACATTATTACTCTCTCTAGGGCAATCAGAAGCAGAAATGTTAGCGCAGATGCATCAAAAAACTCGCTATAATATCCGCTTAGCTGAAAAGAAAAATTTAATTATAAAAACTAGTGCAGAATTTTGTGATCAATTTTTAGATCTACTTGAAGAAACAAAACAACGAGATCAATTTCGGATTCACTCTCGCTCATACTATAAAACAATGATTGAAAGCGAGACAGTAGATTTAGTAACAGTTTGGGATAATGAAACTTTGTTAGCTGGCAGCTTAGTTGCAAAACAAGGTGATACTGTTACCTATGTACATGGTGCTTCGTCTTCCCTTAAAAGAGAGCTCATGGCTCCATATTTTTTGCACTGGCAGACAATTCGTCAGGCCAAAGTAGATGGGTTTTCTTGGTATGACTGGCAGGGGATTGATGAGATAAAATGGCCAGGCGTCACCAGGTTTAAACAAGGCTTTGGCGGAGAAACATATTTATTTCCGGGAACTTTTGATTATGCACTTGTTTCCGCTGCCTATGCAGGTTATACTATATTTCGTCGCATAAGGCGTCTTTTTTTCTAAGTTATGGACAAGATTCTTCTGACAATAAAACGCTATATTCCCAAAAAAGTTTTTACCTTACTGTGGCCTTTGTATCACTTTTTTTTGGGCGTGGCAGCAAATATTATTTATCGCTGGCCAAGTGAAAAATTAATTGTAATTGGTGTTACGGGAACGACTGGAAAAACTACTACCACCTATTTAATTGCCAAGATGTTACAAGAGGCTGGATATAAAGTTGGCTATACTTCCACAGCTATGTTTGGTGATGGAGAAAATGAATGGCTGAATAATAAAAAAATGACAATGGTTGGTCGTTTATTTACTCACCAGATGTTACGAAAAATGGTGAAGAATGGTTGTCATTACGCAATTATTGAAACATCATCAGAAGGGATTATTCAATATCGTCATCGTTTTATTAATTATGATATTGTCTTGTTTACGTGTTTATACCCTGAGCATATTGAATCCCATGGTAGTTTTGAAAATTATAAAGAAGCCAAAGGGATGTTATTTGCTCATTTGAAAAATGGCAAAACAAAATATGCTGATGAAACCTTTAAAATTAAAAAACCAAAAAGTGGTTTGCAGAAAACTGAATTAATGAGGATTAAGAAAACTATAATAGTTAATGGTAACGATGAACATGCAGAATATTTTTTGGATTTTTGGGCAGAAGAAAAATGGGCTTTCCGAATTGCTGAAGTTGGGAAGCCAAAACCAGTCTTCAATGCTGATGTAAAAGAAATTGTAGCCTCAACAGCAAAAACTAATGGTCAGTCATACTTAGTTTTTGGCACTACAAAAGTCGCAGTTAATTTACTTGGTGATTTTAATCGTCAAAATATTTTAGCAAGTCTGAGTGTTGGACTTGCACAATCAATGACTCTAGATAGATTAAAAATTGGTATTGAAAAAATTTCTGGCGTTGCTGGTCGCTTGGAAAGAATTAACGTTGGACAACCATTCACAGTTATAGTTGATTATGCTTTTGAACCTCAGGCCGTTAGCAAGTTGTATGAAACAGTCGCAACTTTACCGCATAATAGAATTATTCATGTATTGGGCTCAACTGGTGGTGGTCGTGATAAATCACGGCGTCCAATTCTTGGAGAGATTGCCGGAAGGCGATCTGACATTATGATTGTAACGGACGAGGATCCATATGATGAAAATCCTGAAACTATTATAGCTGAAGTTGTTGCCGGTACGGCGACAACTGATAAGCGTATGAATGTAGATTTATTTACGTATCTAGACCGACGGCAAGCAATCCATGAGGCGTTGAAGCTCGCTCAAGCTGGTGATGTTGTCCTTATTACGGGGAAGGGAAGTGAGCAGGCTATCTGTCGATCTAGGGGGGTTAAAGAGCCTTGGGACGATAGAAAGGTCTGTCGTGAGGAATTGGAGCATTTAGGATATCAAACTGTGGATAAGTCAGACAATTAGCAAATCATTTTTTGGATACATTCTAATAAAATGGCTAATTTTAAATTAAAAATAGCATACTTGACAATATTATTTTTGGCTTTGTAAAACTGTTGACAGTTTGGATAATAATTGTTAATCTAAAGAAGCTATTTTGTGAAACGTTTTTATACTATATTGTGTTATAACCTTACAATTTGCTTCGGCCAGAAGTTTTCAGTCCGCCAATCACTGATTTCTACTATATAGGCCGTTTTTTTGTTTTTTTTGACATTTTTCAGAAATTTATTTTTACGCATACGCAGTCTTCGGCTATCAATATTTAAATATTTTATTCATGATAACGCCTCAATTGAGTTGATTGAGACGTTTGTCGTATTAAATAGTAACGAGTGTAAAGTAACAACTAGTGAGTCAGGAAAAGCCATGCAATATTTTTTCTACTTACTACTTTTTACTTTATACTTATTACCCCCAATCTATGCCTAAGTCTTCCTCCGCCGTTCGTGTCCATACACCACGAAAATACTTCACAAGTCAGAATGCAGTTATTCCAATGCCTGACTTAATAGAAGTTCAAAAGGATTCGTATGCTTGGTTTTTGAAAGAAGGTTTAGCAGATTTATTTGATGAGATTTCTCCGATCACAGATTTTATTGGTCGGGAGTTAGAATTGCATTTTGGTAAGTATTATCTTGATGAAGCAAAGTTTGATGAAGCTGAAAGTAAGGCTAAGAATGTGACCTACGAAGCTTCGTTGCGTGTTGAAACAACTTTGCTAAATAAAAAGACTGGAGAAAAAATAACTCAAGAAGTTTTCTTGGGTGATTTTCCATTGATGACGAAAAATGGAACTTTCATTATTAACGGTATTGAAAGAGCTATTGTTTCTCAGCTCATTCGTTCAGCGGGTGTTATTTTCTCAGCCGAACAGATTCGAGGACGAAAATATTATGGTGCAAAAATTATTCCAAACCGAGGAGCTTGGATTGAATTGGAAACTGATGCAGGCGGAGTAATTTGGGCCAGAATTGATCGCAAACGAAAAGTAGCAGTGACATCTTTGTTACGGGCTTTTGGTTTTGGTGCTGATGATGAAATTCGTCAATTATTCAAAGAAGTAAACCAAGGTGAGATGGATTATATTGAAGCGACCTTGGGTAAAGATACAGCCAAAGATGAAGCTGAAGGTTTGATTGAAGTGTACAAGAGAATTCGTCCAGGAGACTTAGCGACCGCTGATAATGCCAAGCAGTTAATTCACTCAATGTTTTTTCGTTTTGATCGCTATGACTTTGACCGTGTTGGTCGTTATAAATTAAACAAGCGTTTTGGTTTTGATATTCCAAACAATAAATCAACTCGTATTTTACGTCGTGAAGATTTGGTAGCTATTATTTCAGAAATTATTCGTTTAAATATTACTCAAGAAAGAGAAGATGATATTGACCACTTAGGCAATCGTCGTGTTCGGGCTATTGGTGAATTGATTCAAAATAAAACTCGTATTGGTTTGGCTCGTATGGAGCGTATTATCAAAGACAAGATGAGTATTATGGAGCTTGACTCATTGAGCCCAAATAAATTGATTAATGCTCGTCCGGTTATGAGTGTGGTTAAGGAATTCTTTATGTCTTCCCAGCTTTCACAGTTCATGGACCAAACAAATCCTCTAGCTGAGCTTGAACACAAGCGACGTTTGTCAGCTATGGGACCTGGTGGCTTAACTCGTGAACGCGCTGGTTTCGAAGTTCGAGACGTACACACCACTCACTATAGTCGTATTTGTCCGATTGCTACACCAGAAGGTCCAAACATTGGTTTAGTTGGTCACTTTGCTAGTTATGCACGATTAAATAATTATGGTTTTATTGAAGCTCCATACCGAAAAGTTGAAGTTGATGCTTCTGGTAAGTCTCATGTTACTGAAGAAATTATTTATTTAGATGCTTTTGAAGAAGAAAAATATATTTCCACAGCTTTCACAACCCCAGTTGATAAAGAAGGACATTTTACAGTTGAAAAAGCTGAAGTTAGAAAGTTTGGTGAACCGGCCATTGAAGATGTTTCAAAAATTAATTTAATGGGTGTAGCGGCTAACCAGATTGTTTCCGTGGCTACTTCATTAATTCCTTTCTTAGAACATGATGATGGTATTCGTGCCTTAATGGGAACAAACATGCAACGTCAGGCTGTTCCTTTGATTGCTGCCAGAGCTCCAATTGTTGGAACCGGTGTTGAAGGTCGTGCCGCTTCTGATTCAGGTCACGTTGTCTTAGCAGAAGCTGACGGTGAAGTGATCCGCGCTGATGGAACCCAGATTGTGATTCGTGATAAAAAAGGCAAAGACTATACATATAAGCTCAGTAAATTTTTACGTTCAAATGCTTCAACCTGTATTAATCAACGACCAATTATTAGTCGTGGTGACAGTGTGAAGAAAGGTCAAATTTTAACAGATGCCTCAGCGGTTGATAATGGAGAGTTAGCTTTAGGTAATAACGTCTTGGTCGCCTTTATGACTTGGGAAGGATTTAACTATGAAGACGCCGTAATTATTTCGGAACGTTTAGTGAAAGAAGATTTATATTCTTCTATTCATATTGAACACTATACAATTGATGTTCGTGATACAAAACTTGGTGCAGAAATTGTGACCAACGACATTCCAAACATTTCAGAAGAAAAATTAAATAACCTTGATGAACGCGGTATTATCAGAATTGGCGCTGAAGTTTCCAGCGGTGATATTTTGGTTGGTAAAATTACTCCAAAAGGTGAAACAGAGCTTTCAGCTGAAGAAAAATTACTTCGCGCTATTTTTGGTGATAAAGCCAAAGATGTTCGTGACTCATCATTATATCTTGAACATGGTGAACACGGAAAAGTGGTTGATGTTAAAATTTTCTCCCGTGAACAAGGTGATAAACTTTCTGCCGGTGTTATTCAATCAATTCAAGTTACTGTTGCTAACCTTCGAAAAATTCGCGCTGGTGATAAAATGGCTGGTCGTCACGGAAACAAGGGCGTTGTTTCAAAAATCGTGCCGCCAGAAGATATGCCTTATCTAGAAGATGGAACCCCAATTGATATTATTTTATCTCCATTGGGAGTTGTCTCTCGTATGAACCTTGGACAGTTGTTAGAAACTCACTTAGGTTTTGCGGCTCATAAATTAAATTACACGGTTGCCACCCCACCATTAAATGGTATTAACGAAGAAACAATTCGTGAGCAGTTGATTGAAGCTGGTTTACCTGAAGATGGAAAAGTAACTCTCTTTAACGGAAAGAGTGGTCAACGTTTTGATAATAAAGTGACTGTTGGTTATAAATACATGTTGAAATTGAACCACATGGTTGAAGATAAGATTCACCAACGTTCAATTGGTCCATACTCATTGATTACTCAGCAGCCGCTTGGTGGAAAAGCTCAATTCGGTGGACAACGTTTTGGAGAAATGGAAGTCTGGGCTTTGGAAGCCTATGGCGCAGCTCACAGCTTACAAGAAATATTAACAATTAAATCTGACGATGTTTCTGGTCGATCAAAAGCTTATGAATCAATTATCAAAGGAGAAACAATTAGAAAATTAAATGTGCCAGAATCATTCAACGTTTTAGTCCGTGAATTAAAAGGTCTGGGTCTAGATGTTGAGTTATTAGATAAAAATAATCAGCCTATTGCCCTTGAAAAAGGTAATGAAGAATATGATCCTTCACCACGGCCGCCCTTCGTCTCGGCGCCAAAGCCTGAAGAAACTGAGGCTATTTAAAATCATTATTTATACACATATATGATCAACCCGATTAGAAGCAATGATTTTGAGGCCATTAAGTTGAAATTGGCTTCACCTGAAAATATTTTTGAATGGTCTCATGGCGAAGTAACACGTCCTGAAACTATTAACTATCGAACACAAAAGCCAGAAAAAGATGGTTTGTTCTGTGAAAGAATTTTTGGTCCATCAAAAGACTGGGAATGTTATTGTGGTAAGTATAAAAAAATTCGTTATAAAGGAATTATTTGTGATAAATGTGGCGTGGAAGTAACACGTAGTTTGGTGCGTCGTGAACGCATGGGACATATTAAATTAGAAACTCCAGTTACCCATATTTGGTTTCTACGTGGTTTGTCTTCAAAGGTTGGTTTGGCTTTAGATCTTTCCATGCAATCTTTGGAAAAAGTAGTCTACTTTGCCAGTTTTGTAATTACTGATGTTAATGAAGAATTGAAGCAAGCGACAATTGATCAGATTAAAGCTGAGTATAAAGCCAAGAAAAAATCTTTGGATGCTGATTTTTCAGAACAAGTTGGTAAAATAAAATCTGCAAAAGCTAAAATGACTAAAGAAGGAAAGAGTCAACTTGAAGCCACAGATACGGCAGAACGAGAAATCGCCAGTTTAGAAAAAATTCGTGATGAAAAAATGCTTGGTTTAGACTCTGCTTTTAGTCAAGCACAAAAAGAATTAAAAGACTTAAAGCCTTTGACTATTATTTCCGAAAATATTTACCAGAATTTAAGTCTTAAATATGGACATATTTTTAGTGCCGGTATTGGCGCTGAAGCAGTTCGGGCTTTGCTAGAACGTTTAGATTTAACCAAAGAAATAAAACAATTAGAAAAAGTCTTAGTAGATGCCGTTGAGTCAAAGAAAGAAAAACTTATTAAGCGTTTGAAATTCTTTAAGAATTTAAAAGCTAATAATGTGAATCCAGCCTGGATGGTTATGAAAGTTGTTCCAGTTATTCCTCCTGATTTACGCCCAATGGTTGCTTTGGATGGTGGTCGCTTTGCTACTTCTGACTTAAACGATTTATATCGACGTATTATTAATCGAAATAATCGTCTAAAACAATTATTAGAATTAAATGCGCCAGAAGTTATTTGTCGTAATGAAAAGCGTATGTTACAAGAAGCAGTTGATGCTTTGATTGATAACTCAATTCGACATGGAAAGACTGTGGTGGCTTCAACTGGTCAAAAGCGCATGCTTAAGTCTTTGGCTGATTCATTGAAAGGTAAGCAAGGTCGTTTCCGTCAAAACCTACTTGGAAAACGTATTGACTATTCAGGTCGAAGCGTTATCGTTGTAAATCCAAACTTGCGTCTTGATCAATGTGGTGTCCCAAAGCGTATGGCTATTGAACTCTTTAAGCCATTTATTATTTCAAAATTAATTGAGAGAGAAATTGTTCACAACGTTCGCAGTGCTTCACGATATATTGAAGCTGGACATGATGAAGTCTGGGATATTTTAGAAGAAATTATTAAGGGAGCTTTTGTATTACTCAACCGAGCTCCAACCTTACACCGTTTAGGTATCCAAGCTTTTCGTCCAATTTTGATTGAAGGTTTGGCTCTGCAGATTCACCCATTAGTTTGTACAGCTTTTAACGCTGACTTTGATGGAGACCAAATGGCTGTTCACGTTCCACTAACTGAAGAGGCAATTGCTGAAGCAAGAGATTTAATGTTGGCTTCCCATAACTTATTAAAACCAGCGACCGGAGATCCAGTTGTGGCTCCAGATAAAGATATTGTTTGGGGAACGTTCTATATGACAAGTTTGGAGCAGGGAAGTGTTAAGGCAACGCGACATTTTCATTCTCCATTAGAAGCCAAAGCTGCCTATCAGCTTGGAGGTGTTCGTTTACGACAACCAATTAATGTATTGCTGGAAGGAAAAGGTTTAGTTGAAACAACTGTTGGTAGAATTATTTTTAATGATTTGCTACCTGAGGATTTGCGCTATGTTAATGAAGTTGTTGGTAAGGGCAAGGTTAAGAATATGGTAAAAGATTGTTACCGACGATATGGCGAAGATCGAACTGTTCAACTTCTTGATGAAATGAAAAATGTTAGTTTCGGCTATATCACTCGAAGTGGTTTGTCTTGGGGAATGGGTGATTTACCTGACTTTGAAAATGTTCATGAATTAGTTAGAACTGCCGAGGGTAAGGCTGAAGAAATTATGAATTACTATGACGAAGGTTTGTTAACTGAAAGTGAACGTTATAGTAAAACAATTGAACTATGGACCAAGGTGAAAGAAGAAGTAACAGCAATTTGTACAACCTCACTTGATAAAGATGGACCAGTTTATTCAATGATTGAGTCTGGAGCTCGTGGATCTTGGGCTCAGTTAACTCAGATTTTAGGAATGAAAGGTTTAGTTACTTCACCTTCTGGTAAGATTATTGAATTGCCGGTAAAGGGAAACTTTAAGAAAGGTTTTGATGTTTTGGAATACTTCATTGCTACTCACGGTGTGCGTAAAGGTTTGTCTGATACCGCGCTACGAACTTCGAATGCCGGTTACTTAACCCGACGTTTGGTTGACGTTGCTCAGGATGTGGTTATTATGGATGAAGATTGCAATAGTGATGAAGGTTTAACAATGACCAGAGAGGAAAGTAATGAAATGGGTCGTCCATTAATTAAGAGAATTGTTGGTAGATTTTTGGTTGATGAATTAAAGAATGCAGCTGGTAAAGTATTGGTAAAAAAAGGTGAATTAATTACTGAAGATATTGGTGATGAACTTGCTTCAGAAGATATATTAACCGCCACCGTTCGATCAGTCTTGCATTGTCACCTTCACCGTGGTGTTTGTCAAAAGTGTTATGGTTATGACTTGGCTTATAATAAATTAGTTAAAGTAGGTACTGCTGTTGGAATTATTGCCGCTCAGTCAATTGGTGAGCCAGGAACCCAGTTAACAATGCGTACCTTCCACACTGGTGGTGTAGCTGACCAAGATGATATCACTCAAGGTTTGCCTCGTGTTGAAGAAATCTTTGAAGCTCGTTCTCCAAAGCGTAAGGCTTTTATTGCTGAAGTTGGTGGTAAGGTACAGGTTACAGAATTACGAGCTGAAGGTAATAATCAGAACCGACTGGTTTCTATTTTGCATGATGGGGAAGAAACTGATAAATATTATTTTGCTGAAGCGGTTTTGGCTGAAAAAAATATTGAAGGTGAAAAAGGTGCTCCAAAAAAGAAACGCGCTAAAGTTGAAGTCTTAGTGGCTGATGGTGATAAGGTTAAAAAAGATGCACCTTTGTTTAGAGCTGGAGAAGTAGTTGTTAAGGCAGCTCGAGCCGGTGTGGTAAAGACTGAGGAAAAATATGTTAAAGTAGTGGCTCAAGTTGAAAAATCCAAAGAATATATTATTCCTCGTACCTTTAATGTCTGGGTTAAGGATGGTGAGACAGTTGAAGCTGGTCAACAATTAAGTGACGGTAGTCTTGATCTTCAACATTTATTTGAGCTTCGTGGTATTTCTGAAACTCAACGTTATATTGTTAAAGAAATTCAGTATGTTTATTCTTCTCAAGGTCAACCTTTGAATGATAAACATATTGAGACAATCGCTCGACAGATGTTTTCTCGTATATATATTCAGGACGGTGCTGAAACAGACTTTTTGGTCGGTGAAATTATTGAAAAGTCAGTCTTTGACCGCCAAAATGCTATTGCGACAAAGGCTGGTAAGAATATTGCCATTGGCCGTCAGCTTTTGATGGGTATGACCAAAGCCTCATTAACAACTAATAGTTTCTTGTCAGCGGCTTCTTTCCAGGAAACAGCTAAGGTTCTGATTGATGCTGCGATTACGGGCAAAGTTGATTATCTTGAGGGTCTAAAAGAAAATGTTATTATCGGTCGACCAATTCCAGCTGGAACAGGTTTTAAGAAAGCGATTGAGGAATAATTTTTTCCACATAATTTCAACAGTAATAAAAAACTGCTCAGATTAGAGCAGTTTTTTAGTATTGATGAGGTCTATATATTCTGATATGATGGAGCAATAAAATCTCTCCGGTATTAATTTAATGAATATGAAATTGCCAGAAATTACGTTAGTTGATATTTATAACCAGCTTAATATTATCAATGGTAAATTTGATAGTATTGATGCGAAATTTGACCAAGTTAATATACGATTTGAGCAAATTAATGAAAGATTTGATCAAGTTGATGCTAAATTTGTTCAAATTGATAAAAGATTTGATGAAGTTGATAAGAAATTTGACCAAGTAAATATACGGTTTGAGCAAGCTGACACAAGATTTAATGAGGTTGATGCGAAGTTTGTTCAGTCTGATAACCGCTTTGATGAAATTCTGCATACCATTGCCGAAGTTATGCAGGCTATTCATGAGAAATTTGCTGAATTCAAGAGGGAAGTTAACGAACGTTTTGATAAATTGGAAGCAAGAGTTGGTAGAATCGAGGAGACTATGGTAACTAAAACCGAATTTAATAGATTGGAAGCAAGGGTTGGTAGAATTGAAGAGACTATGGTTATAAAAACTCAATTTGAAGTTTTGGTAGATGTTTTACGAACTAATGGTGTGATGTCTCACTTTGAAGCCAGAAAAGTTTCAAAAGTTCAACCAGCAGTTTAGTATTTTTATACAGAAAAGACTCTAGATTTCCTAGAGTCTTTTATTATAGACAAAATTATTTAACTGCCAAAAGCTTCACTAATTTGTTTTATAGTTTCTACTTTATTAAGCTTTGTCTTAAAACGTGAGGCATCCAATATCTCAACCAGGATTGGCTTCCCAGCCTTTGATAGGTGAACAATAAAATTTCCAAATTCTTTGACACGGGTAATATTTCCCTTACCAATTTCCCAGCTAATAATATTAGCTTCAAGATCGTAATGCATATTATTTGATTGGATAGAAAGTAATAATCTTTTTTACTCCACTCTCTTTTTGATAAACAACTTTGACCCCGTCTTTTTCAGAAGTCAGATACCTGCCAATTTTGCCTCGTTTGTCTGGTGATTGCACGGCTGATTCAACTTGTTCTTTTCTAATATAAACACCGTGGTTATTTAAAATACCAAATTTTTGGTTGGCATACGCGGAAAAATAAATCATACAGTTATTCCTGAGGAATTTTTACATTATAAATACCAGTGGCTTTTTCGGCTTCAGAACAATCATCAAACCAAATATCAAAGCGTCGGCCCTTGATAATACCACCTTTGTCAGTAACGCTATATTTTTTACTATCTATTTCTATTTCACTATTTTTTACAAAACAATCCCAGTCAGCAGCAATATGTCCAATTTCCGGTTTTAAGGTTGAAGCAGTTTGGTGACAATAATCAGTTTCTGATTCTGTGAAGTCTTTGCATCCTTGCCATTGCAAAGAAGAGGATGAACAATTTTTTTCAGTTTCTTTGCCATTAGGACAGGAACAGTTAAGAGCTACCGAGCAAAGAAAGTTTTGACGAGTTTGGAAATCTTCACTTTGTGGTTTACAATATCCGGTGACAAACGCTTCAAAGTGTCCGTCTTTTTTTTCCTGTTCACTAAAGTTTTGACAAGATTTTTTGGCGTAATCATTTCTGATTTCGTCTAAAGGTTTAGTTAAGAGCATTCTGTACATTTTAAAGCGAGAATAATAAGCACCATCTTGGGTGGTGAGGTGGAAGATGGCAAAGGATAATAAACAAAGAAAGATAATTTTTAGGATTTTTTTCATTATAACTATGGTAATATTTTAGATCTAAGTTCATCCATACTAATACATGGACAAGCTTTTCCAACACCAGGTGTTTCGGTATGCCCTAGAACCTTATTTCTTGGTACACTATATTTTTGTTGAAGATTTTTAATAGCTGAAATTAAAGTATCTAGTTGAGCTTGTTTAATAGTCCCTTTACTTACAGCATTACTAAAAGATTGGTTAGTGGGAGGTGGTTCTTGATCACATCCAACATATGAAATCCCGATACCATTGGTGTTATATCCAACAGCATGTGCGCCAACAGCATCTTCCCCTCTACCATCGACCATTGAGCCGTTTCTTTCTATGAAAAGGTTATATCCAATACCCTTCCATCCTTTGCGTTTATGATGAGCGTGTTCTTGATCCCTATTTGCAGTTCCTCCAGTAGTATGAACTATAATATACTCAGTTCGTTGTCTTTTTCCATAATTTCCATCAGGGATTACCTCACCTTTAGATATTAAGCGCTTTTCTTCTACTATTTCCTCTTGAGACATTTCAGGTAGTTCACCGTACGCAATATACTTAATTTTTATTGGCGATAACTCTGTCAAAGCAGGATTAACCATATTCAACACCACATATGATGTTAAGGCAATTAATACTCCCATCAAACTTCCGCCTATCCATTTTTTTGCCTCACTTACACGTTGTTGATTTCCTGCCGCTGTTAGCCAGATTACACCAGCAATCATTAATGTGATTACCGCTAGAATTGCGATAACACTGATTCCATATTGATATAGTGCTTGTATATATTCTGCTAACCAATTATTACTGCACTCAGTACTTGTGCAAATGGCTTTATCGAAATTTAATCCCGGTAGCTTAACACTTAATTTTGGGAAATCAATTGGAGGGCTTATTTTTGGTGTGCTAGCTCCAAGATCTGGAGCTGGATCTTCTTGAGCTTGTACAAAAAAGAGGGGAGATAACAATGCTCCACATAGAATACTTAATAAGACAATTTTTTTTATTTTATTCATTTTTTTTATAGAAAAATACCAGTGCTGTAAGTATAGCAAAAAAAGCAGTGACTGAAAGGATAAGAATATACTTTGGTTTAGTGGTTACACTTTTATCAAGTGAGCAACAACAAATTGATTGATCTGCAAGATACTCTTTACATTGATTATTATTTACTTCCGTATAAATACCTTTTAATGATGAGCAATTCATTTGGCTATCAATAGTAAAACAATCAGCCTTTACAGTCGGTACTAATGTAATATTTAAAGAAAATAATAAACTAAATAATATAACTGACATATTCATAAAAATTAGGGACAGGCACCAAGCGTTACAAGAGCAACGCCGGTTTTAGATAGGGCTGCTTTTTGATCTGCGTCAGACCAAATATCAATTCTTCTTCCTTGTATTTCACCTCCTCTGTCAGTAACGGTAAGTGTAATTTTACCACTCAAGCAGATTTTGTCTCCAAAATTAAAACAATTCCCATCGGCGGCAATATGGCCAATTTGTGGCTCAACTCCTGAAGAA
The DNA here is from genome assembly GCA_016699775.1 of Candidatus Falkowbacteria bacterium. NCBI lineage: Bacteria > Bacillati > Minisyncoccota > Patescibacteriia (SeqCode) > Patescibacteriales (SeqCode) > Patescibacteriaceae (SeqCode) > Patescibacterium (SeqCode) > Patescibacterium danicum (SeqCode). The sequence continues at coordinate 687,683 of CP065010.1, read as the reverse complement.
GTTTGATTACAATAAGGTGTTTCTGCTGGGAAGGGACTGCAGTATTTATAATTATGCTTACATACATTTTTATTAGGACCAATCTGTGACGATCCACGGGGGCATGAACACTGCAAGCCCATATTACAAAAAAATTTTTGAGAATTTTCGTACGGGGGTTTATAATATCCTGTTGTAAAAAACTCCACTGGTCCTCCTGAAAAAACTGAACGATTACAACTTTGAGTTTTATAAGTATTAGCACTTTTCCCAACCGTATGACTGATAATACCGTCTTTATCAAATTTTTTCATCAGCTCACTAGCGTCTTGTGAAATTGGTGCCCCGTCTTTTATTTCAGCTATAATTTCATCAAGGTCAATCTTCTCAATATAGCCAATTTGCAGACTCTTCATCACAGTTAGATTTGGATTTACAAGATACAAAATTAGATATGATCCAAAAACAAGAAATAGACCTACTATGCTTCCGCTGATTATTTTTTTTGCTTGTGCAGTTTGACCTTGGTTTCCTCCTGAAGTTAACCAAATAATTCCTCCAATCATTAATACTATAACCGCAATTATTCCCACGATGCCAATAGCGTAACGCTGTAAACCAGCGATGTATTGTCCAAGCCAGGGGATGTTGCAAATATTGCCTTCGGTGCAGGTTATGTTTTCAAGCTTATCCATGTCTGGAATTAATACTGATAATTTTGGTGCGATAAGTCTCTTGTTTTCATCAGAAGCCTTTAGAAATGCTTCAGCACTGAGACATAGCCCATTGTGGGGTTTGTAGTCGTTAGAAAAGGCGAGAAAAGTATACTGACGTCCGCTGCTTTTTAAAGCGAGGCATTCTTCTTTTGTGGTTGTGATGGCTTCAGCTTTGGAAGTATCTTTTAATTGCCAGGCACAACAGCCTTGTTGCGCCTGTGTATTAATTGGGTATATTATAAAAAAATAAACAATTAAAATGGGTATTAATTTGAGAAATTTAATAAATATTGAGGATTTTGAGCTTATTCTTGACATTTTTTTAAAAATATGCTATTATATAATATACATTAAAAATTTAATAAAAAGGGGGAATAATGGAAATGACTAGGTTCCACACTTTTTTTTATAGGGCATCTATAGTAATGTTGGTGATGCTTACTTCAATTTTCCTATGTCTCTTTTTAAGAGCTTTGGAAAAGAAAGAAACTTCAATGGCTTCTGCTCAAAAGGCAACAATTAAAGTTGCTAACATGGCGTATGACGTGGTGAGTGAAGAAGCTTTCTCTAAAGCTTATTTAGAATTTGTTTTAGAGAATGAGCACAAATCGCCGTGCTCAAGATAGAACATAGACCGTTTTTTGATATTAATATATATTATATCAGGAAACGGTTTTTTATTTAAGTTACTTTTTACTTTTTAATATTCTTTGTAATTTCCGTCTTTGTTCTTATTAGCATTAACACCTCCCCAACAATCAGTCTTTATTTCTCTATTTATACAACTTTTTTCCGCTGATATTTCTTTTGGTGGATCGTTTTTTGGATAACAGCACTGTTGTTTCGCTAATAAACGCGGCCAATGATTATGTATATTATAGAGATAGCCTTTATGTTCCTGTATATTATATATTTTTCTCCACTGAGGTAATGAAACAAGTATTGCTTCAATGTCAGTATAAAGAAATACGTTATGTTCCATTATAGTAAGGACAAGTCTTATATCATTCATATTAAGACAAGGACAGGCTTTAGCCCTGGCTGTTTCAAAATGACCGAGAACGTTCTCTGTTGGGATTCCGTATTTTCGCTGAAGGCGTCTAATTTCCTCTATTAAAGAAATAAGTGCTGGTTGGATAATAATTTGATCATCTTCTAATGGTGATTTGAAAGTTTTTACTGATGTATCAAAAGAATCTATAGTCATATAGGCAGCCAGTTCGGGCCTGATGTATCTTCTTTTATCAAATGTTAAGCTATCTTGTTTTATATATTTTATATTTGGGTAGAAAGCTTGAAAAGTATCCCAGCTTTCATCTTTACATCCTGAATATACTATACCGACAGAACGATCATTATAACATTGAGCATGTCCTCCCGAGTAAGCCTCACCTCTGCCGTCCACTATAATTCCTTTACGATCTACGAAGCGATTATAAGCTATACAATCATAATCTCCTGACTTATGAATCGCGTTAGTAACTGCGGCGGTCGCGTTACTGACGGTGGTATGAACAACAATAAATTCAGTGCAATATCTTTTAGGAATTAGTTTTTTTCCGTTCTTCATCTGCACGGTCGGATTACAGAATTCTGTTTGTGAATAATATGACTCGTTTTCATCAGGATCGCCTGGACCAGAATCTCTGTTGCCACTCCCAGAGTTATTTTGGCTATTTTCTTGGTCTTCAACCATCTGATCAAAGACTTCTTCTTCTTCTTTAGTCATTTCAGGCATTTCCAATGATTTATTTTTTATATATTTTAAATCAATCGGTTTGAAACTGATAAGATTTGGATTTATAGAATTAAGAATGAGATAACTAGCAAGGACCAACATAACTCCTAATATTCCGTGTAGGATACGTTTTTTGGCTATATCAATTCTTTCACGATTGCCAGCACTAATGAGCCAGATAACCCCTCCCAACATAAGAGAAATCACCGCCAAGATAGCTATAACTATTATAGAATATTCATAAACGGAGGCAATATAATCAGCCAGCCAGTTATTGGGACAACTTTCCTCGGTGCAAGGGTTATTACGAAAAATTAATCCAGGAATTCTTACTGCCAGAGCTGGTGATTTCAAAGATTCAGAAATAATTTCTTTTTTTGGTTCTTCGGTAACTTCACATTCATTTTCAGGAAGTATGTTAATTCCTCGTGTTTGATTTATGTAGCCTTCACATTGTTCTTTGGTGGTTTTGCTTTTATGAGATCTTCCATTGTCAGGGATTGTATGAGTTTCGCAGCAAATTAATTGAGCATGACTAATATGAGGAATAAGCCACACAGAAAAAATAATGAGTGCTAAACTTGTAATGTTGAATATTTTTTTGGAGGCAGAGGCATAGTTGTTCATAAATGGTTTTTACTGAATTTATTTCAGTAGTGATAATTTGAAATTATAATCTTGATTTTTGGCGTAGGGATTGAAACTTTTAAATCAGGGGCTTATAGAACAACGCCTAGTTGCTTCATTGTATTTACCACCTGCTTCTAAACAAAGAGATTTGCACCATTTCCCATTATAATTTTTAGTTGTTCCACAACTTCTAGAAAATGGAGGATTTTCAAAATGCCAACACTCAGCAAAAAGAATACAAAGACCACTTTGTTTCATACAATCTTGTAATATACTTTGAATTTTTGCATCTTTGCAACTACCCGCTTCCCCTTTCCAGCAACCCCAGGCATCAAAAGCAACGCCACTCGTATGTGGGCAGTTTCCATTATAAGGGTTACAGGCATTTTTAGAGTCTTTAGCATATTCCGCTTTTTGCATTTCACGAGTTCTTGAAGCACTTGAGACACGAATTATATATTTTTCATTTTTATTTTTCATACATTGAGCCGCTTTTTTTAAAGTATTAATAGCGTCTGGGCAAGCTGTTTGACCGGATTGATCCAAAATACCTAGTCCATTAACATCATTAGGAACTCTTATTCGTTCAGACACCTTGCAGGTTTTGCCACTAGCGCCAATTAAAACATCATCAACAATATTCAAAGGTTCAGCAGCTAATCCATGATTATGGTCTGCGTCTTCGATTTCTTCAAGTGGTATATTGGTTATGTACGAGACATTAATCGGCTTCAAAATCGTTAGATTAGGGTTTACAATAAACAAGATCATATATGAGCAGAGTGTAAAAACAACACCAAGAATACTGCTTTTTATATAGGTATTACCTTGACTAATTTGTGAATGGTTTCCACCAGCGGTTAAGCGAATCACCCCGCCAATCATCATAACAATAACGGATAAAATACCAACAATACCGATCCCATAGTCATAGATAGCCCCAATGTATTCGCCGATCCAAGGGAATGCACAAGGAGCTTCAGGGTCATCACAAGTAACATCAGAAAATTTTCCAAAACCAGGTATTGAAACTTGAAGCTTTGGGGGAATTGGTTTTGATGGTTTAGCTTCTCCTGTTGTTCCTGACGCATCTTCACAGCTATTTTTATCTTCACTTGCTTGTTTACCTTCTTCAAATGTAACTTCTGAATTTGGTCCTTTTTGTTTTTCGCAATCCTCGCTCTCCATCGTTAGATATACGACCTCACTTGCGGATATTTCAAAAGCTCCAGTCTCCTTCATTACTTTACAACAACCTGAAGCAGCTTGTGCTTGATGTTGTTTTCCTTGAAATATAAATAAAAAAAATAGTATTATGAAAAAAAATAATTTTTTAGAAATTTTCATACGGGGGGTTAATTCTCTGATTGATTTTTTAGTTTTAGCTTCTCAAAACATTCTGCCGCGGAGCTACAAATAAGGTTCCCTGTACAATCAGAAACAGCTTCACATTTTTGACCACGATAATGATCAGCATCAATATCATCTGTAAATAGGTTATATCCTGGAATAAAGTTAGATAGAGCACTAGTAGCATTTCCATCACATGACTTTTCAGTTAATTCTTGGATACAAATTTGGTCATCGCCCCATGGCCATTCAAAAAGTCCAATTTGTGTACCTATATCAAGAAGGCAGCAACCAGTAGTCTTGACACAGGTATTATTTTCAGCAATCCATCCACCATTAGAATATGGTTTGCACTCAACTTTTTTATATTTATTAGGATTATTAACTTCAACTTCATTGGCAGCTAACTCTTCACAGGCTTTTCGGGTAATATTTTGGGATGTAGTCGTATCATCCTGTGCAGTTTTTAAAGCACAAACTTCTTCTAATTCATCCAAGCTAATATTCTGTATTTTAGTAACCGGTGTTATTTTCAGATTTACTAAATTTGTATTCACCATTGATAAAATAACAAAAGACCCAAGGGTTAGTATTAGACCCATTAAACCACCGCCAATCATTTTCTTTGCTGAACCAATTTGTTCTTGATTGCCGGCGGCAGTGACCCACATAATTCCCGCAAGCATTAAGACAATGGCGGCAATAATTCCAATAACACCAGTTGAATATTTAAAGATTGCAACAATATAGTTTGCTAGGGCAGATGTGCTTTCATCAATTCCAACCTCTTGCCCGGCAGTGTATTTGGTATCTGGGATACTTACTCTTGGTACAAAGGGAATTGGTTTGTCGAGCTTTTCTGCCTTGGTAGCAATTTTTTTGTCACATTTATTGGCATTGGCAAAGTAATCCGGCATAAATCTCACGGTCCATGGCCCTTGTTGTCCAGTTAAGTCACAAGCAGCTTTGTCTGAATCCATGGTTGTGATTCTATTTGGGGCGGCAATTTCAGTTTTTTCACAGCAACCAACTTTTTTATCATTTTGAGCATAGCTATTAGTTGTGCTTGATAATAGTAAGCTGAAAAAAATTGTAATAAAAAAAATGTGACGCTTGGACATATTTCTATTTAAGATAGGGGCTAATTATTTTTTCTAAATCAGTTACTGACAATGCTCCTTCAATTTTTGACCCATTGATAAACCAAGTTGGTGTTCCGGATACGCCAAGAATTTCTGAGTCAATAAAATTCTTCTTTATTTGGGGTAAATATTTTTGAGAGTCAAAGCAAGTTTGAAAATCTTGATTATAAATTCCTAATTGTTGAGCTAAAGTGGCTAACTGATTTTTATCTGCCCCAAAAGTTTCTGATTGATTTTGAAATAATTTATCATGCATTTCCCAAAATTTTCCTTGTTCCCCAGCACAGTAAGCTGCTAAGGCTAGGGATAGTGAAAATTCATGCCCAGGCCAATCACGGAAAATAATTTTTACGTTTTCTTGGTTTTTTAAACCAATTTCTCTAATAGCTGGAAAAGATGCTTTACAAAAGGGACAGGCAAAATCTGAAAATTCAACAATGGTTACTTTTGGATTTGTGGCGCCAAAACTTGGGTTATTTTCACCTTCAATTAGTTTTCTTGTTTTTTCATCGTAGGTTTGAGTATTTGCTGTTTGGTTTGTTGAGGGGACGGTGAAACTATAATCATTATTCTGAATTTTTTGACTACGAATCAGAATATCTGCAACAAAACCAACAATAAGCAGAGTCACAAATAATGAAATAGGAATGATAACCAGAGAAAGGATAATATTGCGAAGGCGATGGCCAGAGTGATGAGTTATTATATCTTTGGGCATATTGCGAGGATGTATGGACTACCTTATAATTATATCATACAAATGACTATGTTTGATTAGGACAATCTATCTCAAATAGAATGTATAATTTTATATTATTGTATGAAACTTATTTCTTGGAATGTGAATGGAATTAGAGCCTGTGTCAGAAATGGTTTTGGTGATTTTTTAAAAAAAACTAAACCTGATATTTTAGGTATTCAAGAAATAAAGATTGATCATGAAAGTCGGCTCAAAGAGGAGTTTGATTTTAAAGGCTATGAAGAAACCTGGAATCCGGCTAAGCGACCTGGGTATAGTGGTACAGCAATTTTATCTAAAATGATACCACTGTCGCTACAAGAGGGAATTGGGATAAGCGAATTTGATGATGAGGGTCGTGTCCAAACTTTTGAAATGCCAAAATTTTATTTTATTAATACTTATTTTCCAAATTCTCAACCAACGCTTGCTCGTTTGGACTATAAGTCTCGTTTTAATAAAGCACTATTAGCGTATATAAAAAAGTTAGAAAAGAAAAAGCCAGTGATTATTTGTGGAGATTTTAATGTTGCCAGAGAAGAAATTGATTTAGCAAGACCAAAAGAAAATCACGAATCAGCCGGTTTTACTGATGAGGAGCGAAAATGGGGGAGAAAATATATTGAGGCCGGACTGGTTGATACCTATCGTCAGCTTAATGGTGACAAGGTACAATATTCTTGGTGGACCTATCGTTTTGGTGCTCGTTCTCGCAATGTTGGCTGGCGGATTGACTATTTCTTGGTATCAGCTAAGATTAGCAAACATGTAAAAAAAGCCTTTATTTTAGATTCTATAATGGGCTCTGATCATTGTCCGGTGGGAATTGAGATTGATATATAGGTATTGTCATCTCCGACTTTCCTGTTATTGTCCTCTTATAATGTCATCCCCGCGAAGGCGGGGATCTGGTGAATATAAGGAGCAATTGATCAATAAAGTATGCTAAAGTAAATATAATATGATAGGAGGGAAATCATATTTTGTTTATATTCTAACAACAAGAAACATTCTGTTTTTTATGTTGGTATTACTCATAGTCTTTTAAATAGAATATATGAACATAAGCAAGGACTTATTGAAGGATTTACAAAACAATATAATGTCAATAAGCTAGTTTATTATGAGATCTTTGATGATCCTAAAGTTGCGATTTTACGAGAAAAAAGGTTAAAGAGATGGAATCGTGAATGGAAGGTGAGTAGAATAAGTCATTTTAATGAAGACTGGAGAGATCTATATTCAGATATTGTTAAGGAGTACAGATGATGACGAGATCCCCGACCAAGTCGGGGATGACAGTAAGAAATAATATGTGTTCTGAAAAAGAACTAGGTCCCCGCCTTCGCGGGGATGACAGTAAGAAATAATATGTGTTCTGAAAAAGAACTAGGTCCCCGACCAAGTCGGGGATGACAATTAAAAAGACAAATTCTCAGTGTAACGACGAGATCCCCGCCTTCGCGGGGATGACAATGGAGAAAGCGGGGATGACATTAAAAAAAATATTACTATGGAATATAACCACTCAACAATTGAAAAAAAATGGCAGAAGGTTTGGCAAGACCTTAATCTTTATCGTACTCGAGAAAATCCAGATGCTGAAAAATTTTATATTTTGGATATGTTCCCTTATCCTTCAGGCGAGGGCTTACATGTTGGACATCCAAAAGGTTATATTGCCACTGACGTCATTGCTCGAAAAAAATTAATGGAAGGGAAAAATGTTTTGCATCCAATGGGTTCAGATGCGTTTGGGCTACCCGCAGAAAACTATGCTTTGAAACATAAAGTTCATCCAGCCATAGCCGTCAAAGAAAATATTCAACGCTTTAAAGATCAGTTAGTGAAAATTGGATTTACCTATGATTGGGAACGTGAAGTTTCTACTATTGACCCACATTTTTACAAATGGACACAATGGATTTTTTTGCAAATGTTTCATAAAGGTCTGGCTTATGAATCTTTTGAGCCAATTAATTGGTGTCCATCTTGTAAAACAGGGTTAGCTAACGAAGATGTTGAAGATGGTCGATGTGAACGGTGTGGGACAGTTGTTGAAAAAAAGCCTTTGCGTCAGTGGGTCTTGCGAATTACAGATTATGCAGAAAGATTACTTGAAGACTTAGAAGCTCTTGATTGGCCTGAAGCAATTAAAGAATCACAGCGTCATTGGATTGGAAAAAGTGAAGGGGCGGAAATAGATTTTTCGGTTACAAATTCAGAACAAAAAATTACCGTCTTCACCACCAGGCCAGATACGTTATACGGAGTTACGTATATTGTGATAGCTCCTGAACATAAACTGGTGCAAGATTTACTTTCTCAAGTAAATAATAAAGAAGAAGTTGAGCGCTATATTGAGGCTATTCGTAATAAACCAGATATTGAACGCACGGCCGAAGGCAAAGAAAAAAGTGGTGTGGTATTAGAAGGAGTTTCTGTTATTCATCCTTTAACAAAAAAAGAAATTCCTGTCTGGGTTGCGGATTATGTTTTAGTAGATTATGGCTCTGGAGCCGTTATGGCAGTCCCGGCTCATGATGACCGAGATTATGAATTTGCTAAAAAGTATCATTTACCAATGATTGATGTGATAATTCCCGGAGTGATTGATCATAATAATCCACCTCAAGAGGGTAAAAAGACTGTAGCCAGAAGAACAATTCATGCCTTAGTTCAAGATCCAAAAACTAAAAAGTTTTTATTATTACAATGGAAAGAATTTCCTTGGCGAAATTTTGTGGTCGGAGGCGTTGAAGAGGATGAAGATATTATTGAAGCAGCTCGACGAGAAGTTAGGGAAGAGACAGGCTACACTGATTTAAAATTTGTAAAAATCTTAGGTGGTCCGGTTCAAGGGCAATATTTTGCAGCTCATAAAAATGAAAACCGCATTGCCTATACTTCTGCTATTCATTTTGAGTTAACTAATAGTACTCCGGAGCAAGTTTCTGAAATTGAAAAAAATAAATATGATATTGAGTGGGTTTCACTTGACCATATGAATGAAGCTAATATGGTCTGTGCTGAACTGGATATTTGGAAACAACGTTTAGTTTCTGACACTGCATTTACTGCTGATGGTATTATGTTTAATTCGGAGAAATTTTCTGGTGAACTTTCTGAATCTACAAAGCAAGCAATTACCAAAAAGGCTGGTGGCAGATGGGTAACAAAGTATAAATTACGGGATTGGATATTTTCAAGACAACGGTATTGGGGTGAACCAATCCCTTTGATTCATTGTGAAAAGTGTGGAGTAGTAGGCGTATCAGAAAAAGATTTACCAGTTTTGTTACCAGAGGTTGAGTCATATGAGCCAACTGGAACCGGTGAATCTCCTTTAGCCTCAATTTTGGATTGGGTTAACACTACTTGCCCGAAATGTGGAGGAAAGGGAAAGCGGGAGACAAATACTATGCCTCAATGGGCAGGATCAAGTTGGTATTTTTTACGCTACATTGACCCAAATAATCATGAAAAATTAGTTGATCAGGTAAAAGAAAAATACTGGTCTCCAGTGGATTTGTATATTGGAGGCGCTGAGCATGCAACCCGACATCTCATTTATGCTCGTTTTTGGTATAAATTTTTATATGACATTAAAGTAGTTTCCTATTCCGAGCCATTTAAAAAGTACTCAAATTTAGGCTTAATTATGGGTGAAGATGGCCGAAAAATGAGTAAACGATGGGGGAATGTGGTTAATCCTGATGAAATGATTGAGAGCTATGGCGCTGATGCTTTTAGAATTTATGAGATGTTTATGGGGCCATTTACTCAATCAGCTAATTTTAATGAAAATGGTGTTTCAGGAGCTCATACCTTTTTACGTCGGGTTTGGCAATTACAAGACAAAATTGGCGTTGATACACAAGATAAAAAACTTAATAATCTACTTCATAAAACAATTAAAAAGGTAAGTGACGATATTGATAATCTGCGTTTTAATACCGCTATTTCAAGTTTAATGATTTTTGTTAATGCTTTGGCTGATTCCAAGGGTATTAATAAAGAAACATACAATATTCTACTTCAATTACTTGCTCCGTTTGCCCCTCATATTTGTGATGAATTATGGCACCACGTAAATAGTTTGACTGAAGATTCTATTTTTGTTTCAAGTTGGCCAGAGTATGATTCAGAATTATTACAAGATGAAGTAATTACTATTGCTGTTCAAGTGAATGGAAAGTTACGCGATACGTTTGAAATAAGCAGTGATGTTTCAGAAGATGAAATAAAAAACACAGCTCTCTCACAAGAAAAAATTCAGCAATGGATAACGGGTAAAGAAATTGTAAAAGTGATTATGGTGAAAGGGAAGTTGGTGAGTGTTGTGGTTAATTAAAAAATTTTACAGTTACTTTAATCTAGATCCCCGCCTTCGCCTGCCTGCCGGTAGGCAGGCGGGGATGACAGAATCGAATATGACCATTTTTGATCAAACAAAAAATCTTTGTAGTCAATATCACATCACCCCTTCACGTAGTAAAGGACAAAATTTTTTAATTGATGAAAGTGCGTATAATGAAATGATCTTGGCTGCAAACTTACAAGGTGATGAAATAGTTTTAGAAGTTGGACCTGGTCTTGGTTTTTTAACAGAGCGTCTGGCAGGTTGTGCACAAAAAGTGATCGCTGTAGAATTGGATGATACAATTGCCCGGGTTTTAAAAAAAATAATTATAGAAAAAAAATTTTCAAATGTAGAAATATTTAATCAAGAGATTTTAAATTTTACTGAGAGCTGGGTGCAAGCTATACAAGATAAAAATCAACTCGTTGTTGTAGCGAATCTGCCTTACAATATTAGCTCATTTTTTTTACGTAAATTTATTTCCGGTAATGAAGGAAATATACTTCCAAGGCGTTTAACCTTAATGTTACAAAAAGAAGTTGGCGAACGATTGGTTGCAGAAGCAGGCGAGATGAGTATCTTGGCAGTGGCAGTGCAATTTTATTCTGAACCAAAAATAATTTCTCTAGTTCCGGCTACTAGTTTTTGGCCAGCTCCAAAAGTTGGAAGTGCCATTGTTAATTTTCAAAGAAATAATACTCATCTAAAGACATTACAATCACTTCAAATAACCGAGAAAGAATTTTTTAGACTTGTAAAAATAGGTTTTAGTGCTAGACGAAAGATGCTTAAAGCAAATGTAGCAGCCGGCCTTCAATTACCGATAGATAAGGTTATTGATGCGTTATTGCAAGCTGGGATTACCGAAAAAGCTAGGGCTCAAGAATTAACCATAGAAAATTGGCTTAAACTTATTGCCCTTGTAAAGGGGATCGTGGTATAATATAGGTATAATTATAGCTGTGAATATAATTTAGTATTTGGCTAATTCATATATTTTTAGCTAGAATCATTATATCTCAATGTTTTAGTTTATAATGAAAAAGAAAGATATTGAATTGTAATGTTTTGAAAAATTTTCTATGAGTTTATCTAATCGTATCGCTAATAATTTAGGACTTGATAATTTTGACAGACGACATAAAATTGGTTTCTTATTATTGATAGTGGCTGTGGTGTCTATTACTAGTTTGTGGGTTATTCAACTTCGAAGAAATATTATTTCACCGTTATATGGTGATTCACAGACTGAGTCAGTAGCTTCAAACCAACCAACCCAAAGTGAAATTGATTTAAGAGCTAAAGATACTGATAGTGATGGACTTAATGATTGGGATGAATTAAATTTATATAAAACTTCTCCATATTTAAATGATACTGACAGTGATACTTTTTCTGATAAACAAGAAATTGATAGTGGTAATGATCCAACTTGTCCGCAGGGACAAACGTGTACGTCTGTCAGTCAGATTACAACACCAGAAACTGATACAACATTTTCCAACTCATCTTTAGAAAATTTGTTGAATAGTGCAGTGACTCAGACAGCAACAATCTCTCCGACTGCCTCACCGGCAACAGATACTAAACAATTAACAGCTGAAGAAAAAAAAGCTTTACAAGATGCTCTTGGTACAAATCCTAAAGCAACCGACTTACGACAATTTTTATTACAAGCTGGTATGAACCAAAAAACCTTAGACGGATTATCGGATGAACAAATTGTAGAAACATTTAATGAGATGATACAATGAGCATTTTAGTTTTATGAAAAGAAGTTTTTTCTCTCCTAGAAATTTTATTGTCACAATCATTGGTTTGCTAATGGTTGGTTTTCTTTTTTTATCATACAAAGAAGTTGACGCTCAAGGTGTTCCAACGATAACTCTTGAGGCTGAATCTGTTCCCGCTGCAAGGGCAGAAATAAAAAAACAAATTGATGAAATTAAATTAGAAGTTAAGACCACTATTTGGAATACAATTTTAAAAGCTGCTCGAACTAGTTTTTTAAATTCTTTACGAAGCTTAGTAAATCAGTTTGCTTATGATACAGCAACCTATATTGGTTCCGGTGGTAAAGGTCAAAAGCCAGTTTATTTTACCAAAGAATTTGGGCCTTGGTTACAAGAACAGGGAGCTAATGTTGGTGGACAATTTATTGAAGAGTTTGCAAAGACTGACGAAGGGTCATTTATAAAAAAATATGATATCTGTTCACCTGATTTGTCAGTAAGCATAAGAATTGCTCTTGGCTTAACAGATTATGCTAGTAAAAGTAGAGGCCTTAGCCAATCACGATGTAATTTAAAACAAATTTATGAAAATGGGCGAGATCAAGTAGAATTATATAGAGATCCTGAGTATTTAAAAAACCTTGCCTTAACGGCTTTTGATCCATCCACTACTGATGTTGGCGCAGCCTTAACTCTTAATGACGAAATCGGATACAGGGTTCGGAGAGAAAAAGAAGGTTTAGAATTACAACGCCGTGAAGATAATGGTTGGATCTCACCTAAAGGTATAATTTCCAATCAAAGAACCGCTCCACCTGGGATTTGGGAACTTAAATTAAAAGAAGCTAAAGATTTACAAGTAGGAACTTTTTTTGAGCGAACCGGAGATGTTTTTGTTGATGCCGTTAATATTTTTCTTAACCAGCTAGCCTTAACAGCTTTTAATAAACTAATCGAAAATCTATCAAAAAATACTAGTAGCTCTTCATCGTCATCGAGTAATTACTATAGTCAAGGAGGTACCGGAGGAATTATTGAGGTTGCCAAGCAAAACAGCAGTATTCTACAGGCACGTTTTAATGAACGAGCAGATTATAATGTTTTATCTAAGCTAAGTGCTTGTAGAGATGAGGAGAATCCTAGTCCAACAGAATGTGTAATTAATCAACAGTTTGCACAAGCAATTGAGCAAAATTTAACTGTTGCTGAGGCTATCCAAAAAGGTTTATTAGATGGAAATGCTCGCGTTGGTTATAATACAAGAGGAGATGTCATGAGCTATAAAGAAGGATATCCATATCGATCTTTGATCATTCTTCGTAAATATCGGGTTTTGCCCGTTGGTTGGGAAGTTGCTGCTCAATATATAAGAGGTCATAGTGAACAAACAAAAGATGTTACTCTATCAGATCTAGTAGCATGCTTTAGCGATGATAAATCATACCCTGGATTAGATGAAGAGTGGTGTCGTGGTCTTGTTGATCCACACTGGGTTTTAAAATTACCAAAAATGTTTTGTGGTATGGAAGGTTATGGTTCTCAAATTCTTGGGGCTACTGTCTATAAAAATTCCAATCTATCTACGCCTGATAATTTAGAAGTATCGGTTACGAGAAATAGTGATTACTGTGCTGATGAACAGTCATGTATAAAAGAGAATAGTAATGGAACCTGTGCTTTATTTGGTTACTGCACACAAGAAAAACGTCGTTGGATTTTTAGTCAAAATCCAAATAATAGTTGCGAAGCTCGAAATAATACCTGTCAGACATTTAAAAATGAATCAGGTCAAGAAGCAGCTTTTCTAGAAAATACTTTGGACTATAATTTTTGTGATGCGGGGCAAGTTGGTTGTAAACAATATGCTATCTCAGGTCCATATGACAAAGAAACAAAAAAAATTGGTTGGGATGCAGATGCTAAACAAGTATATTTTAATAAGAATGTTTCTGCTTGTGGAATCTCCGGTGAAGGTTGTCATCAATATATAAGAACTAAAGATAACCTAGACACTAACCTCATTGGAGATGCTAGTTTTGAAGATAGCAAGTGTAATGATAGTGAAGGTGGTGAGTTATATGATGGTGAATGTCAAATTTATGAAGTAAATCCTGGACCTGGCGACCCTGGTTTATATAATCTGCCTGCTCTTCCTCCGCCATATGATGGTAATGACCGTTGGTATATTTTAGTTAATGATGGTCTGGTTAAGGCCGGAATAGTGCAGACAGAAGTTGATGATGGCACACAAAGTTTATATATTGAAGGATCGGGGACTTTATTTAGTAATCCAGTGGGTCCGGGTATTACTCCCCATAGTTTTTTGCCAGAAAACTTTCAATTTGAACCAGGTCATTATTATACGTTGTCAGCGCGTGTTTTCCCAAAAACAAGCGCAGCTTTTGCAGGCTTTGGTTTGCTAGGTGCAAACCATGTTGACTCAACAGTATTGAATCAATGGCAGACTTTGGTTGTTACTTTCTATTATCCATTTGGAACAATAACTGATAACCGAATTTTTGTCGGAAGTAGAGGTGGTATTGTGTATGTTGATAGTGTTAAATTAACTGCTGGCCGAGCAAGCACAACGTATAACGATTACGGATCAAGGAATGTAATTAATCAAAAAATATTACCAACCTACTTAGAAGATACTTGTTATCAATTCAATGTTCGAGTTCCATACCGCTTAAAGACTGATGCACCTGAGGAATGTTTTAAATTTGCAAAAAAATGTAATGCTAATGAAGTCGGTTGTGAATTATTTACTTCACTTGATACTGGTATTGCGGTGACAGCTAAAACGACTGCTCAAGACAGTTGTCCCGGAACTTGTGTTGGTTATAATACGTATGTTCAGCAGGCTAATGCCTTTAATGCTAAGCAGGCTGTAAATCTTATTCCCGCTACTGCAAAAACTTGTGGTGCACAGGCTGTTGGTTGCACGGCCTTTACCAATCTAGATAAGTTGAGTCAAGGTGGTGAAGCCATTGAGTATTACAGTGCTATGCGAAAATGTATTAAGCCTGACGCATCCCGATGTTTGCCTTTTTATACCTGGGAGGGATCTGATGAATCTGGTTATCAACTTAAGGTCTATTCATTACAAAGAGATCCAGGTAGTCGTGGCGAAGAGCCATTAAGCACACTTCCAGCTACTGAAGAAGCTTTGTTGTGTAATGCTTCTATTTATCAAAAACTACCATCTGAACCTGGATATAACTATGATTGTCGTCAGTTCTATGCTCAGGATGGAACAGTTTCCTATCATTTATATCAAAAAACAATTAGTTGCTCTGATGATTGTCATCCATACCGCCGTGAATTAAATACGGCCAGTTCTTGTTTAGCCGGTAATGGTGAATGGGACGCTACCCAGAGTCGTTGCTTATATTATGCAATCCCTGGTGAAGGCACAACTTGTGCTGCTGTTGATGCTGGTTGTCAAGAGTATACAGGTAATATTGCCAGTAACACTAGAAATATTTTTACGGTTAGTACCTTTGAAGATAATGATAATGCTTATGAAGGTTGGGAAGATAGACGTGAACTAGTTCGAACCAATACCGCACTAAATCTTGGTGGGCACTCTTTGCTTGGAAATACCTTTACGAAATTAGTTGGTGAAGGAGTAAAAAGAAATAAATCATATACTGTGAGCTTCTTGGCTCGTGCTAGTGTTCCAACAGCAATATCTAATATTGAATTATTTAATGGCGCAAGGCCTCTTCCAGACCGAGCAATTTTCTCAACCTCTGGAACAAATATTACAACTGATTGGAAACTTTATTCATTTAACCTTACTACACTTGATCATGAAGTAACTTCAATTCCTCGTCCTTCAAATTTGAATAATATTGGTGAGAAATTAAAATTAAGTTTTGCTAATGAAGTCTTTATTGATAACATCAGATTAACCGAGGTTCCAAATCGTTTTTATTTAATTAGTAATTCTTGGACTATACCAGATGAATGTGATGAAGATTTGAATGGTTCTTTTGCTCCTGGTTACATGCTTGGTTGTAGTCAATATAAAAATGCTGATTCAACTACTGTTAACCTACATAGCTTTACAGATTTATGTGACGATGTTTCAGCTGGCTGTGAAGCACTTATAGACACCTTTAACTCAACTGAATATAAAGCAAAAATTGTTAATGATGATAATGATAACAAAGCTTGTGATCCTAATGAAAAGAGCTGTATTTACACCCCAGCTGATAAAATTGTTTATGCTATCTATGATCGAACTAAGCAATGTGAAGTTGCGAATAAAGGTTGTCAGCGAATGGGACTTGCATCAACGTATGATACAGATATTAGCTTTTCCGATATCTATATAAACAACAATCCTGATCGTTATGGAACTGTTGCTTGTAAGGCGGAAGCTGTTGGTTGTAGTAAGTGGACAAGTCTTGATGGTGATACCTATTTCAAAGATCCAGGAAAAGAAGTTTGTGAATGGCGTTTGAAGACCGGCACCACTAATCAATATGAGTGGTACAAGAAAGATGTAAAACGTTGCGATGGAAACGGTTCAATTTGTGCTTCAGATAGTGATTGTGTCTCTAGACAAAAATGTACAGATGCTCCATGCGATTCCTCATATGATAAGACTATTGGGATTGGTGGAGTAGTAAATGCTGTTAAGCAACCTACTATTGATAGTAACGGTAGACATTGGGCAGGGCTATGTCAGGCCGAACAAGCAGATTGTACAGAATATATAGATCCAACTTCAAAGTTTAATGAGAACTTAATCGTTAATCCAGGTTTTAAACAGCGAGATATAACTTCAAATATTATTGAAGGCTGGACTTGGACTCAAGGAAGTGATGAAGCATCTCAATTTATTTCTTTGACTCCTCAAACTTTATATATTTTGAAGGGTTCTTTATTGGAATCTGCTTCCCGAATGAGAGTAAAGCTTTCTTGCCCAGCCCCAGGTAT
The DNA here is from genome assembly GCA_016699775.1 of Candidatus Falkowbacteria bacterium. Classification (NCBI taxonomy): domain Bacteria; kingdom Bacillati; phylum Minisyncoccota; class Patescibacteriia (SeqCode); order Patescibacteriales (SeqCode); family Patescibacteriaceae (SeqCode); genus Patescibacterium (SeqCode); species Patescibacterium danicum (SeqCode). The sequence goes on along the minus strand of CP065010.1, from coordinate 670,343 downwards.
GAAGGTGCTTGATGAAAATAATAATTTTATTGATAAAACAACTATTGATTATAATAGTGACCATCATTCAAGTGCTCAATTCTATCTTTCACGCACTAATTATAGAAATCTCGTAACCTGTAAACTAACAATAAATAAGCCTGGCTTAGGTCCCAATCCAAATGATTCAGTTTATTTGCTGAAAGCTAATGTTGATTATCAAATAGCAAAAAATCTAGATAGAGTTTCACATAATAATCTTGTTAATTTTGATAAAGGAGCTGTCTTATTTAACGAACGATCTCAAAATGGCAAGGACAAGAGTCGTTTAATATTTAATGCCGATGTAACATATGATACAACTATAGATGGAGCTCCTCCAAGCACAAGTCCTATTAAGAATGCTAACGTTTTACTCAAAGTGCAGCCAGATCGTGTTTGTTCAAAATGGCTTGATTGTTTAAGCTATATTCCAGATGCAAATAATCCTAATAAAAAAACTTGTTTGGATATTGGAGAGTGTGAAGCTTTTGCAGCTGATGGAAGCTGTGCGGCAAGAGTGTCTAATAAAAGACAAAATTTTAGTAATGCAGTAGAATCTATTTTAAATACTACGGGGTATAGTAAGGTTGGATATAGAGATGGTTTATATAACTCATTATCAGATTATTATCATCTTTCAGCGATGTCTCAGGTTGGTGAGACTGTTGATGTTCTTAATAATAGTTTTGAAATTGATAATGATAATCATTGGGCATTAAATGCAAGCACGATTATTTTCAATCCAAATGAATTATCTAAGTTGAGTTTAAATTCACTATATAAGTTGAGTAATCAGCAAAGAGATGTTAAATATTTAGTTCCTGACGGTAAAAATATTTTGGAATTAAAGCCTGATGATCCTCGGCCACCTATTGTTATTGAAGCAGAGTCGAAAGTACCAATGACATTTCAAGTTAATAAACGATATGTTTTAACTTTTTACTCCTATGGAAGAGGTGGTAGTCTTGATGTCGGTTTGCGTTCAGGTACAAATAATCCTGTTGATTACATATTAAAAATTTCCAAAACTGACAAGCCACATCAGTGGGTTAAGCGTTCAATTGGGTTTAAAGCAACATCCTCTACATATACCTTAGTTTTTGATAACGGAGATATTGAATCATTTATTGATGATATTAAAATTGAAAGCTCGCTTAATATTCGCTGTTCAGATTCAGGTGCTGATCCAAGTGATTGTATTATTCCAATAAATTTAATTAATCCTCAACCTCAATATGTTGGACCAAGTTGTCGTTTATTTCCAACGGAAAATGCTTTGTCGTGTAATCATACTGATGAAACTAACATTACTACAAAGGGTCTAAAAGGTTATTGTCTTGAAACTGATCCTCGTAATCCAGCTGTCTGTTTACTCTGGTATCCGGTTGATCGTATAGCGAGCGATCCAATGGAAGAAGGTGGGGGGATAAACTTTAATGGCAAGAGTGTTTATTATTGTTTAGATGCTAAGGATCAATGTTCAGCAGCGACGCCTCAGTTATATTGTAATGAATTTGTTAAGGTTGATACAGATAAATATTGGGCCGCTCGTTTAGATGAAAATTCTCCCCTAAAACTGCCAGATACAACTTTCCCCGAATCACCATTTTTCTATCCATCAAGCACGAGAAAAATTGACTTTGGGGGTGATATAGGAGCTGTTAATATTCCTCACATTCCAAGAAGAGCGGCCGATAATTATTATGGTTCGTATATTACCACTACTGCCACTCCAGGAATAAAACAGATTGTTAAAGTTACACCTGCCCCTTCACCATATTTTATTACTTCATTTTTGCCCTATTCTGGAAGTATTACATCACAAAAGTGTACAGAAAACGGCCAACCATTTTATTTTACACCTACAGATTATTCCCCTGGTCGCTGGGACTGTGCGTGGGGTTCGTGTACAAATACCCCTAACTCTTATTGGAAAGGAGCAACAGACAATGGTGCACACTCTTCAGATATTCCATTTCAATGGGATACCTGTGTCCCTCGTGTAGCTATTACTTTAGATTATGATGGAAATGGTTGCGGCTCAAATTGCTTTCCGTCTAATATTGACGATGAAGGAAACGTTTTTGGTTGGAAGTTGTGTAGTGGATTTACCGAAGGATTAAGTTCTTATCGCTGTGATACTTATGGGACCGCTGCTAATAATCCTAAAATATGCAATACACGTCAAGTAACACCTAGAAATTGGGTGCTTGAGGCTGATAATGTTGGAAGTTCTTCTGACGATGTTGGCTGTGTTGCATATTGTTATAATCGAGCAAAAGAAGTAAGTGTCACTAAACCAAAAACTGGAGGAGGAAATTATGCTTTGGATGTAATCAAACGACTTTTTCCTCGCCTAACGTCTTGGTATCAATATACTTGGAATGGAACTTCATATGGTTCTCCTTCAATATTACCTTCTCTACCTATCAGCGAGTGCTTTGATGGTACTCGTCCAAGTATCGATGGCACTAGAGATAGTGATTACTGTTATATCAAACCTAAAATTTTTGATTATATGATTGAGGGGGAAACATCCACAATTATTGTGAATGGTAGGCAAACTGTTACGTTGGCTTTTTCGACAAAAACTGACCCAGAACAAAAACCTCTAAAAGATATATATATTTCTTTGGGTTATAATAAATCTAATCAAGTACCTCTAACTTATGATCGAACAAACCAAAATTTTGCAGATATTAATCCCCGCTATTTTAGTCATTTATATGATTATACTCAAATAGATAAAGACGCAAATGGAGCATTCTATAGCGATGACCGAACTGTATGTGAAGGTGCAGATTCATGTTATATTCTTACGCCTCAAATTAGAATTATTGATAATTGGGGTTATGATGATGAGTTAAATGATGATGAAAAGATTAAGATTATGGTAAAACAACTCCCATAATTTGACGGACTTAAGTTTATTTGGTATTGATACATAATAAAAGTTAAAAGTTCATTTAAAAATAATTCTTAATAAAAATACAGGAGCAGTAATGAAAACAATTTTTGTTTTTTTATTGATGGTGGGAAGATTATTCGCCCAACCATTTGAAATTCTTCCATCAGGAGTCACAAATTTTCTTTTTGATGTACATTTTGTAAATGCTAGTACCGGATATGTTGCCCTGAATAATGGCTCATATTTAAAGACTTCAAACTCTGGAGTATCCTGGAATGAATTTTCCTCAGGATCGCCAAAATTCATTACTTCATTTTTCTTTATAAATGAGGATAAAGGATTTGCTGTAGGCGAGTCTGGCAGGGTTTTTAAAACAACAAATTCAGGATTAAACTGGCAAATTTCCTCACCGGCGGAGCAAACATTAAGGAATATTTATTTTCTCGACTTTTTGAATGGATACGCGGTTGGAGATTTCTCAACCGTTATCAAAACTACAAATGGGGGAGAAAGTTGGTTTAATCAAATTGTTTCTTCAGGTGATGCTTTATTTACTGATGTTATGTTTGTAGATGGTAAAGGATATATTACTGTTGCTACAAGTCTCACAAATCTTTTTGTTTCTACAAATAATGGCATTAACTGGACTGATGGAAAGATCCGAGGCGGAAGTATCCATAGTAAGGCTATTGATTTTCATGCCCAGAGTGGCTATTTTGCTGGTTATGAAATAGTTCCTGGAACTTATCATCCGTTAATATTCAAAACATCTAATAATGGAGAAACCTGGAATGAATATATAATTGAATCTCGAGGTCAATTGTATGATATTGCTGTTAGTCCGATTGACCCAAATAAAGCCTGTGCTGTTGGTCAATATGTAGATGATTTAATGTATGGAAACAAGGCTTTAATTATGAGAACAATTAACGGAGGAGAAACCTGGACTGAAGAACCATGGGGAGTAAACGGAGATGAATTTAAAGGTGTTGATGCTACTTCTAATGATTTTTTCATTGTTGGTAGAAATGGAGTTATACTAAAGACTTCACACTCAGTTGGAATCTTTCCCATTAACAACGAAATTCCTCTGGGCTATTTTCTCTCTCAAAACTTTCCAAATCCTTTTAATCCATCAACAAAGATCAACTTCTCCATTCCGAAATCTGGGAAGGTAAAGTTATCAGTTTTTAATATGGTGGGGAAAGAAGTCGTAGTACTTTTAGATCAAAGCCTGTCCGCAGGAAATTACACAGCAGACTTTGATGCCTCAAATCTGACCAGTGGTGTGTACTTTTATACACTGCAGTCAGAAAATTTCACAGAAACAAAAAGGATGGTGCTTGTAAAATAAGCCATCTAAAGATTTCGTGCCTGAATGCCAGCCGAGACTCCTTCACTATATGTTGAAATCTGACATATGTGGAGGATCTTTTTTTATTCATGCCATTGTCTTTTCCTCTATCATATCCATATTTTTACATGTCATCCCCGACTTGGTCGGGGATCCAGCCTTAATAGTACAAAAAGATTATCTTTATCATTTTATTTAATCCTCTCTATAATCTATCTATGCCACCTTTTTTAAAAGGTGGCATTGTTAAAATAGAGAGGAATAGAAGAATTGATGGGAATGATTCTTTATAGAATCAAAGCTAGATCCCTGCCTTCGCAGGGATGACAGAAAAAAAGATCCCACCCAAGTCAGGGATGACAGAGTAAAATAACAGAGATGACAGTAAAATAAGAGAATAACAGAGAGGATCCTGACCAATATATGAAGTTGTTCTTTCTTTAGATATATTATATACTTAGGGGGGGGGATAATTAACTAAATAACTATAAAATATGCCTAATATAGAACAGTTCCCAAATAATCAAGTGCCAGAGCAAGAAAATAATGAAAAAACTCCTGAGAGTGAGTTAGAAGCAGAAAATAACAAAAAGGTTGAAGAAAAAGAATCATGGCTTTCTCGTAACAAACGTAAATTAGTGTTTGGTGCAACTGCTTATGGTATGCTCACAGCAGCAGTACAAGGAAAAGAATTAAAGAACACAGCCAATGAAGAATTCTCCAAGGTAGATAAAACAGAATTACTACAAGATAATGTTGAGAACCAAGAGAATCCTCTTTTCCCAGTATTAACCAAAGTTAGGCTTGGTGAACTCGAGGAAGATGGAGATGATAACAATCTAAAATTAATAAAAAAGATGCTCACTTTGTCAAAGCTATACGGTTGGTCGTTTAGTAATCCAGTTCAACAATTAATTAGACGAGAAGATCTGACACCGGAAGATGAGGCAGAAACCATAGAAATTGTTGTTGTTGATCCCTTGGATCTTGGTCTTGGGGCAGACGCAACCTACCAAGAATTACTTAATAAAATGAAAGATCGAGGCATTTATCCTATTCAAAAACCAGTAGAAGTAATGTATTCTATGATGCGTAACAATGTATCGGATATTAATTGGCCAAAAGCTGACAGTATATTAACGCATAAAGATTATATTTTTGCTATGGATCCATCAAATGATATTACGACAGGAGATGGTGATAGGGTATATAGAGATATGGTAGCTGGAGTACATATCAAGGGTGAAAAGTATGGTGACGTGAGTGCGGCATATGGTGAGTTTACTAGTATAACAGGTCATGGTTATAATGACTTAATTCCTTGGAATCCTGGTACACGCTATCAACAGGCAATTGGGAAATATAAGGATAAAGCTCTTAATAATAACCGACTTCCTGCTAAGTATTTAGGCCAAAGAAATGTGAAAAAAGGAAATTATTATAATAAAAAATAATAATTATAAAATTTTATATTAAACACAATAACCGTCTTTTGGGCGGTTTTGTGTTTTTAAAAACCACTCATTAGTCTTATATATTTGATATGAACATTTAGATATAATGTTAAGTTTCTATATTTTCACCGAGATGATAAAGAAATAATATATACATTTTATTAGATAGTGATTGAAGCAGCTAAAAAAGAATCAGCCAGCCCTCCCTTGAAAAATCCTTTATTATGGTATACTGTAAACACATATTTATTCATATTTATTACTATGTCAGAACGTTTAGAAGACATCATTGCCTTTAGAAAAAAGAAGCTGGAAAACTTGCTTTCGCAAGGTCTAGAAGCTTATCCAAGTTCAACTGCCCGCACGCATGAACTTGAAGAAGTAGTAGAAAATTTTGATCAACTAGCAAGCCAAACCTTGATATTAGTAGGTCGAGTTCGCTCATTACGATTAATGGGCCAACTTGCTTTTGCTCACATAGACGACGGGACAGGCCGGTTACAAATCTTACTTCATAAAACTGAGGTAGGGGATGAAACGTTTAGTTTTTTTGTTGATAATTTTGATACTGGGGATTTTGTAGAAGCAACTGGTACATTATTCATAACCAAGAGCGGTGAAAAAACCTTGCAAGTTACTTCTATCCGAATGCTATCAAAGTCACTGCGACCATTACCAACCGAACACTTTGGCATTAGTGATGAGGAAACAAAGTTACGCAAACGTTATTTGGATATTTTACTAGATCAAAAAACCAAAGATTTATTTATTAAAAAAGCAATTTTTTGGGATGCGACACGAGAATTTTTAAAAGATAATGGTTTTATTGAAATGTATATGCCGGTTTTGGAGTCAATCCCTGGTGGAGCTGAAGCCGAGCCATTTATCACGCATCATAATGCCCTGGACAAGGATTTTTATTTGCGCATTTCTTTGGAGCTACCGTTGAAGAAAATGTTGGTGGCAGGTTACCCAAAAGTCTTTGAAATTGGACGAATTTTCCGTAACGAAGGAATTGACCGTGAGCACTTGCAGGATTATACTCAATTAGAATGGTACTGGGCTTATGCAGATTTTTCTACCATGATGAAATTTGTACAAAAAATGTACCAACATATTATTCAAAAAACCTTTGGCACCTTGCAACTTGATTATCAGGGCTCTGTTATTGATTGGAGTGGAGATTGGAAAACTTTGGATTATTTTGAGATTTTCAAGCAATATACCAATCTTGATTTGAACACCGCTTCTGAAGACGAGTTGAAAGATTATGCCACATCACAGCATATTGAATTTGAAAAGACTGCTGGCAGAGGACGTTTGATGGATTTAATTTTTAAAAAGAAAATCCGTATTTTGCCAGAAGTTTCAATGCAGCCTCATTTTCTTATCAACCAACCAATTGAAATTGAACCATTAGCTAAAAAAGACCCTCATAATCCAAAAGTTGTTCAACGAATGCAAATTCTGGCTTGTGGCTCTGAAATGGGCAAAGGTTTTGGTGAGTTGAATGATCCAATTGACCAAGCTGAGCGCTTTGAGGCTCAGATGAAATTGCGTGAAAAAGGCGACACAGAAGCGCAGATGCTGGATACTGATTATCTAGAAGCTATGGAGTATGGAATGCCCCCAGCAGCCGGCTTTGGTTTTAGTGAACGAAATTTTGCTATTTTCAATGATTGTTCAGTGCGTGAAACAGTAGTTTTCCCGCCAATGAAAGATGCCTAGGGGCTGATTTTGTAGTTTTATTTAGACGTTTTATTAAATCCATATTGGAATATTTCCAGTTTGGATTTTTTTGTTGGTTTTGTAGTAAAAATACTTGGTCTTTCGGATAAGATTATGGTATAATAAAGACAAATTTTACATATGGCTGAATCAAAAAGACTAACCTTTGATCAAGTTAAGCAAAGTGATTTTAATGTAAGTGATATGCTACGTCAAAAACAGCTACAAGCCCGTTTGGCGAATAATGATCAAGCACTTGTCAGGAATAGTTGGAAGGATTTTGGCCAGGCTTTTACGGATCGACCTTATAAAGATTCAGCTTCTAAACGTGCAGGTGCGATATCAAATTTATATCGCCAAGCTCGTCAGGATGCTAAAAATGTAAAGAATAGTGGACTTGGAGAGCAAGCAACTGAATTAGCAGCAGCTCCAATCCAGCAAGCTACTAGTAAAATGCTTCAACAAGCTTGGTTAAATTTGATTGATAGCTGGGGTGCAACATTAATTTGGATTAATGTTCACTGGTTTCTGAATATGGTTATGGGAGATAAATTTTTTTGTGATTTGGGGAAAGAATGGTTACCAAAGGTTGGCAAGGGTGGTAATGAAGGAGGTGGACCGGCGATGGAGTCAATCTTGGGTCTGCCGGTATCTGGTCTTGGATTGGTGGAGAAAATGTTAGTAATCATTTTGGATTTATTAGTGGCAGCTTTGATTCTCTTAGCCTTAGTCCCTATTATTTTAGTTATTATGGTTATTAATGACCCGACGACTGCAATTGATCTTGGCTTCGGTTTTTTTTGGGAGGCCGTAAAGGCATTACTATAAATATATTACATGAAGTTTTTTCGTAGTCATAAAAATAAATTAATAGCCATCTTACTTATTGGTTGTTTTTTGTTTGTTAACTCAGTAAGTGCAGAAAGTAATATTGGTACTGCAACCGCTTCGGTTGTAGGTCATATTGTTTCAATGCTTATTTGGATTGGTGGAGGAATTTTAGTTGTATTAATTCAGCTTTTGATTTGGGTTAGTTCTTATAATGATTTTGTAACTTCGGAAGCAGTAACTCAGGGTTGGAGGATAATACGAGATGTTTGTAACATGTTTTTTATTTTGATTTTATTGATAATTGCCTTTGCGACTGTTTTAAATATTGAGGGCTATTCATGGAAAAAGTTATTACCAAAAATGCTATTAATGGCAGTTCTAATCAATTTCTCAAAATTAATTTGTGGAGTAATTATCGATTTTGCTCAAGTTATAATGTTGACATTTGTTAATGGCTTTCGAGATATTGGAGGAGGTAATCTATCGGACATGCTCGGAATTAATCAATTATTAAATATATCAAAAGAAGGTGCAACTGATGTTAATGCGCTTTCGATTACAGGAACATATCTCTTGGGTTTAGGCTATGTAATTATCTCTATTGGTGTCATTGTGATAATTTTATTTGTTTTAGTAATGCGTATGGTGATGCTGTGGATCTTAGTGACACTATCACCTTTGGCATATCTACTCGGTGCCTTACCAAATACTTCAAAATATGCTTCAAAATGGTGGAGTCAGTTTACGGAAAATGTCGTGTCGGGGCCAATTTTAGCATTCTTTATTTGGTTATCGTTTGCTAGTGCAACCGTTGATGTGAAAAATATTTCTAGTGTAACATTTACCGGATCTGATAACGAAAAAGCTCACCAGGGTAAATTGGCTGCAGCTGGACTTTCTACAGCTGGAACTCCAGAGGGGATGCTTAAGTTTGTTATTTCCATTGGGATGTTAATTGGTGGCGTTATTATTACCAAAGATTTAGGTGGCGTTGCTGCTAAGGCGGTTGGCAAGGGAATGGCAGTTAATAGGTGGGGATTGAAGAAAACAGGTAACTTAGCCAAAAGTGCTGGAAAGTCAACTGCTCAGGTTGGATTACGTGCTACTGGAAGTTTGACCAGTAAGGCTGGTGACCGTATAAGCAAATTGACAAATGGTGTATTGGGCGAAGCAACAAAGAAACGTGGTGATTTTCTTACAGGATGGGGTAAGGATATACAAAAAACACAGAAAGAAGCTGGTAGAGATAGAAAACTTAAAATTCTTAAAAAATTTGGTATAAAAGAGGAAGGATTGAAAGGATTAGATGAATATGCGAAGGCCTCGTTTGGAGGTCAAATAACTGCCGCTGCTTTGAGTGGAAGCCCTGCAGAGATTATAAAAGCAACGGTAACCGGATTGTTACCATTAAAATGGATGGGTGGAAAGTTAAAAGATTTTTCTACTAAGCACCAAGAGAAAGTTGAAAAAGAAAGAACACATGATAATATTATTGAAACTGCGACGGTTGTTAAAGATTTAGAAACTCAAGCAAAGGAGGAAAAGGCAAATTCGTATAAAAAATTAGGTCAAGAACGAGATAGTAAAATTTCTACTTTAAAACAAGAACGTGATCAGAAATTACATAATTACGATACAAATGAACAAGCTGATCTTGACGCACAGAAAGCTCGTTTTCTTGAAGAGCGTACTGCCATGAAAGCTCGTGGAGCTTCTGAAGGTGAAATTAAGCAATTTGGTATTGAACACAAGCAAAAACTTGATTCTATATCAGATCGTTATAGCAATTTACGTAATAAAGCAAATACGGTTTATGACGCAGGCGTTGAAGAAGCTTATAATAAATATGGCGTTGACGGCAAGGATGCTGAATCAAAAATTAATTTAGCATATCAAGATAAAATTAATTTGGCACGAGACTATCATCGAGCTGCCAAGAAAACCCGGGGCAGGGATGCTGAAATAGAGACAGCTGATCAGGAAAAAGAAAGAAAACTTAATGATAATAAAAAAGAAAGAGATGAATCCCTTGAAGACATACGTCGTGCGTATGCATCTTCTCCAGCCATGGTTGAGTCAGAGACTAAAAAAGTAAATACTGCTCATGATAAAAAAGCCGAGGAGATTGAGAAAGAACATCAGGAAAAAACCAAAGAAATTAATGAACACCACAAAGATGCCATGCCAATTGATACCTCTCCTAGCACTGTAACAAAATTAACTGATAAAGCAGGTAATGCTTTAGAGCAATATGATCCTCTAGAGTTAACAAATGCTGCGATTAAAAAAGGACTTGAAGCAATGAGACATGCAGCGGAAATTTTCTCTGCTATTGGCTTTAAGAAACTAAGAGACTTAGGTAAATCATCATTTACTCGAGGAGCCCGTGGTTTAGATGAAACCACTACTCGTGTTTGGAAGATGCTCGCAAAGGGTGATTCAGAAGCAAACGAAAAACTTGAGCAAATAAACGAAGAACTTAGAGTAATCAGTGCTAGAGGTGATGGACCAACAGACTCTGAGAAAAAGGTTATACAAGGTATGAAAGAGGGGTTAGGAGTCTTCCTTCGTGATAATCCAGGTTCAAAATCGAATTTCACTGTTTATATAGAAAGTTTAGATAAAATTGATACTGGTAAAAAAGTTGATGATTTTACCAAGGGAAAAGGAGGTCATAATGACGATGAAGAAGAAGAGCCTAAAAAACCTAAAAGCCAAGATTCAAAGAAGTCATAACCTGATCATTAAATATTATTATGCTTATTATTGAAGAAGCGATTGAAAAATTTAATAATGACTTCCCAAGAGAGTTAAGACTCTCTTGCTCAGCTCCTGAAGTTATCAAGCCACTACGTGCCTTAGAAAGTGCATATGATATTAATCTTGCACCATTAATTATTAATTTTGCTATTGGTGAGCTAGAGCTTGATGGTATTGCTGATTATATTGAAACTGAGTATCAATTTGAAAAGGTTAAAGCTCGTGGTTTAAGTCGAGAAATTGAAGAAACAATTTTAAAGCCTTTACTGGAGAGAGTAAATTTCATTAATGCATCTCCAAATAAAGAGATGACGTTAGAGCAAGAGAAGAGTTATGTTGTCAAAATGTTTCAAAGTAACTTAAGGGCAGAAATATTAAGACCAGCAATAATTACTGACGTAATTAACCAAAGACTGCTTTTTATTTTGGCCCGTGAATTGAATTTTAAGAGTAAATTAGAGCAAGCGATATATGATAATATAGAACCTATAACAAGTGTCCCTATTAGTATCAACGGTCAATTGGTTAACCCATCTATCAATAACTGGATTAAAGATTTTATCACACAATATGGAAGTCAAACCTATGACAGCATGAGTCAGTCTGCTTTTTTGATAAATTCTAATAATGCAAAAAATCTAACTCCAGGCGAAAGAGAGTTGTTAGCTAAGGTTCTAAAAACTTACATTAATATCAAGTTTTTCCCTGATAGTATGCCCTCTGATGATGGCGAAGGTTGGGAAATTATCCCCGTTGACGAGGAAGTTACAGAAGAAGTAATGCCAGATGAAATAATAAATACGAGAGAAGAAGTTAGTGAAGTTGCTGAACGACAAACCTCTTTTTCAGAATCTTTTAAGCCAGTAGCAACCAAACCAGCCGGAGAAACTGCCCAAAAACGACAAGAGCAGGTGATAGCAAAACCACCACGAGTAGTATCAACTCCAAAAACAATTATTTCAACTCCAACTCCAGTAAAAAAGCCTATTACTCCGCTGGCAAAGCCAACGCCTAGACCATCACCTCAACAGTCACAACCGCCAAGGCAAGTAGTTTCCAGATCTCCAGTTGAAACTATAAGTAATGAATCAGATGAATTACTGAATCTCAAAAATATGCTTCTGCAATATCCTCCACATAGTTTGGAACGCGAGGCTATTGAAGAGGAAATAAAGAAACTTGAGAAGGTGTAGGATATATTTTGTTGATTACTTTTTGTATTGTACTAAGAATCTCTGTAATAATACCTTATAACTTTATAACATTTTGAACTTTCTACTTTTTAGTTATGCTTACGTATCTCACAAAATTCAGCAAACTGCCAAAAAATATTCAGTCAAAAATTAATGACCCATCAGTTATGGCCTTAATTGATGATTTGAGTAAGCAGTATAAAGTAAATTTAGCATCAACCGTTATGAAGATAATGGTTGGTGAGATTAAGTTTGATGCTCTAATTGCATATTTGATCAATGAACTTGGTTTAAGTGCTGAGGCAGCTAAAAATCTTGACCTGCGATTACGAAGGGGAGTATTTGCTGATGTGATTGATTATATTCTTGGTGAAGATAGTGGTGCAAAATTAGTCTTTTCAGAAGCTGATGAAGCTGAAGTTCGCAAATCAAAGCAAGATTTAACAGCCTCGGAATTTGATGATGCAATTGATGGTTTTGTTGAGGAAATAGTAAAGCAAAGTCGTCTAAATTTTTCAGAAAAACTAACCGCTGGAAAGTTTCGTCAGGTAGTAAAAACTTATTTACGTGGTAGTCGTGACAAGCTTGCTACCATGGAAGCCTTAACGAAAGCTTCTGAACTTGGTGGTGTAGCCTTGAGTAAGGACGCTGCCGAACGAACATTAATCATTGCTAATAATTTTATTAAAACTGAATCAAAGAAAGTTGAGAGCCCGCCTCAAAAAATTAAACTACCAGAAGATATTATAGCTACGGTAGCCACAGAAGCCTATGATTTAACAACCTCACTTCGTGATCAGGGTAAATTAAAGAATATTCCCGCAAGACCGGTCGCTGCAAAATCTCAACTATTAGATGTTGATCACGAACTGATGCCTCCACCGCCTGCTGTTATGCCAATTCAACCAATTCCAGTACCCGCAGTTCCTCTTACTGATTCTCGTCAAGTAGTAAAAGAGGCCATACAAGCAAAGAAAGTTGATAAGTTTAAATTGCGTAAAATAACCACCCCAGTAACTCCGGTTAATAATGTTGTTGCAGGTGAAGGCGGAAAAGTTCGTATGGATGATGTTCGATATACTGCCAAAGCTTTAAGCCCAGTTGAAGAATTACGATCTTTTACGCTACTTAATTTTCGTCGCTTAGACCCGGATGCCCTTAAGGCGGTTGAAAAAATAAAGTCAAAAATTGAGTTACTTGGTAATGAAAATTATGCTAAAAAAATTGAGGCGGTTGTGGCTTGGAATGAGAGTCCTTTAAATCGTTTGTATGTAGCTGTTTGCCGACGTAGCTTAAATGAGAACTTGCCCCTCGGTGCCGTACTGGATCGTGAACTAAAAAAAGATAAAGATTTTCTAAAACCAGAAGAACTATCAGCTATTATTTCATTAAATAAAAGTTTGAAGTTTTAATATGCATTATTTGATTACATAAAACCAGATCCCGGATCGCGCTCACTTCGTTCGTTTGTCCGGGATGACATCGCAAATATGCTCCAATTTACTGTTCCACAATTCATAGATATTGAAGACAAAATTATTGCCGCCATCACAGTGCGACAGTTTGTTATTTTATTAGTTGCTATGGTGCTGATCGCTGCAAGTTTTAAAATATTTAGCCTAACACCTTTTATTTTAATAAGTGTAGTAATTTTTGGAATTGCAATTATCTTTGCCTTTGTTAAAATTAATGGAGCTGCTTTTCATTATTTTGTTCTAAATATACTGCAGACTTTTAAAAAACCGCGGTTACGTGTTTGGCGTAAAGATGATACACTGGTAGGAGCAATTGAGTTTGATGCGCCAGTAAAACCGGTTGAAGTTGCACACCCTCATCAAACGTATTCTGCCAGTCGTTTAAGTGAGTTGTCATTAATAGTTGATACGAAAGGTTCATATCAGGGAGAAAGTGATGATGACGTTGTGGTGACTCGTGATCGACGTGACTTTAACTTCTAATTATCAATATGTCCGGCCCAAAAAATACACGACCTTCAACCTTGCATTACCTTGATATTGCTGGTATTCGTCAGGATACAGTGATTATGAAGGATGGTAGTCTACGGGCAGTTATCCTTGTCTCAAGTATTAATTTTGCTCTAAAAAATGAGGACGAACAAAGTTCAATTGTTTCGGCCTATGTTAGTTTTTTAAATAATATTAATTTTCCTCTCCAAATTGTTATCCAATCTCGAGAATTAAATATTGAAAATTATTTAAATAGTCTTGGCCAGAAAGAAAAAGAACAAACTAATGAACTTTTGAGAATGCAAATTAAGGAGTATATTAGCTATATTAAAGAGTTGATTTCTTTGAGTAAAATTATGAATAAGCGGTTTTATGTTGTTGTGCCCTATAACCCACTCTCCGACAAGAAAAAGGGGTTCTTGCCTCGCCTAACAGAAACATTTAGCCCTGCTTCGTTAATAAAAATGAAGGAAGATAATTTTAAAAGTTTACGTCAAGAATTACAACGACGTCTGGATAATGTAACTTCTGGTCTTGATTCAATTGGTCTAAACACCATTGAACTTGATACCCAAAGTTTAATTGAGTTATATTATAATACCTATAATCCTGTAACTTCTGTCAACCAAAAAATTGGTCCAGTTGATCAATTGCGACTTGAAGATAATCAATAGTATGGTAAAATTTTCTGAAATATTTAAGAAAAAAGTTCCTCCTGAAGTCGCTGATAAGTCCGGTGATGAAGAAACGCCGTTTGTTGAGCTTGAGCATTTTGATAAAGAAGCTCAAACAGCCGAAGAATTAGTTACCGAAGAAAAAACTTTTCGTCGGGGACTGCTTTCTATTATTGAACTAATTGCTCCTGAAAGCTTTGAAGTCAATCCTCATTATTTGAAATTGGGTGGAAAATTCTTACGAACTATTTTTGTTATTTCTTATCCTCGCTATATTAGTGTTGGGTGGTTTGCGCCAATAATTAATTTAAATACAACCTTTGATATCGCCATGTTTTTCTATCCAGTAAAGAGTGGCATTATCTTAAAACAATTAAAAAATAAAGTTGGTGCCCTGGAAGCGCAGATCGCTGCTGATACTGAAAAGGGAGCTCCTCGTGATCCAATTCGCGAAACTGCCGTAGCTGATATTGAAGGTTTACGTGACTCATTAACCCAAGGCACAGAAAAGTTTTTCCAATTTGCTTTATATATTACTTTTTATGCTGATGATATGGCAGAGCTTGATAGAACTTCAGATACTATAGAAGATATACTTGGATCAAGATTGGTATTTTCAAAAAGAGTTTTCTATCAAGCAGAACAAGGTTTTAACTCAACTCTCCCCTTGAACAATGATGAAATGTATATTGCTTTTAACATGAATTCATCACCAATCGCCTCATCTTTCCCATTTGTATCCAGCGAATTAACGAGTGATAATGGAATTTTATATGGTATTAATAGACACAATAATAGTTTAATTTTATTTGATCGCTTTAGTTTGCAAAATGCCAATAGCGTTGTGTTTGCAACGTCTGGAGCGGGAAAAAGTTATGCTATAAAATTAGAAATTTTACGTAGTTTAATGATGGGAACTGAAGTAATTGTCATTGACCCTGAGTATGAGTATAAGCATTTAGCCGAGGCGGTTGGTGGAACCTATGTAAATATTTCTTTGGCTAGTAAAAGTAAAATTAATCCTTTTGATTTACCAAAAGCCACTGGTGATCAAACTAAAACAGAAGATATTATTCGTAGTGCAGTTATTACGCTTAAAGGTTTGGTTCGTTTAATGATTGGTAATTTAACGTACGAAGAAGATTCAATTGTTGATCGAGCTTTATTGGAAACCTATGCTCGAAAAGATATTACGCCTGATGCTGATTTATCCAATATTGAACCGCCAATCATGAAAGACTTTCAGGATATTTTGGAAGGTATGGAAGGCGGAGCCGATTTAGCGACACGATTACAAAAGTATACTGAAGGAACCTTTGCCAGTTTGTTCAATAATCCATCAAATGTCCAAATGGATAATCAGTTGGTTTGTTTTTCAGTTCGTGATTTGGAAGATGAGCTTCGTCCAATGTCAATTTATACTGTTGTTAATTATATTTGGAATGTTGTTCGCAGTGAAGTTCGTAAACGAATTTTAGTTATTGATGAAGCCTGGTGGTTAATGCAACATGAGGATAGTGCTAAATTTATCTTTGCTTTGGTAAAACGTTGTCGTAAGTATTATCTGGGTGTTACGACTATCACTCAGGACGTTAATGACTTTTTACGCTCGCCGTATGGCCAGGCGATTGTAACTAACTCGTCAATGCAAATTTTGTTAAAGCAGTCTTCGGCCGCTATTGAACTTGTTCAAAAAACCTTTATCTTAACCGAAAGTGAAAAGTATCTATTGCTAGAATGTGGAGTTGGTGAAGGTATTTTCTTTGCTGGTAATAAGCACGCGGCAATAAAAATCGTGGCGTCGTATGTTGAAGATCAGTTAATTACTTCTGATCCAAAACAATTACTTGAAATTGAAGAAGCAAAAAAAGCTGAGGCAGGACCTGTATATAAGTCTGAATCAGCTCCTAAATAACAAGACAAATTTTCTTGAATATAATACAATATCTATATGAGTAAAAAATTAATTGCCCTTATTGTCAGTGGATTATTGGTAATTGCCCTAATTATCTATTTTATTTTTATTTATGATTTTAATAAATCCGATACACCGGGTGATGACAATCAAGTAAATCAAGAGGCTCCAGCGGTTATAAAAGACACAACCCCATTAGAGGTTCCACCTCGAGATGCTACAACTCAACTCAAAGATCAAGCAACGAAGTTGGCAATTTCATTCACGGAAAGATATGGTTCTTCGTCGTCACAATCTGATTTTAGCAATTTAAGTGATTTGGAGTTGTTTATGACTCCTGAATTGCAAGCTGCCACCAAACAATTTGTTATTTCAGAACAAGCAAAACCAGTAACCACGTTAGATTATTCTGGTGTCACAACAAAGGCGATTGTGCCGACATTTACTTCATATGATGCTGAGGCTGGGACTGCAGTCATCACTGTTTCCACAAAGCGTCAAGAAGAAAATGCAAGCGGTGAAGTTAAAACTTATAATCAGAATCTTTTATTAACAATGAAAAAACTTGATAACGAATGGAAGGTTGATACAGTTGCTTGGGAGAAATAACTTTATTTAGTTAAAAGTTTATAAGGTTTATAATGTTATAAAGTAAATTCAGATTATTCTTTATAACTTTATAACATTATAACTTTTTAACTTTATAACCTTTTAACATTCTAACCTTATAACTAATTACTATGTCTGGAGGGAACATAGAAAATACCTCCACTGGAAAGTTTAATCTTTTCCAGTGGTTTTTGGATTGCCTATTTCCAAAAGAATGTTTGATATGTAAACATGAAGGAGAATACTTCTGTCAGTCTTGCCAAGTTAAAACATTATTTACGTATCCTTTAATTTGTTTCGGTTGTTCAAAAATTAATGTTTCAAGTGGTATATGCCAGGATTGTCAGCCACGCTATGCTTTTGATGGAATTATAATTGCTGCTGATTATGAAGATGAAGTTATTGGTTCATTAATACGAATGTATAAATATCGGTTTGTGAAAAGTTTGGCTTATGATTTATCAAATATATTAAATAAGAAACTGGAAGTTTTTATACAACAGTCTCATCTTGGCTATGCCATTGAGCATGACTTTTTCTCAGCGGTTGTACTAGGTGTTCCATTAAGTCAGCGTCGAGAGCGGTGGCGGGAATTCAATCAAGCTCAGTTGCTGGCAATGCAGGTTGCAGAGTACTGTAATCTTAAATTTAGAAATGATATATTGCAACGCGAACATCGTCCGGCGCAAGCAAAGCTTAACAGCTCTGAGCGACTTCATAATCTCATTGATTCGTTTCAGACAACTACTACTCCGCCTTCATTGGTTATTTTGGTAGATGATGTCGTCACTACTGGTGCGACCTTACACGAAGCAGCCAAAGCTCTTAAGAAAGCCGGGGCGTTGGAAGTTTGGGGGTTAGTGGTTGCTAAAGGCTAGGATTTAAGAGGGGATACTGAAATACTCTTTTTTTCTATACATTTGCTTCAGAAGGAGCCCTTCTTTGACCAGAGCTCTTAGATTCTTTTCAATGCTTTCTTTGTCAGCCTGAAGACTTTCAACAATATTTTCTAGAGGCTGTTTTGAATAGGCAATAATATAGCGTAGGATTTTTGAGCGAAGTTCACGGTTAGATCCAGAAAAAGGGGATTGAGGACTATATTGTTTACTACGACGACTTGGATTTAGATGATTCTTTTTTAGAAAGGCTCCATAGTCCATTAAAGCAAAATACCATTCGCGGGGATTTTTTCTATCCAAGGTTTTTTGGATTAATGGTAGAATTTCTGAGTCAGCAATATTTGTTGTATCTTTAAAAAAGAAATGAATAAAAACTGACCGAATATTTGTTTCAATAACTATACTTGGTTGATTCCAGGCAAAAGCCAGAATATCGCCTGCGGTGGCTGGGCCAACGCCAGGAAGTGAAAGGAGGCTTTCTAAAGAATTAGGAACTTTGCCATTGTATTCTTTCATAATTATTTCGGCAGCTTTTTTTAAAGCTAAGCCGCGACGGTTATAGCCTAAGCCTTGCCATTCTTGTAGTACATCAATTGTTTTGGCGGAGGCTAAATTTGCAACTGAAGGAAAGCGTTTTATAAACGATCTATATTTTTCAACAACCCGAGGAGCTTGAGTTTGCTGAAGCATTATTTCTGAGACCAGAATTTTGTATGGATTGCGTGTTTCTCGCCAAGGAAAAATTCGCCCTTGTTTATTATAATAATCCTTAATAATTTTTTGAAAAGCTTTAACTGAAGGCATGGTTTTTAATATGAAAAAAACGACTAACATGTTCAGCCGTTTTTCCGAATATATAAATTATAGTTTTAACAAACGGGCAATAATTTCTGAGGTTGGTTCATCTGTTCGTTCAAGGTCCTCTGGTAGATATTTGATTAAATGTTCGCGAAGAAACAAGGGGTTAGTGTCGTGAAGGGCGATTGATAGTCGATGTTTGGTAAAAGATTTAAAATCAAAATACAGTTGTTTAAGATCACGAGCTGGCTTATAGACAATTGAGAAATTTTTTATTTCATCATAGTCATAAAAGCGATTACCAACAATAATTCCTTCCGTTGTTAGACTAATAAGAACTGTTTGTGGAGTTCGGGCATCATTGATAATTAACGTGAAACTTCCAATGACGAGAATTATAGCAAAGAGGAAATTATTGGTAGATAGTGCATACACAATCAATCCAATGGCAACTATGGCATAGACAATATACCACCAGGTAGGGCGGTCATGAGTGTGATATTCTGGTGTTTCCCAGGTGGCGAGTTCAATGCCGAGGTGGCCAATTTCTTCTCCTTGATTTTTAGCTTCTTGATTGTTGATAGATTCAGCCATATTATTGACAGTTTAGTCTCTTTCTTGTATCTTTATTATAGCACAGGTTGTCCAAAAACCAAGTAAAGACGCGGAAAATACTGTCCCGCGTTTTATATATTTTTTGGATATTTTGTGAAGTCTGGAGAGATGCCTGAGTGGCTGAAAGGGGCACCCTGCTAAGGTGTTAGACTTTAACGAGTCTCGAGGGTTCGAATCCCTCTCTCTCCGCATTTATGATTTTTCGAGCGTAAGCTCGAGAAATAATAAATGACTGAAAGTAAAGGATGAGAACCCTGGGTTCGTTCTGTCGATTTGGATAAATATTGTAACTAATTTATATTTGATATAATATTTATTTAAATAATCCCTCCTGATATATTTTCAAATATATGGAGGAATATTGGGCAACACTTTTTAATTGGACAAAATTGAAGTTAAAAATTCATAATAAACCAGATGACAACACCGTGTTTTTTCAGGAAAGAGAGATCTGGTGGGTGAGTTTAGGAATTAATATTGGCTCTGAACAAAATGGAAAACATGGCAATTTCGAGAGACCAGTATTGGTTTTAAAAAAATTTAATAAATCTACTCTTTGGATTGTACCCCTAACTAATCAATATAAGGACAGAGAGTATTATTTAAGTTTGATAAATCGTGATATAGTATATTATTTTAATTTATCCCAATTGCGACTTATTAGTAGTAAGCGGTTATTGAGAAAAATTAGTAAATTATCAGAATTAGAGTTTAATAAAGTAAAAGAATCTATAAAAAATCTTTTATAAAAAAATCGATCCCCGCATTTCAGAAAGAAATACGGGGTCTCGGAGACCGAAGTCCTAGTAGTATTACTATATATCTCTTTTAAAATATCGTCAAGAAAAGTGCGAATTAGTGTATAGTGAAAGATAATAATGATTATTAAATTGGAGAGATGCCAGAGTGGTTGAATGGAACAGTCTTGAAAACTGTCAGTCGTGAAAGCGGCTCGAGGGTTCGAATCCCTCTCTCTCCGCCAGTAGTTTTGAAAAATGAGCACTTAAAAATCCTTATTTTACACTACTTTTCTAAAACGAAATTTGGTAAAATAGGTTTACATTGAAGGGATTCGAACTTTATGAATAACGAGACCAAACAATTTCTTGAAGAATTAAAACAACGATCAGACGTGTTGGGTGTTATTCTTTTTGGTTCTTGGGCAAGAGGAAATAATCGGCCAGATAGCGATGTCGATTTAGTTGTCATTTTGACCGAAGGATATAGACGCACTGTCGAATATAAAGATAAGCAAGCATTTGAAATTATTTACACCACAGAAAAATCGGTCGCTGATTTTTGGGAAAGCCATAAGGATGATTGCTACGGCCTATGGGAAGTAGCAAGGATTTTATATGACAAAGACGGAATCATTGAGAGGTTAAAGATAAAAGCGTCAGAAATCATTAAACAAGGGAAAAAGGTAAATGATCCCTATCAAGTTAGACAATATAAATTTAGCTCAGAAGATGAAATTGGATCGGTGGCAAAGCTTACTGATAAAGATTCGGCTACAGCAAATTTAGTCTTATTTAAAACTGTTTATTCGTTGACTGAACTATTCTTTGATTTGAGACAATTGTGGACTCCGGCACCAAAACAGCGAATGGCAAAAATTAAAGAGCTCAGCCCTGAATTTTACTCTTTACTTTTTGATTTTTATAAGGATAAAGTTTCCTCCCAAGAAAGAATTGGACTGGCTCAGAGAATGATATCGCTAGTTTTTCCGCCACAAAACATATAGCAGATTGTAGCGGATTATAGCGGTAAATTAGTAAATTTTTTGTGTGAATTGTGGAATATCAAAATAAGCAGGATTTTCTTTGTATATTAGTCGCAAATTTCGTATAACTTTATCAAGTCTAATAAAGCTTAAGCGATTTGCTGGTTCAAAGTTGCGGAAATCGCCACCGCCAAGACAACTAAGTATCGGAGCAACCCGAGTAGCTACGAGTGAGTGGTGACCCGAGTAGATAAGAAGGAGATAAAGTATGTCTATTTTCTAGGTTATTTTTGCTATATTTGGTTTATCATAAGCATTATTAGAAATATGAAAAATTTTGAACAAACAGATAATGAAATTGAAATTCCCGCAGCTATGAAAGAAAAAATTGATATTTATAAAGTTTATAATAATTTTAAAGATATTGAACCTTTTTATGTTGGTGCTTGTTTGGCTGGCCTGGATACGACAGAGGCTTGGGAAGTTAGGGAATATCTTCTGTCTCATGATCAAAATGGTGATGGCAAAAGAGGAGTAGTTCAGGGTTTAGCCGGGATAAGAACAAATAAGGCTTATCAGCTTAGAAACGAATTGCTGGTCTTTGCGCCAGAAAGCGTGGCCCGAGGTTTGGCCGGCGATGATAGCGAAGAGGCTTGGGCAATAAGGGAAAAATTAAAAAGTAATTATTTAGATAAACCAGGTGTAAAAGAAGGATTGGCCGATAGTTTAGCAGGGTTAAAAAACGAAAGAGCTTGGCAATTAAGAGATGAGCTGAAAGACCAAGTTTTGTTTAATGTGTTTGAAGGTTTAGTTGGAGTCGATGATGAAAAATCTTGGGAATTGAGAAATAAATATCAAGAATTAATGATGCCGTCAGTAGCTAATAGTCTAATTGGATTGTCAGGAAAAAAAGTTGATGTCTTGCGTCAAGAATTTTTTACTAAAGGAGAAGATGGTGATCTAGCTGTATTAATTAGCTACATTGGTGATGATTCGCCCGAGGCCTGGGCTTTAAGAAATAAATTCATTGATGAGAATTCTTTTATAGTAGGAACCAGCTTAGTCGGTATAAAAAATGAAAAAGCGGATAAAATGAGAAATATTTTATTAGAAAAAATTAATACTTTACAGAAAGAAGAAGTAGTTAATAAAGACAAAACAGAAAAAGTTAGAAAAGGACTGTTGCAGGGTTTGAATTCTAATTATATTTTTGAAGCTTTGAAGATGGTTAAAAAATTAAAATTAGTATAGAAAATGAGACACTCCCTATGCCTCTTTAGTACTGTCTCATTTGTTTATGGTAATATAAACGCATATGAGGTTTCTACTTAGATCAAAAATTCATAAAGCAATTGTAACCGAGGCTGATTTATCATATATTGGTAGTATTACAATAGATAAAGATTTAATGGAAAAAGTAGGCCTGTGGCGTGGCGAAAAGGTTTTAGTAGTTAGTAATACGAGTGGCGCAAGACTTGAAACTTATGTAATTGAGGGAAAAAGGGGCACGGGTGTTATCTGTATGAATGGAGCCGCCGCATATTTAATTAAAAAAGAAGAAGAGATAATCATTATGGGGTTTGAACTTGTTGACAAACAAATGGATGCAAAAGTTATATTAGTAGATAAAAAAAATAAATTTGTTAAATTTTTATGATTTTTAATTCTATTGATAAAAACAATTTTGAAAAGGAACATATTAGTGTTGAAATAGCTGGAGAAAATAATATACAAGATATTTTAGAAATTCAGAAAGAAAGATTGTTGTCGGATAAGCAGAATGTTGGTGAGCTTATGGAGAGCGGATTTTTAGTTAATCCTATTTCCGAATCAGATATAATTGAGGCCATAAATAATTCTAATAATTCATATATTTTTGTCGCTAAAAATAAAATTGGTGAGATTGTTGGTTATTCATTATCATATGATTTTTTACATTTTTTAGAAAAACACCCAAAATGGAAAAAAGAAGTTGGTGATCTTTCAATTGATTTAGAAAAGGAAAAAGTTGTTTACGGAAAACACTTAGCTTCAAGAGGAAATATTTCTGGCGTAGGAACCGCTATAAATAACAATTTATTTAAATTCTCAAAAGATAAAGGCTATACGCTATATATAGGAGAAATCTGTGAAGGGCCAATTAAAAATTCTCGCTCAGCTGATTTTCATACTAATAATTTTGGTCTAAATAAAGTTGGAGCGTATAAAGATACTAATCAATATGATTGGGGAATTTATGCAAAAAAATTATAGCTTTTGAAATTATTTAGTTTTTCAGCAATAGTCATTCCATCTTCGTCCAATACACACCGCCAGTGTCTCGCTGAAGCTCGACTTCGTCGTTCAGAATTCGCAAGAAGACAAGTATTAGCGGGGAGTAAGTATAATAAGTATTAAGAATAAAAAAGAAATTATTGATTTTTTTTTGATCTTGTATGACTTTGAGAAAAAAGATCACTGGCTGGAGCATGACGATTATTGGATTTATATTATCTCCTCTATCTTGGTGGAATGATGTTATAATTAATATTCCATTAGCCTACTTATTTGCTCTGCCTTTTGGCTGGATACATAAAAAATTATTTATTCCCGCACTAATTATTGGCTACTGGTTAACAAATATCATTGGCATTATCTTAATGCACCAGGGGATTCGTCATTTAATGACTGAAACAAAACAAAAAAGCTTTAAAGTAGAATTGATTAAAACTGGTATTATTTCTTTAGTATATACAGGATTTATTATTCTTTGCATAAAGATGGGATGGCTAAAGTTTTTACCGGAGTATACACAGTAGTCTGTTCTTTGATGTAATAGCAATGGAGGGATGCCCGAGTGGCTCAAGGGGAAGCCTTGCTAAGGCGCTAGACTTTATATAATATTCTTTGCATTCTGCTCATTTTGTTGTAATTGTTATAGGAAAAAATTTTTTATATTTTCGATTATATCAAAATAATATTATTTTTCTGCTTCAACTTTTAAATCCTCTGCGTATGCATCAAATGATTCATCAAAAGATGGAATCATTTTTGAAAACAATGGAAAAAAAGGCCCGCTAATTTTCTCAGCCATAGTAAACAAGGTTCCACTTCCTTCTTGTGTAAGTGAATACACTCTGGTACCCATCACGTCCCCCCACACAAGCTTCTTTGGTGGTTCAAAAGTCTTTACCACAAGCTTAAATGTTCTTTTTGGATCCAGTTTAGAAATAAGTCTTACCTGCCCGCCTGCTTTTATCTCACCTTCAATAGATACGAGTGTACTATTTCAATTTTTATACCCTTGTACATTGGTGAGTATGCCCCAAACCTTCTCTGGTGAAGCATTAATCAATACCGAAATAGACGTTTCTGTACTAAATATTTTTTTAATAGTATGTGCTTTTTGATTCATAAGTTTATTCTATTTAATATTCATTATTTTCCTATAACTTAAACTAATCAATTGAACCACGACGAGTGTGGTACCAATAAGCGACCATGAAAGTTTCCACACGGTAAATGACGACGCTATATAAGCAAGAGTGGGAGTAAATCCTGTGGGGTTTGAAAGCATAGTCAAAGTAGTTAAATTTTCCCAAATATCAGCAGTTGCGAGGAGTGGACCCCAAAAACACATCCCCACTGCAAAGGTATACCACCTACTCCCCTTGGTGTTGAGTTTTACAATGAGTAGTTGTGTGAAAAATATAGTAGCCATCAGGCCAAAAATGAAAATGAAATCTATATATTGAGTTTTGATGTATATATTAAGCGTGTCGTTTGCAACGAGAAACTGATACCATTCGGCAACCTTCTCAGGACTAAACGCCAACTGACCGGCAAAGAGCCGTACAGGGTACCTCGAGAGTTCATAGTATGTGTTAGCAGAGAGGAGACCGCCCACAAGGATGGCAATTGATGCCACGAGCGCAGTCATAACTCGCGCATATGACATGTGTTCCGCTAGAGATGAAATTGTATTGTATACTTTTTTCATATTTTATTTATATAAAATTATATCATTTTACAAGTTTATCTACACTCACCCCAAGCACCTTGGCGATTTTGTCCATTGTACTAATTGTAAGATTTTGTTTGCCATTCTCGACATTACTAATATATGTCCGGTTTAATCCTAGCTCTCGGAAAATATCGCTTTGCGACATATTTTTTTTATATTCTCGACAAATTTTTGTGCTGTGGTTATTGTCATAGGTTTATCGCTGTGCATGTTTAAGTATCCATTTAGTGTGTTGGTTTTTTGATTTTGACCAGTCGGAAATTAACTTCTTTGCTTCTTTTGGATTTATCTTTACCCAGTCACGAACGTGATTGGCAACTGACTTTTTTACAAACTTCACTTCGTCCTCTTTGAGAATCTCTAGAATTTCAAAAATCGGTTTTGGATTATCGTTCCATACGTCGAGCTTTGGTGCCCACGGAAGCTTTGGGCGTAAACCTTCTGAGGCAAGGCGACGTAAGTGAAAATTTTTACTCTTTGCCCACTTAGTACATACTGCGAGCGTCTTAGTGGGGTACTTGCGAGCAAAAGGGCGGATGGCATATTCACCAGTATTTCTTTTAGTAATTTCTTCAATCGCTTTTATTGACTCAGTAAAATTATCTAGTCCGTATTTCTCGACAAATTTACCAACCGGCATGAGCCAGTAGAAGTTAGTAAACATTCCTGTTTCTTCCTCGTTCTCTGGTCCAAGTATTTTAATGAGAATGGCGAGGGCATCAGTGTATTTTTCTGGTAGATATTGTTTTAGTAAATCGGCAATCACTTCTATTCTTTGGGTGTAGCTTTTATCAATAACTTCTTTCTTAGTATCTTGAATAAAGCTTTTTGAATCAAATTTTTTATGTACTGTTGATATCTTCTCCGCAAGCAAAATCGCCAAATTCTCACCGAATGCTTCCGTGATAGATATTCTACCAGTATCGGGATTTATGAAATTATTTTTTGTAGTGGTTTTTGTCATATTGTGTAAAAACTTATCGACATTGATTATTATATCATTCTATTGTGTTTTGGCTCAATGTTAAGTTATAATGCGAATGTGAAAAACGGTATTTTTATGAAGTATCTTTTGTTAAAATCTTGCGGATTTTTTTCGAAATACATTCGAACTTCGTCCAATACACAACTTTGTCTCGCTGAACTTCAACTTTAAGGGGCAGTCCGCAAGAAGTCGGCCACTATTGGGAATTATTAATTTCTAACTGTAGAATAATAAAGGAATAGAACCTTGGTTCGTTCTGGCGAGAATAGTGATCGAAGTAAAATTAGTTTTGACTTCCGAATTCTTTGGCAACTTGAACAACTGAAATGTTTTTATTCTTGATGCGGTTAATGATTTGTACCGGAGTTTAAATTATGACACCTGAAACTAACGAAAAAAGTAATATTCATCTTATTAATGTTCCCAGCGAAAATGTTGAGGATATTTTTCGTGTTGCGATTAATTCCCTTAATATGGCTAAGAATTTGCTTAAATACACTGGCCGTGTTGAAATAGTCATAATTCAGGCACAAGATTTTTTTGTTATTCCTGAACTGGGAATAGCCGGAAGTGCTATTGGAAAATCATGTATTGAAATTAAAATTGATTTTTCTAGAAAAGATTTAAACAAGATTATTGAGGTAGAAATTCCGGCAACTATATATCACGAACTCTCTCATCTGGTTCGAGAAAATAGACTTGAATGCAGAAACACTCTTCTTGAGTCAATAGTTTCCGAAGGTATAGCTTGTTATATTGAGAAATCAGTTTTTTCACGGGAAATTCCTTACATCCGTCCAATCAAAGACGAAGATAGTTATTGGTCTACTGCACAAGAATTTTTTGATGGTTTGGACTATAATCATACAATTTAGTTTTTTGGTAGTGGTTTATTACCAAAATGGATAGGCTATCGTTTGGGGTATATATTAGTTGAGAAGTATATGCAAAAAAATAATATAGCTTTATCGAAATTGTGTATTATGCCATCTAAAGAATTTTTCTATACCTAAAACATAATGTTTATGACAATTGAAAATCTACAAAAAACAAATCTTCCGAATCGAGATAAATCACGTGAGATGATTGAAAAAGAAATTCAAGAAAAATTGAAGCTCTATCATACAACGACTAAAGAGAAGTGGGAAAAGATACAAGAAGTAGGAGCAATCCTTAGTGAACGAGAGTTAGTAAAACGAGGCTTAATAACTACAACTCAGCTTGATGATTTTGAAACAACTAGTACGGGTCATATGGATAGAGAGGAAAATCGAGACGATTATGTTTTTGCTAGCCATCAAAAAGAAAATTATGGCGACGTTACCCTGGAGATTGATTTAGAGGCGCTTAATATTCCCGAAGCTAAAGTTTCTACTGCTGGTGAATGGTTGATGTTTGCTGATACTGAAGAAGCAAAACAGTATTATCAGGATCAAGAAATTCCAGCCTCACAATTTATTTCTTATCTTACTGAATTTTTACAAACCCTCCCAGACACTGAATGGTTTTGGGAAATAAAGAATAAGGAAGTACGAGATTTTTTTGGTCAGGCTATGAAAGACAGAGCATATAACAATAATGATGAAAAATTCAGAGCCTACTGGAAACTTCACCCTGAAATTTTATTTCCTAAAGAATTGCCTTTAAAGTATATTAAGCAGGCTATAATTGATGAACAGTAGAATATATCGTATTATATGAACATGAATAATTATCTCAATAAGCTAGGAGATGGTATAACTTGCCCGATTGCATTAATTATGAAAGATGGTAAGTTTCTGGTTGGATATCGCAATTATACCCCTGATAAGTGGAAAAAAATTTCAGTTTGGACAATTCCAGGAGGTAGATCAGATTTAGGAGAAACTATTGAGGAAACCCTACGTCGAGAAGTTGCCGAAGAGGTAAATATTACCGATCTGAAAATTTTGGATTTTATTGGTGAGGCCCCGGGAGCCAAGGAAGGCGATGTGGTTTTGGTATTCTACTGTACAACAAAGCAAGATGCTTTGCTAATGGAACCGGAAAAGTTTTCTGAGTGGCGTTGGGTTTCATTAAAAGAATACGAAGAAATATATATTAGTTTTAATCCCGAGGTTAGAGAAATGATTATTAACTATCTTACGAAGCTTCAATAATATTAATAATATTTATGTCTTTGAATCAAGAGCAACAAATAAGAGTCGGAATTGGTGTAATGATATTTAAAGACGGAAAAGTATTATTGGGAAAAAGAAAAAGCTCACATGGAGCAGGTGAATATGCTTGGCCTGGTGGACATCTTGAGTATATGGAATCATTTGAGGATTGTGCCAAACGTGAAGTTCAAGAAGAAACAGGTATGGAAATTAATAATATTCGCTTTCTTCGTCTTTTAAATTTAAAAGACTATGCACCAAAACATTATGTTGACATTGGTTTAATCGCCGATTGGAAGAGTGGTGAGCCAGAAATTATGGAGCCAGACAAAATTGAGGAATGGGGATGGTATGAAATAGATAATCTTCCTAGTCCATTGTTTAGCGCACTTCCAACCTATTTTGAGGCATTACAAACAGGCAGAAATTATTGGGATGGGTAATATTTTACAGTGCTCATAGTAACCTACATATGAAAAAACTTTTTTTCGTGTTAATTTCTATTATTTTTCTATTTCCGTTCTCGCAGGTTCAGGCCGAGGGAGGTTATACTGTCGATAGTTTTGACAGTGCTATTAAGATTCAACAGGATGGTAGCGTTGAAGTAACCGAAATTATTGATGTAGCATTTTTTGAAGAATCTCATGGAATTTATCGATATATACCAATAGTTTATAAGCAAGAAAATGGCGATAAACAATATACTGAGATAGATGTTAAATTTGTTAGTGATGGTGAAAAAAATGTTGAGTATACTACAATCTATCCTCAGGGCAAGGTTGAGATAAAAATTGGTGATCCGGAAACGTTAATCTCTGGGAAAAAAAGATATATTATTAATTATACTGTGCGAGGAGTTATAAAAGCATATTCGAATTATGATGAATTATATTGGAATGTTACAGGTAATGATTGGGATGTTTCAATGGCTTCTGTTCAAGCAGTAGTTTCAATTACATCTGGAGGGTTTAACCAAACTGCTTGCTATTTTGGACCACGTGGTTCAAAAGAGACTTGTGTAGAAGATAGGGGCAATGGGGAAATTCTATATTCTAGCCCGCGGTATTTGGCGCCTAATGAAGGATTAACGATTGCTGTTGGATTTCCAAAAGATACCGTACCACTTATTACAATACCTAAACCCTTAACCATTGATCAGCCACAAGTACAAAAAGCAGTATTATTTAGTTTTTTACTAACCTTTATCCCTGCTTTAATATTTTTAATTAGACTCTGGTGGCGTAATGGTCGTGATAGTTATTATAACCGCAAAAGTTTACATGATCCTGACCAACAAGAAGTAACAATGCCATTATTTGGTGCTCATGAACCAATTGGGGTAGAGTATGAGCCGCCTCTGAATTTACGACCGGCTGAAATCGCTGTTTTAGTTGATGAAAAATCAGAAGCACGAGATATTAGTGCGACGATTGTTGATCTAGCAATTAAAGGCTATCTGACTATTACTGATAGAAATAAAGATACTAAAGTTTCCGAGCCAGATTATCAACTTGATCGTCTCGAGAAGTCTACAGATGATTTATTGCCTTATGAAAAATTAATTTTGGAATCATTATTTTCTGAAGATAAAACTATTAGATTATCAGAGTTACCTCAGATGCCACCGGTAGGCTTGCCCGCTTTGTTATATGAACTTTCCACGTCGAAGCGAAAAGATTTTCTGGCTCAAATTTCAGCCATAAAAAAAAGTATCTATGCTTCAGTTACTGAGAAAAAATTGTTTTTTGCTAATCCAGATTCAATAAGAAAACAATATTTGGTATCCGCCGGCACATTGACAATTATCTTTGGTGGACTTTGTATTATTTTGTTTGGAATGTTTCTTTCCTCTCTTGGACATAGTATGGTTTATTGGATAAGTTTGGGCTTTTCTCTTGGAGCTGTTTTATCTATTATCATACTGGCTTGTTTATCATCATATATGCCAAAGCGCACTGCCTATGGACGTGAAATATATCGTCAAGCACTGGGTTATAAACTATTTGTTAGTGGTACAGAAAAATATCGACAACCATTTTTTGAAAAAGAAAATATTTTTATGCAAGTGTTGCCATATGCTATGGTTTTTGGAGTGACTGATAGATTGGTTAACGCTATGAAAGAAATGCATATTCAACCAACTATTGGTTCGTGGTATATTGGTACAGCTATGTTTAATGTAGATTCATTTACTCAAGGTATTACAAGCTTCTCTTCTGAGGTATCAAGAAGCATTGCAACTATATCAAGCGGGTCTGGTTCTAGGGGTGGAGGATTTTCTGGTGGTGGTTTTGGCGGAGGAGGGGGAGGACGTTGGTAAGAATTTTATTTGTTAGTTATATATTAAATATAAACATATCATAGTATGATCGCTGCCTCTCTTTTTTTAGAAAAATTTCTTCAGAATTATCGTTTTAAAATGGTAAAACCATATTTGGTTGGTGATGTCATGGATTTTGGTGGTAATAAGGGTGAGCTAAAAAAATATGTGAGTGGAACATATCTGCTTGTAAACTATGATCATTCAATAATGGACAAAACTAGTTGCGATACGATTATCGCTTTAGCCGTGGTTGAACATATTGAAATGGATGAAGTATTTAAAATTTTTAATACATTTAAAACCATTCTCAGGCCAGGTGGTAGAATATTCTTAACTACCCCAACACCTTTGGCCAAACCCATTCTGGAATTATTAGCTCGAGTTGGTTTTCTGGAAAAAGATAATATTGCTGAACATAAACATTATTGGACCAAAGCCGAGATTACTAAATTGGCAGTTCTGAATAAATTTAGTGTAAAGCGCTATAGTAAATTCCAGCTTGGCTGTAATCAATTAGCTGTTTTTGAACATAGCAGAGACCCGGTGACAAATTTTATATAGTATGATATAGTCATCTTGTCTTATTTATATTAGGCATTCGTCTCCGTCGTTCAATGGATAGGACATGAGATTGCGGATCTTAAAATGTAGGTTCGATTCCTACCGGAGACACAAATACCAGTAAAAGGTTTTAAAGTTAAAAGTTATAAAGTAGTATTTATTACTGTCATTCCTGCGTCTGCGGGGTCTGGTGCAAAAAAGAGAAGACGTGAATTTGCGTACAATATTAAACTCAAAACCCTCTGACTATTCTTCAGGGGTTTTTGATTTTTCTGACCGTATTCTGTATCGTTATCTATATATAACTCTATGGACATTTCAACGTCTCTAACAGAATTAAAGCGAGTGGGGACAGTGACGGCCTCAAATTTGCGACGTCTGGATTTACAGACTGTGGCTGACTTATTATATTATTTTCCCTTTCGCTATGATGATTTACGAGAGACAGTAAAGATTGCTGATTTAGAGGTAGGACAAACAGTTACTGTTACTGGGCAACTAGAATTAATCCAAAATAAACGAAGCCCACGTCGACGGATGAACATTACCGAAGCCTTGATCAGTGATGGCACTGAAATGCTCCGAGTGATTTGGTTTAATCAACCGTTTTTGACAAGGTCACTGCGAGTTGGTGATCATTTGTCGTTAGCCGGTCGCGTGACAGAAGATTTTACCGGATTAGTGATGACGTCACCAGTGTATGAAAAAGTTTCTAGTGGAAAGGCGATTCATACGCAGGGGATTATTCCGATGTATCATTTGACCTCATCAATTAGTCAAAAACAATTACGTTCAGCCATAGCTCAGATTGTCGTTCTAGCCGATTCAGTTTTAGATTGGGTACCTGAAGCAGTGATACAGAAGTATAAATTAGAGAGCCTGGCTTTAGCTATTCGAAATATTCATTTTCCAAAAAGTGTTGAAGACTTGAAATCAGCTAAAGATCGTCTGGGATTTAATGAATTATTTCTATTACAACTGCGGGCGCAAAAACAGCGTCAGGAATTTCTAAGTTTAATCGCTCCGGAAGTTATTTTTAATGAGGAAGCAACTAAGACATTTGTTCAGGGTATATCTTTTGATTTAACAACTGATCAGAAAAAAAGTGCCTGGGAGATTATTCAAGATATGGGAAAAACTAAACCAATGTTGCGATTGCTTCAAGGTGATGTTGGTTCTGGAAAAACTATTGTGGCCAGTCTTGCAGCTTACAATGCTGCTTTAAACAGTCAGCAAACAGCTTTAATGGTTCCAACGGAGATTTTGGCCTTTCAGCATTTTAAAACCTTGACCGAAACAATTTTCAAAGATTGTAATTTTGCAATCGCTCTCTTCACTCGTAGTTATCAGCTCATAAAATTACCAGGGGAAGAAACAGCCAAAATTCCCAAAAAAGAAATGCTTGCTAGTATTGCTTCTGGTGAAGCAATGGTTATTATCGGCACCCATAGTTTAATACAAGAAGCTGTTAGCTTTAATAATTTAGCGTTGGCGATTATTGATGAGCAGCATCGTTTTGGTGTTGAACAACGTGGACTCTTAACGGCAAAAGTTGCGAAAGGCGAGATGCCTCATCTACTGTCCATGACCGCAACTCCCATTCCACGAAGTTTGGCTTTGGCAATGTATGGTGATTTGGATATTTCTATCATCAAGCAGATGCCGGTGGGACGAAAAAAGATTATTACCAAACTCTCCGGAGAAACTGATCGTGAGAGCACCTATGCTTTTATTGCCAATGAACTTTCCAGTGGTCGTCAGGCCTTTATCGTTTGTCCTTTAATTGAACCCTCAGACAAACTTGGTGTGCGTTCAGTAAATTCTGAATTTAAGCGACTGGATCAGGGAGTTTTTAAAGATTTTACAGTTGGACTATTACATGGTCGATTAAAAGCAGAACAACGAGAACACGTGATGCAAGAGTTTTCTTCTGGGAAAATTCAATTATTAATCGCTACTTCAGTGATTGAAATTGGTGTTGATATTCCAAATGCTACTGTGATGATGATTGAAGATGCTGATCGATTTGGATTGGCACAATTACATCAGTACCGAGGTCGTGTTGGTCGCAGTGTTTATCAATCATATTGTTTTCTTATGACCGAAACTACTGATCCAAAGTCTCAAGAGCGATTATCAGCCCTTTTACATTTTGATAGTGGTTTTGATTTAGCTCGAGCTGACTTGAAGTTTCGTGGACCAGGGGAAGTCTATGGTCTTGAACAAAAAGGTTTTCCAGAATTAAAGATGGCAAATTTTTATGATCTTGAATTAATTAAGAAAGCTCGGGAAGCTGCTTTGGATTTAATTGAAGCAGATGCAACGCTTAAAAATTATCCAGCGGTTCGTAAGCAGCTAGGGGATTGGGAAGAGAGAGCGCATTTGGAATAGCGTTATAGTTATAAGGTTATAATGTTTAAAGGTTTAATGTTGCTGTCATCCCCGTTATTTTTCTGTCATCCCCGCGAAGGCGGGGATCTAGCCCAGATTTATAATATAAATGTCATCCATGATTTTCTTCTGTCATCCCCGCTATTTTAATACGTCATCCCCGCGTAGGCGGGGATCTGAATAAAATTAATATTTCCTATTATTCACGAGATCCCCGACCAAGTCGGGGATGACAGATGTATGTAGTATTTTCTTTATTTATAGGTGGAATTAAATAATATATTTTAAAATATGGCTAATCATAGCCTTATTTTAGCATATAAGCCATGCTATTGACAATATATGACAAAAGTGATATAATTGTATATTACAGAATTTTGGAAAGAAATTTTAAAATTAATCATAAAATAAAAGGAGAAGCTATAATGGCTAAAAACAATCAAAGTACACAAGCCCCTACCACGCCTAAATGGGAAATAAAATTAGACATAGGTAGAATTGATCCAGATTCATCAAATTTTATTATTCCAATTGAGGCAAGAGTAACATTAAATGGCAATGCAGTCCCGTCAATAGATGTTGTTCTTAAAAAAGCTACTGAAATGATAGGAGTAAGCACAACAGATGACATGGGTATTGCAGGATTCACCTATGAGCCAGAATTAAAAGAAGCCGGTAAAAGTATCAACCTAAGAATTTTTCTCAAGGGTAGAGTTGAAGAAAAAAGTTTTAGTGTCAGTTTGGAAAAGCTAAGAAAAACGCCAAGTGTTGACCCGGAACACCTTGATATTAACGGTGTTGTTGATAATGATACTGGAGATGCAATCGTGAACGCTACTGTTACCGATGAGAGGGGTAACGGAGTAGGTGGAAGAAAAGTAACTTTTTTTTGGTTACTAAAGAAGAAGGCCGTAACCACAAACACTGAAGGAATTTGTACTCTAAGTATCCCTGATCAACTATCTCCAGGACAGGAAATAAAAGTGAGTGCAAGAGTTTCAGGTATACGTAAGACTGCTCATATTGAGCTTAAAAGAGAAGCGGAACCAGATACAGAAGCAAAGCGAAAAGCAAGGAGAAATAACAAACTTTGCGGGATCATGTTATTAACATCAGTTGTGTTATGGATTGTCTGTTTTCTAATCGGATTTGGTGATGCTTTAATTAGTAAGCCCGAAGTTCCTTCAAGTAATTGGGAACGATATTTCTGGTTTGGAACATTCATTTTTTCAATAGCATCATTCCTTTATGTACCAGTTGCATTTAGAGAAGAGTGCCTAGAAGCATGGAATATAGTAATGAAAAAGTTGAATAATCCGGCCTCTGATTCAGTCGGAGATCCATTTCTAGAAAGTACGATTGATGACATAAGAAATATTAACACTGCTTCAACAGGTAGCTCTTCATCTATTAAGCAAGATGAACCTACTAAACGGGGTGTTAGTGGGAAGTATGGCCTTGGTACATTATTCAGTATTGATATACTTGCTGAATTTGTGATGGAGTTGTTGCCGAGGATGTTAGTAAAAATTTTTAAACCAAACTAAAAAAAAGAAGAATAATGAAACAATTTTATCAGAGTTTTAAGTCACACATAGTAATTGTAATTTTTGCGATTATCGCTTGTGCGGTAATTGCTCAGTCGTTTAAAGAGAATATCGATGCCTGGTATATAATTATTCCGGTAATACTATTAGGAGTAATTGGGGTCTTATCATATAACTTAAAAAAAAGTTATGGTAAAACCTTTGGAATTACTGGGTTTTTAATTTTTGCAATTATAATTTTGACAGGACAATATGTCTTTTGCAAATATTTCCCGGTTACTACTGATACCATAGTTTCAAATAGAAAGAATAGAGACCTAAATAATTTTGATGACTTCAAGCCCAGTATGGATGCGAAGATACACTTTACAAGGCTACAAAAAGAAAATGATTCTCTGACTAGTCTACAAGTATCATACATGAGACAAGGGGCAGATACCAGTCTTACAAAGAGTATAGGTCAAAGAATTGACAAGAATATTAGTACGATGCTTGATATGGCTAAAGCAATTGAAAAGAATGATAATCTGTACAAAGATATTCAAAATTTTCTTTTCAAGCATGCTAATGAAAAGAAGGAAGAAAGTAATGAGTCTGATAAGCAAGAAAACAATCAGTACTCTGATACAAAAAAAGAAAAGGTTTTCCATCTAAAAAAAGGTGAAAGAAAAACCCTACTTTCGTTTCCGGATGAATCGAAAATTATTTTTGAAAGCTCTGGTGATTTTTCAGTGGTAGAAAGAACCACCTATGACTACCAGCCAACTAAAGAAGATATGATAGGTAAAACGGCCGGAATTAATTCCCACTATTTTAAATGGGGAGGAAAAGCGGTTGTAGTTGCCGAGGATGATATAAGCATCAGGGCATGGATAGAATAATAAATATTGAGTTGAATAATAAGCGCCTGGTAGAAATCTTGCCGGCGCTTTTTTCTTTGTATATTTTTTGATATAATAGAAGTATAAAATAAATATATGGAAATAAAGAGAATTAAAATAATATTAGGAGTCTGCCTATTCATTTTATTAATGCTTCCAGGACTAACTTTTGCTCTACCGGACAGTGATATTCCGGGCGGAAATCCACCTGGTGGTAATGACCCAAATTCAGCTAAAACCGTCTCCCTCACCAACCCTATTGGTAGCAGTGATGTTCCAACGCTTATTGGAAAGATCATTAGCGCTGTATTAGGTGTTATTGGCTCTTTAGCTTTGCTAATGGTTATCTATGGAGGGTTTACCTGGATGTTGGCAGCGGGTAGTAGCGAGAAAATAAAAAAAGGCCGTGATATTATTGTTTGGGCAATACTGGGACTAGTTGTTATCTTTACTTCATACGCCTTGGTCCGCTTTGTTATTACTTCAATCTAATTGCTTTGCGAATAGTTATTTCTCTTGCGATTATCAAAAAATAGGCCTTTTCTTAATCCCTTGATTTTTTCAAGGGATTTCAGTATGATGCAGAAGTGCTTTTTGCCTTGGTGGCGATTTTCTTATAAGCACCTTTGATTAATTGCCACTTTGTATATATGTCCGCTTTTACTGTCGCAGTCTATAGACAGGTAGAAGGCAGTATTATATAAGAGGTTGGGCTTGCTAACAAATATATAATTCTGTATTATAGAGTATAATTTATTTTCGCATCCATAGCTCAGTTGGTAGAGCAGCGCCCTTTTAAGGCGATGGTCGCAGGTTCGAATCCTGCTGGATGCACAATTAAAGAAAAAACTTTTCTTTAAAAGGTATCGATTAAAGTAAAAATTTTACATTAATCTCTACTTTGAACTTTAAAATCAACATAATTTCAAACCAAATCAAATAACAATGTCATGGGATACTACTATGTTTCTATCAAGTTAGTTTGTAATGACGTTTTGTCCTGGAAGCCTTATCCAAATGAGAGACAACTTTTAAAAGCACAAAATCAGGAGGAGGCTTTTTCAGAAGCTATTAGTCTTTATGAAGATAATAAGGCTAATAACTTTTTATTTTCTCAAGATATCTTTAGCTGTTATTGTGAAAGTGATAAGATATCTGATGAAAATATCCAAAAACTAAAACAACAACTGCAAAAAGAATATCCGCAAGAAATAAATATCTTGGAGTTACACGAGATTAAATTTCTTTTTAGGAATCTGGAAACTGGTAAAATTGAGTCACGCACTTCACCACAATTTTACATATTATAAACCAAAACAATGAAGCCATGTCAGTTAAATTTTATTTCTTGCCGGATGAACTAGGGATTAGTGATAATGGTCTAACTTGGCAAGTAAATCTTGGAAAAATGATTCTTCTAAAGTCACGTGATCTTGAATCTTCCTTTGAAGAATCTGATCGCATATTCAGAAGTAATAAGGATGAGAACTTTAAATTTGAACAAGAAAATTTTTTGCTGTTTGTTAGTAGAATAGCTACAGAAAGAGTTATGCTACTAAACTCTTTGATCGGAAGACAGTCACATTCTTCTTCAATTTCACCAGTTATTGATTTAATTGATAATGAAAAAAGGCAATTAAAGTTTGGATTATTCATCCAATACCCGGAGAATATAAAAATTCTTGAGTATATATCAGATGATGTATACAAACTACATTCGAGAATGCTGGAAGATTCGGAATAAGAAAAAATTTTCAAAAAAAATAATAGCGGCTTCTAGGAGTCGCTATTTAAATTTAAGTTGTTAGACAAGAAATTAGCTGGCTTTTTTTAATTTTTTACATTCTAACATCATGAATGTATTCTGGATTCGAAATTTTGTGATTTATATTTTTTATCATTAATAATAAATTCAATCAAAAATGCTCCAACTGCCGTAGAATGAAATATTAGTAATGCTAGTAATGCTATATCAACCCAATCATTAGCTGTGATTGGATTATTTAGAATTAGTAACAGATATAGCAACGGAACTAAAAAGCTGCTTATAGAGTAAATATATATTGAAAGTTTTTGGTAGAGCGGAGGTTCTTTTGCTGATGTTATTATGATGTAATAAAAAAAGAGTGAAATAATCAGACAGGCCACCGCTACCAAGCCGTTTGAGACATCATTCCCAGAGTTACTAGAATTTCTGAGTATGATTTTTATAACGTAGGATCCCCCTACAAGGTAACTAGCCACAAAGAGAAAGGTGGTAGTTATTGGAAAGCGAAGAAAGTGTTTCATTATAAACCTCCGTTTAAATTGTTTAGATTGAAATTTTGAATGTTCTAAAAACTACAGTAATCATAAAAAATGTATTTGTCAATTAATTCTACTGATTATTATTATAATACTTTTCTAGACTATTATTCCAGCCATAAAAAATAAAAATCCCCACTAATGTGTCATAACTCAGTGGGGAAACTCTTTTTGGGAGTACATGCTTTCAGTTCTTTCTGAAATTGAAGAGAAGTTTTGAACTAAATGCAATTATGCCCATCACCAGCAGAAATGACATCTTAATGACATTCTGCAATTCAAGAAAATCTAAATTTTTGCTGTGATTGTAATAAGTATATAGCAGGACATTTATCGCTCCTAAAGAAAGATATATTGGTTGGATAATGCTCATAATCTTTATTATCCATTTATCCTCTTTTATGGTTTGATAGGTGGTAATCCCTAGATGAAGAAAATAAACGAAAAACCAGGTTACAAAAATGCCAAGTCCAATTTGTATTACATACGTCATTTTCAAATTAAGCCAGGTATATATTATCGGGAAGAGTACACTCAAACCGAAAGGAAGGCAAACCCCAAAGTTTCCAGTTATTTCTTGCAACATGGATATTTTTTTGTGACTTTTTGCGATCTTGCCTATTTCATTGTTTTTTTTCTCCATGGAAGGTTAATTTTTTGATTTTAGAATAATAATGAGCAAAGCATCACTATAGATGTTTTTTGAGTATCTGTCAACTGCTTTCATTAATAATTATACTTGATTGATTATCTAAAATGGTATATAGTCAAGTGTATTGTGCAATTCGCCACCCTAGCTCAGCTGGTAGAGCAACGGTTTTGTAAACCGTGGGTCATCGGTTCGATCCCGATGGGTGGCTCCATTATCTGGAAGAATATATTCTTCTTTTGGTTTTAGGTTAGAAGGTCAGCAAATTTATTCTAGCGTCAACCACTTCTTTTGCTTGAATTAAACATCAAGAAATTGGTTATTTTGAAGATACTTTTTTAAGTGTATATTTGAAATACCAGAAACTTGGTTGTTTAATGAGAATATGCTATTATTATAGCTATATTATGAGCAAAAAAATTCTACTTCTAGTCTTATTATTTATTATATTTAGTCCATCTTTGAGCAACGCTTCTGCTTATACTTTTAATAGGGAGCTTTCCTATGGTGATTTTGGAGCTGATGTTTCGGCTCTTCAACAAACCTTAAAAGAGGCTGATTTTTTTAATCATGACTCAATTACAGGATATTTTGGCTTGGTGACCAAGGAGGCAGTAAAAAAATTTCAAGTTAGCAAAAAGATTGTAACGAATAGCTTAGAAGATAGTGGTTACGGACGAGTAGGACCGAAAACTCTCAAAGTACTTAACTCGATTAGTAAGCCAACAAGTAATGTAAATACTTCTGAGGTCAAGCCACCTAGTTCTACTAAAGTCAAAGCTTTAGAAAGAGAATTATATATTGGTCTTCGAGGTGAAGATGTAAAAAGTTTGCAATTATTTCTAAAGAATAAGGGATTCTTTACGTATCCAACATTAACTGGATATTTTGGAGAAATAACAAAAAAGGCAGTGATTGCTTTTCAATCTTCACAAAAAATAAAGCAAACTGGTAAAGTAGATCCTGTAACTTTTAAAAAGATTGTCGATCTTTCCGAGGTAGTACCAAAAGAAGTATTAAAGGCTCCAGTCATCTCTGAAGTTACGGCCATCCCAGTCCAAACTGCTGATAAAACTCCTAATTATACTTTTTCAACTGATAGTGCAGGATCAATTATTTATGGAGGTAGCTGTTCAAGCTCAACCACTCTAGTAATTGTTGGTGTAAATACTATTACATTAAATTCATTATCTGATGGTCTATATTCTGGTTGTACAGTGAAAGTTATTGATGCCAAGGGTCTTCAATCAAATATACTTACTATTCCCGCATTTAGAATTAATACTATTGTTCTCCGTAGCGGAGGAAGCACGCCGACAGTAGTTATTGACTCAACTGCCCCAATTATTTCCGAAGTGACGCCAGTTGTAACTCCGGGTAGTGACAATACCCCTTCGTATGTTTTTACATCTGATGAAGCCGGAACGATCACTTACACAGGAAGTTGTACAAGTGTAACTGTTCTAGCGACGGTTGGTTTGAATATTATTGTATTTTCAGCACTAGCTGATGGAACATATAATACCTGTACTTTAAAGGTTACTGATTCTGCAAGCAATATTTCAAATATAATCACAATTTCTTCATTTGTGATTGATACAACTGCGCCAACTATAACTAACATTACTTCTGATAAAACTAATGGTACCTATGGCGATAATGAAGTTATAGATATTGATGTAACATTTTCTGAGGCTATAACTTCAACCGGAAGTATAACGGTAACTTTGGAGACTGGTGATGTTGATTCTAGCTGTACTTTTACGGCAACAAATTCAAGTACTGGGACTTGTAATTACACTGTGCAATTCACTGATAGTTCGGCTGATTTAACAGTTTCATCAATTGCGGGAACAATAGCTGATCAAGCGGGGAATGCAATGACAAATTTTGTTCCGGCAACTAACCTTGCTGCTAATAAAGCTCTAGTTATATCAAATTATTTGGCTGATTTAGTTGTTTCTCCTTTACTCGCATATTCAAATAGAAAATTAAGAAGTGACTATCTTGGTCCAGCCACACAAATTCGTCGATCGTCTGATAATGGATTGTCAGATATTGGATTTAACGCTGGAGATTATGACACAAGTGCTTTCTCTACATTCGTGGGAGGTGGGTCAGGAGCTGTTCGTACCTGGTATGATCAAAGTAATAACGGTGTGAACGCTGTTCAAACAACTAATGGTAGTCAATTACTGGTTGAATTAAATCAGGTTAATAGTAAACCTACTTTGTTAAATGCAGCAGGTAAGGATATGTCGTTCACAAGCCAGACTCTCGGAACAACCTATGATATC
Source organism: Candidatus Falkowbacteria bacterium (assembly GCA_016699775.1). NCBI lineage: Bacteria > Bacillati > Minisyncoccota > Patescibacteriia (SeqCode) > Patescibacteriales (SeqCode) > Patescibacteriaceae (SeqCode) > Patescibacterium (SeqCode) > Patescibacterium danicum (SeqCode). The sequence goes on along the minus strand of CP065010.1, from coordinate 628,815 downwards.
TTTGGTGTATTCAATCTAAATAATATAAATAGTGGTTTTCTACTTGGTGGTAATAATGGAGGTACTTGGGCTGATTTGCTTTATTACGATGCCACAACAGTTTCTCATGGTCGCGCAGCTGCTAATGATTTTATTACATACACTATACCCAAGAATTCTTGGTTACTTGCACATATCCGAAGAGTTGATAGCAAGTGGGCCTCACTTTCCATAAATGGCGAAATTGTTGGCTGGTATGATCTTGGGAATAATAACCCCATTAGTTTTAATAGGCTAGTTTCAGAAGACCCATCGTTGAGTGTAGCTACTAAACTTGCAGAACAAATTTACTATACCGGCGGATTAACGGAAGCTCAAGTACAGGCAATTAGTAATAATATTTCTAATTATTACGACATTGATCTTCAATCGTATAGCCCATATGTAACCCCTTATAGTTTAGAATTATTAGATAGTAATACAGAGTTTCCGGCTATGGATGGAGTCTCTCTTCTATCATTTGAGGGTAATCTACGCTTACTAGGTGGTTGGAATACTGGAATTTTTCCTGGATCAGGTAGTACAGATACTGATTGGCAAAGTGCTGATGGTATTACGTGGACACAAAATGCAAATGCATCTTGGTCAGTCCGTCATCATGTAGCTATGGGTGTAAAAGATTCAAAAATGTGGATGTTTGGAGGTGATGCTGACACTTTGAGCAAAGATGTGTGGACATACACAACTGCTGGTGGATGGACACAGCGTACAGCAGATTGGGGTAGTGCCGCTGGTACAAGAGGTTTATATGCTTGGACAATTCATGAAGGATCTTTTTATATTGCTGGTGGCCAATCTGATTTTGGATTAACCCCAACCATGCATACAGATATTCTTCGATATAATGAGATAACTGATCAATTTGAAAAAACAGGAGATCTACCGATTGCAAATTTTTCTGCTGGCGTTATGTACTCATTTAATGGTGATTTGTATATGATGGGCGGTGGTAGGTATTATTCTGGTGGAACTGATAATTATAATCAGACTGTATATAAAAGTATTGATGATGGAGCTAATTGGACGCTTATTGCTACATTACCTAGTGCAATGAGATCAATTTATCCTAATGGTGTAGTCTTTGACAATAAAATGTGGTATTTGATGGGAGGATATTCTTCAGTAAATCAAGAAGGGCTGTATTCTAGTAGTGATGGAATTACTTGGCATAAAGAACAATATCCTGGAGCTAGACATGCTACTGGTATAGTAGTTCACAATGGAGCATTACATATCGTGGCTGGTAATCTTTATAATGATAGCTGGCGCGTTGTTAGCGAGTAGCGATTATTTTCTTATATTTATTTACATAAACTCATCCAGTTAATCAACTAGGATGTTAGATCTCATGTCTTTGTTTCTCTATAATACACTCAGTCGAAGTAAAGAAGAATTCAAATCAATCGCCTCACCGGTTGGGTTATATACCTGTGGTCCGACAGTGTACCACTATGCTCATATTGGCAATCTGCGGACGTATATATTTGAAGATTTTTTAAAAAGAACTTTGCTCTATAATAATTTCCAAGTTGAGCATATCATGAATGTTACTGATGTTGGACATTTAGTTGGTGATCAAGATATGGGAGAAGATAAAATGGAGAAAGGAGCGGCTAGGGAAGGCAAAACAGCTTGGGAAATTGCTGATTTTTATTTGGCTCAATTCAAAAAAGATTTAATAGCCCTTAATATTATTGAACCGGCTGTTTGGTGCAAAGCTACTGACTATATTTCTGAACAAATTGATTTGATTACAATCTTACAAGAAAAAGGCTATACCTATCAAACTTCTGACGGTGTATATTATGATACTTCAAAATTTGCTGATTATAATAAATTAAGTCATCTTAACTTAGATGAACTTAAAGAAGGTGCTCGGGTTGAAAAAAATGATGAGAAAAAAAATGCTACTGATTTTGCCTTGTGGAAGTTTTCTCCAAAAGATCAGAAACGACAAATGGAATGGGAATCACCATGGGGAAAAGGTTTCCCCGGTTGGCATATTGAATGCTCGGCAATGAGTCTGCATTTTCTAAAAGATCATCTTGATATTCATTGTGGAGGTATTGATCATATAAATATCCATCATACTAATGAAATTGCTCAATCTGAAGCAGCCACGAATCAAAAGTTTTTCAATTATTGGCTACATGGTGCTTTATTAAATATCAGTGACTCTGAGAAAATGGCCAAAAGTGAGGGCAATATATTGCTATTAGAAAAAGTGACGGAAGAAGAAAAAGTTGAACCATTAGCTTTTCGTTATGCCTGTTTGCTAACACACTATCGCAAACCAATGACGTATAAACCGGAAATGCTTGGACAAGCTGCCACTGCTTTAAGTAATGTAAGACGATCTATAGAGAATTTAGGCGCTCAGATAGGGGAGATTGACTCATCATTTTCCGAGCAATTTACTACTGCAGTTAATGATGACCTTAATATGCCGCAAGCGGTAGCTATTTTGCAGGGCTTACTTAAGTCAGATCTTAATTCCGAAATTAAACTGGGGACTATTCAATCGTTTGATACTGTTCTTGGTTTGGATTTAATTAGAACCAATAATCTAGCAGAAGAGATTCCTTCTGAAATTCGTGAATTAGCCGCTGAGCGAGAACGAGCTCGTCTTGATCAAGACTGGGCAACTTCTGATGTTTTGCGAACCAAAATTCAGAAATTAGGCTATAGTATTGAAGATCATCCTGATGGGGTGAAGATTAGGAAAATCTAGTTTTCATTATAGTTTTGTAGTTTTTAATTTTATAATTTTTGTTCCTGATTTTGCAATTGCTCTTAAGGGCAATTTTTTGTATAATGTAAGTAATAATTCTTATAGAATAAGAAGTATATTTCTATGGCTGAACAGATAGTAATTAAGCCCGAACAATCCAAAGCTCCAACTACAGAAGGGACTGATCTTGAACGTGTCGCCTCGCCTGAAGTTCAGGCCAATAAAGCTGGCTCAGAGGCCACAGAATCGGCCGAGAAGGCAGTTTTGCCAACAAACATAGGTACGCAGTCAGTTAGTTCAACCACCAATCCAGTCGAAGCTCAACGCCTGGCTGATATTGAACGTATCTTGGAAGAAGATCTCTCAGAGATTTATTTTAAGCTACCTGAAGCTGATAAAGTAAAGTTTCGGGTGACTGGTGAGCAAACTGCTAAAGAAATTAATTCTTTATTATCATCAGCCACAGTTAAGTTAAAAAAAATAATTGAAGTTATTACCGGTTGGTTAAAATTAATTCCCGGGGTCAGCAAATTTTTTCTTGAGCAAGAAGCTAAAATAAAGGCTGATCGTTTGCTCAAACTACATAATCATGACTAGTCTATGGATTTTGGACAAGAACAATTAAACACCCAATCAACAATTCCATTTGAAGCAACTTTTGGCGAGCCGAGCCTAGAGCGGGTTTAGATTGTTTTTGGTGGGGGAAGGCTTTTATTAATTGTTGCTCTCTATGTCTTGCGCCGTGCCCTTACCGTTCGCTCAGTGTCTGATCATATTGTCTATTTAGTAAAATTACCAAAAGAACGACCAGAAGATAATAGTCAAGCAATGTCGGTGCAACAACTCCGAGAAGAAATCGCAAAAGGTGAGGGTCTATTCACTGCTATCGGTGGTCTAAAAGCCCAGCGAGGTGTAAGTCATTGGTTACGAGGTCGTAATGATCATTTTGGTTTTGAAATTGTGGCTCATAATAAAGTGATTGCTTTCTATGTGGTAGCCCCTCGTGAGCATAGAAATTATCTTGAACATCAATTAAATGCTATTTATCCTGATGCTGTTATTGAGGAAGTTCGTGATTATAATATATTTCGACCAAATAGTGTTATTGTGGCTGCCACTGCCCACACAAAATCCGAAAATATCCTACCCTTAAAAACCTATCAGAAAGATGATGCTGATCCTCTTAATTCAATTATTAATGCCATGTCAAAAGTTGGTGATCAAGAAGGTTTGTCTGTCCAGTATATTGTTCGTAGTGCCAGAGGGGATTGGCACAGCCGTGCTCGTCAGGTGGCTCATAAAGCTCAAGAAACTGGCTCATTGTCCGAAGCTCTTGGTTCTGGTTTTGCTAAAGAAGCTATGAGCATGGCTTCAGACATTGGAAAAACCTTGAAATCCCCTTCGCCAGTTGATAATAAAATTGTAAAAAAATTAAGCGCCAAAGAAGAAGAGGCGCTTAAAGGCATTGAAGAAAAAAATTCTAAAGCAGGACTTGATGTAAATTTGCGATTAATTGCCAGTGCACCAACGGAAACTCGGGCTCGGGCAATGATTAATGAATTGTCTGCTAGTTTTAGTCAGTATAATTATTATGAATATGGCAATAGTTTACAAGTCTCTTTGCAGAAAAATAGCACAAATATTATTAGGGATTTTATTTTTAGACGATTCAAAGAGCATAACTGTTTTATTTTAAACACTGAGGAAATGGCGAGCTTATACCACTTGCCCTTAAAAAATGCTGAGACGCCAAATATACTATGGTTAACCGCCAAACAAGCAGCTGCCCCTGTTAATTTGCCAACTGAAGGATTATTATTGGGAACCAATACTTTTCGCGGTGTTTCGCATGAAGTAAAAATAAAATCAGCTGATCGTTTACGTCATACATATATTATTGGTAAATCTGGTGTTGGAAAATCTTTCTTACTGGCTAATATGGCGATTCAGGATGTATTAGCAGGACATGGAATTTGTATGATTGATCCTCACGGAGATTTGATTGATGAAGTTTTGCTACGTGTTCCGCCTGAGCGAGCTGATGATGTAGTTATTTTTGCACCAGCGGATATTGAACGACCGTTGTCTATTAACCTATTGGAATTTGATCCACGCTATCCTGAACAAAAAACTTTTGTTATCAACGAAATGATTGGTATTTTTGATAAATTGTATGATTTGAAAGCAACTGGTGGTCCAATTTTTGAACAGTATATGCGTAATGCCATGTTGTTAATTATGAGTGATCCAAGCTCTGGTTCAACCTTAATGGAAATTCCAAAAGTCTTAGCTGATGCGGAGTTTCGTAATTTAAAATTATCACGTTGTAATGATTCAACGGTTGTTGATTTTTGGCGAAAAGAAGCGGAGAAGGCGGGAGGGGACGCTGCTTTGGCCAACGTTGTGCCCTATGTAACCTCAAAACTAACCTCATTTATTTCCAATGATATGATGCGACCAATTATTGGTCAGCAAAATAGTTCCTTTAATTTGCGAGATATTATGGATTCACAGAAAATATTGTTGGTTAAATTGCCAAAGGGAATTGTTGGTGAGTTAAATGCCTATTTACTGGGCATGATTATTGTCGGAAAAATATTAATGGCTGCCTTGTCGCGTGCAGATTTGGCTTCATCTGAGCGTAAAGATTTCTATTTGTATATTGACGAGTTTCAAAATTTCACTACTAATTCTATCTCGCAGATTCTTTCCGAAGCTCGTAAGTATGGCCTTGGTTTAATTGTCGCTCACCAGTATATTGGTCAATTAACAAACAAAGGTGACTCCTCAATCAAAGAAGCAGTCTTTGGAAACGTTGGGACCATAATCACTTTCAAAGTTGGTTCAGAGGATGCTGAGTTCCTGAAAAAGGAGTTTTCCCCAGTTTTTAACGAATATGACCTAATTAATGTTGAAAAATATACTGCGTATGTTAAGCTATTACTAGACCATGCTACCAGTCGCCCGTTTTCAATGTAGACGTTACAGTCGACCACAGAAAAGAGAGATGATATGCCTGGTAAACTAAAGCATTTAAGTCGAATGAAGTATGGTCAACATCGTGATAAAGTTGAAGCAGAAATTTTAGAAAGAAGTAAAATCACAGCTAGTTAGATTGATAATAATATATTAATTAATTATTTATAAAACAAAAGTACAAAAATAATATTTGTCTTTTATATAAAACAAAATATGGAAAATCAAAATCAAGAAGAGGGTTCAAGTAATAGTGAACAAGGAGTAGTAATCTCAAAACAAAAATTAATGGCCTTGCGTTCCTTGGCTTCAAACCTTCGCCAATCAAGCGACGCCTTAGGTGATTTTTTGTCAGGGCTTGGAGGTATGGATCATTTTATGCCTTATCAAACTGATACAGATCATGTTGCCCCACATATTGATAAAGTCATTGAAGGTGTTTTTGATGGCGAGAGAATGGTAGGTGCTGATGGCAAACAATATATTGTGCCAATTAACTATGCCTCAAAATCAAAACTTGTTGAAGGTGATTTGTTAAAATTATCAATTACTGATCAAGGCACAATGATTTATAAACAGATTGCTCCAATTGATCGATTACGTTTGTCTGGTGTTCTGGAGCAGTCTGCTACTGGTGAATGGACAGTATCAGCAGGTAATCGTCGTTTTAGAATTCTTGGTGCCAGTGTTACCTATTTCAAAGGCGAGAATGGTGATGAAGCTGTCGTTCTAGTTCCAAAAACTGGTGAATCAAGATGGGCTGCTGTTGAACATGTTTTTAAGAAGAGTTAGAAAAAGCTGTATGTCATCCCCGACTTGGTCGGGGATCTGGTCTATATAAACTCTGACGTTGACCTGGTCATCTATTAGTAATCCCTTTATTGTTATCCCGGATTTCCGTAGTATACGGCGCCGGGATGACTGTTTTTATAGCCTTGATTTATATCCTTGTCCAGGCTAAAATATACAGGTTATTACCTCCAATCTATGCCTACTCTCTATAGAAAATATCGTCCACAAACCTTTGCTGAAGTTGCCGGACAAGAGTCAATTAAAATGACTCTGTCTTTTGAAATAACTGCTGACCGATTGGCTCATGCCTATCTTTTTTGTGGTCCACGAGCTATTGGCAAAACGACCATGGCGAGGCTTTTAGCTAAATCTGTTAATTGTCAAAAACGTAAAAAGGGAAGTGCTGATCCGTGTAATGCTTGCCCAAGTTGTCTTGAAATTACTCAGGGAAATTCCTTAGATATTTCTGAAATTGATGCTGCGAGCCACACTGGCGTTGATAATGTTCGTGATTCAATTATCGCTGCAGCTCGTATTGCCCCATCTCGCTCAAAATATAAGGTATTTATTATTGATGAAGCACACATGCTTTCAACAGCTGCTTTTAATGCTTTATTAAAAATAATGGAAGAACCTCCTGTACACGTGATGTTTATCCTCTGCACTACGGAAGCTCATAAATTGCCATTAACGATTATCTCTCGTTGTCAGCGCTTTGATTTTAAAAAGATTGGTTATGCCGAGATTGTCAAAAAATTAACACGAATTGCGACCAGTGAAGATATTAATATTGAACCAGCAGTGATTGAAGCTGTGGCCAGACATTCTGGTGGACATATGCGTGATGCTGAGAGTTTGTTTGGGCAAATTATTTCCTTGGGAGGGGAGAGTAATTCACTCAAAGGAACAATGATTACCTTGGCTGAAGCTGAGTTAGTTATTCCTCGTAGTTTGCTCAAAGAAGCGATTACTTTTTTAGAATTTTTGATGATTAAAGATGCTTCGGGGGCAGTTGGTTATGTAAATCAATTAGTTGATGACGGCGTTGATTTGAAAATATTTTCCCAAGATGTTGTGGAAATGGCTCGGCAGGCACTGCTTGCAAAAATTAATCCTACGTCGGGTATAAAAACTGGTTTGGAGTTTGGTGATAGTATTGAAAGTAGATTGACTGATGTAACTGCAAAATTTGAGTTGGTTGATATTTCAACAATTATTGAACGGTTTAGTGTGGCGGGTAGGGAGATAAAAGACGCTCCGATTTCGCAACTACCTTTAGAACTAGCGATTGTTGATATTTGTTTTGGACCAACAGGTGAACCAAAAAGTCAGTACTCAACACCTTCGACTGTGCGTCCAAGTACCAAAGGTTCAGCACCCGCAGGAAATACTCTGAATAATCAAAATGTATCGTCTGGGCAAAGTTCGTCCGAAAATAAGCAACTAATGTTTACCCAAGCCGCCTTGAATGATGTTTGGCAGGAACTATTAATTCGGATTAGACAGCATAATCATTCTTTGGCTTTTGTCATTAAATCGTGTAACCCAACTGCCGGTGAGAATAATACCATCAGATTGGCTTTTAAATACAAGATTCATCATGATCGTTTAAATGACCCAGCTATTAAGGGCCTTGTTGAAGGTTTGCTTAAGGATATCTCAGGGCAATCTGTGAGTATTATCCCAGTCCTTGACCCAGAGGCAATTATCATAGATACTATGAAATCAGATGTCTTGGACGTAGAGCCAGCAACAATAGCCAGTGCAGCGGTTGAAGCGGCTGGTATTGATTCGTCAGCGATTGATAATTTACTCAAGACGTTTGGTGGGAAAGTAGTGGGGTAATTTACTGAGTTAAATGTTTATAAGGTGTAAAGTAATTATGTTTATAAAGAAAACTTCCTAGCTTTATAAACTTTATAACTTTTAACCTTATAACTTTATTAGTGCGGGATCGTCTAACGGTAGGACTCCAGGTTCTGGTCCTGGCTATCTAGGTTCGAATCCTGGTCCCGCAGCCAACTTGAGCTAGCACGAGGTGCGTACCCATCTCGGGCGCCCGGGACGCTTAGCAAAACATCCTTAAATTAGAGGGTGTTTTGTTGTATTATAATACAACAAACTATGATATAATTATGATATAATATTGTTATGAAAGATGATTCAAAGAAATTAGGAAAAAATTTAAAAAAAATCAGAGTAAAGACAAATATTACTCAGGAAGAAGTTGCTAAAAAGTTAGGGGTCGACCGATCTTTTATTAGTAATATTGAAAACGGAAAAACCAATCCGACTCTTTCAACTATTAGTGAGCAAAAGGAAATAATAGGGAAGTGGTAGTTGGTTGGTTGCATAATATCGCATATATTCTCAGATTATCTAGGTTATTCTTAATAAATAAGCCATTTTTAAGGATATATTGACAAAGTTATAGATATATGATATAATATTATCCATAAGATTATTCTTATACCTGCCCTAGCAGAATCTAGGAATTCTTTAACAAGGAGAATAACTGATGGATAATAACATCGGCGTAGATCCGAAACGTGTTTTCGGCCTACATACAGACTTGGTTGCTAAAATTAACGCAGCCGCATCAAAAGGCGACGAGCTTACAATTTTAAATCTGGAAGCCTGCCTCAAAGCTAATGAAGAACAAAAAAAGTTCAACGTAAAAAATGTTCTAAAACAGGATTTCCCTGTAATAGACAGACGCTTTGGTGGAGCTATGACAGAGTTCAAGTTTACAGTTCCTAGTGATTATAATCACGAAGAACAGCTCAAAGCTTTCGGCAAAAAGTATAAAAAGGAATTCTATTTTTACAACAGCGACATTACTGACAAGAACTTTGCCAAAGTAAGTAATAAGCTTATACCGGGCAAAACTTATACTGTAAAAATATTTCCAATACTGCAAAACGTATCATCAGAAGATTGCATGACATTCTTAAAGAAACAGAACGCAATTTTCGTGGGTGCTCAGGGCATTTCTTTGCTGCGTGATGTAGATAAAGAAAAATTCCCAATCGGCAAATGGACAGTTTCCTTTGATGAAAAGGAAAATCTCTGGAAAGACGCTGACGGTGGCCACGGGGTACCGCTCGTGGGTCGCGGCTCGGGCGGTGTCTGGAGGTTCGACCTCGGTTACTTCGGGTTTCAGTGGGGTTCCGTCGACTGCTTGGTCTGCTTCTGCGACTGTTAAGTTCTCAGTCACTGAGATACTTTGCAAGTTTACTGCTCTTAAAACTTTTGAACCTTTGTGCGAATACATCAAGTATTTGCCAAGGGTTCATTTTTTTATCCTTGCGAATAAGTGAAATATCATTTTATAATGAAAATGGATAGTAGATGTCAGGCATGGCTAGGGCTCTGTCGGTCAAACTCTCGTATACAAAAAAGGCGAGTTGCTCCTCGGATATGTCTTGGGAGCGAGAGCGATTGTGTATGTAAAAATCAAATCAGTCGGTGCGACGCGCTCAGGAGTCAAGACTCCTACTGCAATACAGGAAACGGCCGGTGCTATTTCCAGTGATATAGACGGTGCGTCGTACATTGCGCTGACGGTAACCACAGGGTACCGAACGTGAATCGCAACTCGGACGGTGACTGGAAGTTCAACCTCGGTAACTTCGAGAATCAGTGGAATTCCAACAACTGCTTGGTCTGCTTCTGCCACTTATTTGATTTTCTCCCATTATCTTTTAGTGGGAGTTTTTTCTACCAGGCTTTTCTTCCAGCCGCCAAGCATGCGACCAACTTCGTCGAGCCTCAAGGTCAGCTCGCCATATAGTTTGTGAGGAATAGTTTTTTGCTCCCAACCAAGCTGCAAAAAGAATTTTAATAAGTCGCATTTCCCGATAGCATGTGTTACGAGCGACAGTTTTTCGAATTTATCAAATGCAAAACTTGATTGAAAAATTAATTCCAATAAGGAAAGAAATATCTCGTCAATTCGTCCGCCGATCGTATAACGGTCAAGACGTTTTATATGCACCAAATATTCGTGCCAGGAATAGTAGACTTCCTTGGCGCGAAGCAGTACAGTTGGGGATTGTAGTGGGGGGGGCGAAATTAGTTGTATGTTGGGACATAAATATGAAAATATTATCTCGATTGATAATTTGCTCACAACGTGGGAGCGGTTTTTGCGCGGCAAAAGAAATAAAAAAGATGTCATCCTGTTCCAGGCTCACCTTGCTGATAACATAGCAGGTTTACACCGAACACTCAAGGATAGAACATATATTCATGGTTCATATTCAGCCTTTAACGTTTCTGATCCGAAGCCAAGAAATATCCATAAGGCAAGCGTACGAGATCGGGTATTGCACCATTTAATCTATAAAGAATTATATCCATATTTTGAACAACAATTTATCTACGATTCCTACTCATGTCGTGAAGACAAGGGGACACATCGGGCGATTGACCGTTTCAGATATTTTGCAAGGAAAGTATCAAAAAATAATACAAGGACTTGTTATATCTTGAAATGCGATATTAAGAAATTTTTTGCCAGCGTCAATCACGACAAGTTGCTTACTATACTAGAACGTCACATAGAAGACCCTGAAATAATTTTGCTTGTTAAAAAAGTGCTCGTTAGTTTCAATTCCGGGCAGACGGGCATCGGTCTGCCTTTGGGAAATCTAACCTCGCAGCTTTTGGTAAACGTCTATATGAACGAGTTTGACAGGTATGTAAAGCAAGAATTGCGGATAAAATATTATATTCGCTATGCGGACGATTTCACTGTCTTTTCTGATGATAAAGCATATTTACAAAAAACGCTTATAGAATTTGAAAAGTTTCTAAATACTAAATTATATTTGCGTTTACATGAGTATAAGGTTTGTATTAAAACTTACGCCTCGGGAGTTGATTTTTTGGGTTGGAGGCATTTTCCGAATTATCGGCAAATCAGATCGGCTTCAAAGCGAAAAATTATTAAAAAGATGAAAGGATATCCTCGGCCCGAAACAGTTAACGCTTATAAGGGACTATTGAAACACGGAAATAGCTATAAGGTTCAAAAGCAAATAGGCCTAGTGAAATAAAGGGAATTAGGGAAAAGGTTACATTGGCCTGTAACTTTATAGACTGATCCTGTGTCACTATTGTAACTTTTCGGTAGTGCTCAGGGAGCGTCGTTATGATAAGATAAAAGGACTAAGAAAAACCTTACAGGGCTTGACCGATTACGGTTCTAGCTCGAAGTGGCCAGCTAAGTTGAGTGTGTTCTGGTGAACGAAGTTGCTTGTACCATTATTTTTTATGAAAAGGAATAAATTTATCATTATTTCTGGTTTTTCCGGGTCAGGAAAAACAACTTTAGCTAAATATCTTTCCAAGCATCTTAAAATTCCTTCTTTTTCTAAAGATGATATCAAAGAGGAGCTGTTTAATACGCTTGGATGGAGTGATAAGGAATGGTCGCTTAAATTAAGTGTGGCTTCAATAAATTTATTATATCTAATTCTAGAGAAAGAGTTACAAGTCGGAAAGCCAGTAATTATTGAGGCAAACTTTAAATCTAATGCAAAAGCTTCTCTTAATAAGTTAATCTCTTCATATTCAGCGGAAGTGTTAGAGTATCATTGTGTTGCTTCATTTGAAGTACTCTCTGAGAGAGTCAAGGTTCGGGCAGAAAGTGGTGAACGGCATCCAGGACATGATAAGGTTCTTATGGGAAAGATTGATAGTGAGTCTATGAAGGCGTTAAAAATAGGAGAGATGGTTGAAGTTGACGCTAATGATTTTTCAAAGATTAATTACTCAGAGTTACTTGAGAAAGGAAATATCTTTCTTAATAAATAAGACACATGCCACCATTCAAAATCGGAAAAATTAAAACTCAGATGACAGAGAAGCGAGGATGGCTTGTTGGTCAATTCATGAAAGATCCAGAATTTAAAGATGAGAATATCGAGATTTACTATAAAACATTTCCAGTTGGAGATACAGACGACAAGCTACACTATCATCCAGAAGGAAAAGAGTATATGGTTGTGCTTGCTGGCAAGGCAAGATTTCGAATAGGTGATGAATTATTAACGCTTGAAGAAGGGGATTACATTGCTATACCAAGTGGCACCTCAGATCAAATAGTCGAAGTATTTGAAGAATTTACTATTATAGGAGTTCGTTATCCAAGTATTCCAAACAACAAAGTTTTTATTGAAGGATAAAACGATCAGGTTCAAGAATATTAACTCTTTAAGAAACAATAGATCTCTTGAAACTACAAAATAAACTATCAATCAACAATTTAGATTTGTAATAAAATATATGCATCAAGAATCAATACATTCTAGAGGAGAAAAGGTTAATGTGCCTGCATTTGAGGAATCTTCTGATATTATTAAAATAATTGAAAAGAAATACAACTTAGAGTCAAGTGAACAAGAAAGGCAATCATTTGATAATTGGCTTTCTAAACAACCTGAAAGTTCGTTTGAAAAACCTATTCAAATTGAGACTATTAGTGACCTAATGAAATATTTACCTGATAGCGGAAATTATACTGAACAAAAGGTAAATATATTTTTTCACAATGACCATTTTTCTGAGTCTGACCTGGATGAAATTTTAAGAACTCATGCAGGGAAAGGTGCAAATTTTGAAATTTCAGTAGTTCAGCATAATGACAAAACTATTTCCATTGCAATTGGCAATAAAGCAAGGAATATTAGCACGCCTACTGAAGGTGATTTTTTTGGTCATTATCATCCAAAGCTTAACTATGAAAAATCCGAACAGCTCCCAGAAGCTTTTGTAAAAGGATTACTGCCAAGCCCCGGTGATATTAAAGGATGGATTAATACACCATTGCAAATAAACAAAGGTACGAGAATATATTCACAGAATGGGTATTGTGAGATTAGCCTTGGAACAGGACCAGTAGTTAGTGAACAAATAGTAAATGAATATAGACAAAAATATTTTAAGTTATTTCTAGGTGAAAATATTTTAGATTGGCAGAACAATAAAGATATTAAAGAGTTTTTTAAGTCTAATTTTAATCTTAATATTGAGTTTTATTATACAGAGTTGCAGTAAATTTATTATTGCATCACTAAAAAGCCAAAGAGAATGAACTACAAAAGTTAGATTCCATGAGGATTCTGACTTTTTTATCAAGAAAATAAACAAAGGAAAATTATCAGTCCTAAGAGTATAAACATTTAAGAAAAAATTTGATATAATATAGATTATGAATGAATATGAAGGAAGCAATGACATCTTATAGACTAAAATTTAAGATTTTTTTATAATACATGCCTATTTTATTATTAATTAAGATATTTTATGAGTAATGAAAATTTAGGTGAAAATGTTAACAAAAAAGAAACTAATATTCTACTGCCAAGCGATTATCCAAAAATTGATACGCCTGAATATAAAAATGAAGAAGGAAAACTAATAAACGAAAAAGAAGCAAGAGAACAAAAGAATATTGATAAGATTAATGAAGCAATCTCTTCTTTTGAAGAAATACGTAAAAAATATAGTCATGAAAATCACCCTGATACTTCTGCTGAAGAGAGAGATCGGCTTTCTGAAAGTCGTAAAGGTGATAATTTGCACGTTATGATGTTCATGAAAATACTACAATCTGAAAAAGATAGATCTGATAGCCCTCACGATATTGAAAGAGCAAATAGGTATCTAAAAATGATGAATGATTTTTTGAATAATGAAATTAGCATTATATAGGTTAGTTATAAGAAATATCATTCTTATACAGCAAATCATACATTAGATCACTGAACGACTAAAAGTGAGGGGAAATTATTTTAAAGAGTTATATAAAAACCGTCAAAATGGCGGTTTTTTTGTATATTTGCTATAAAAAGTCAATAAAACAAGGCTAATTAAGCAAGCTACTTGACAAAATATAAATAATGTGATACTATATAAAATTGCCTATATTTAGGCTAAAAGTCGAATATCGTATCTAGCCTCTAATTAGCCTTTTATTAACCATTATATTAAATTATTTATGAAAAAACTGATTATATTATCAATTCTTACTTTAAGTTTTAGTACTATTTCTCCAGTATTTGCATCTGAAATGATTGTTTCTGCAGATACTGCACCAACACAAGAAAGTATACCTAATGTCTTACCACAGTCTGAGAATGTGTTGAATGTGTTGCCTGTATCTCAGAACGTTGAACCTGTAATTGAAATAGTTACCCCACCAACTCCTGTATCAGTTCCTGAAGTTTTACCTCTATCATTGCCTAAACGATCCCCATCAGGACATATTCCGACACTTGGTAATGTTACAGAAATTCCTAATGAAAATTTACCAGTAACACCTCCTTGTCCAGCTACATGTCCAAGTCCTCATCCAGTTATTGTTCCGGTTGGAGAAACAAAGGTAATTCCTTGTCGAGAGATAATTGTCCTTACTATAGAAGCTAATATGGCAGTCCCTCAAATTAATCGATTAGTGCTTCCAGAAGATCCATGTCCTTCAATTACACCTGTAATTCAAGAAACGTCTACAGGGGGCGGAGGCGGATCAGTATTAATTCCGACTAATGTTGTTCCAGCAAATGTACCCATCATAGAAGAGATTTCTTCACAAGCACCCATTCAGAAAGTTCTAGGTGAACAGAAAGTTAAAACTACAACAACATCATCCCCGTCATTTCCTAAAACAGGTGCTGCACCAAGTGTGCCCCGTGTTCCTTCTTCTTCAAGTACACCGACAAATACTTCAAATGCATTAACAATTATTTCCTTTACTAATGATCGTAAGCAAGAACCTGTAATTGCCTAAATTGATGTAAGATCACTACAAAACGTCTTTGGCCTTAGATATACGAGTGTATATCGACCGCCTGGACGTTTTTTAGTTATAACGTTTGATTTTTATAGTTTAACAAATTTAAAAAATAGTTATATAGTATATATATGAAGAAACAGTATTAATATTGCAAGAAACTCTACCGGTATTATTGATGATAGCCCTTCTGGTTATTATTCCTAATGATTACTGGCTAACAGCTATATATCTGGTAATTATCAGTATTGCTTTTGTAATAAAGTTATTACCAAACGAACTTCTTATTTTTATTCTTGGATTTATTATCATGTTTGGTATTGAATATATATTTGTAAGTACTGGCGTTGAGACCTTTGTGCGTAATAGTTTATTTGGCGTTATGCCCTTGTGGCTTCCTTTTTTGTGGGGGTATGGATATGTGGCTATTAAAAGAACGGTTATCATTTTAAATAGTTAGGTATTTGTATTTACTTTGAAAGAAGTTTTTTTCTTGACTACCTAGACCATATACCCTATACTATAGGGTATATGAAAAAACAACAATTTAATCATGTTCATAAACATGGTGAGCCAAATACAAAAGCTCGCAAAGTGATAAATATGGCCATCGGAAGTGTGGCAAAACTTCCTGAAATGATTAATGATGCTCGGTACTGCCCTGAGATTATCCAGCAGATTGATAGCGTCATCGGCCTTTTACATAGTGCCCGAAAAGAATTATTAAAGGGTCACCTTGAGTCTTGTCTTGCTGAAAGGTTAAAGACTGACAAGGAAGGTTCAATTAAAGAATTGCTAAAAATCTACAACATGCAGTAGGTTTTTTGTGTTTTATAAAAATTAAATCATATATGACTAAAATTTCAATTTCTTTAGTAATCTCTCTTATGATAATAGTTGGTGTTCTTGGTTGGATGCTTGGATATGCCAGTACGCCTGATTATAGAGTAAGTATGTTTGACAAAACAGCTATGGATTTCGGTCGCGCCGATCGGACGCTTGATCTTCGGTATATTAATACCATGATTGCTCACCATAGAGGTGCTATGCTTTTTGCCACTCAAGCTAGCACGCAAACACAACGACCCGAGATGAAAGATCTAGCGGCAATGATTCTTCGGGATGAACCAGTGGCCATTGCTGAACTATATACCTGGAAAAAAGACTGGTATGGAGATACAAAACAAGTTAAAGATCCAGTAGTTTCAAATTTGGGAACCTATGATGATAAATTTGATCTGCGTTTTCTTAACGCCCTTATTGCTCATCACGAGGAAGGTCTTGAAATGACACAAGAAATAAAGATTAAATCTAGTAGAACTGAGATTTTAAACAATGCTGATGCTGTTGATACATTTCTTACAACAACCTTAAAGCTTTTTAAAGATTGGCGAAAACAGTGGTATAACCTGTAATTAATATGATTAACAAAACAGTAAAAATTAAGGGGATGCACTGTGCGAGTTGTGCCTCAATTATTACTAAAAAGATTTCAAAGTTACAAGGCGTAGACAGTATTAATGTTAATTTTGCAACCGAAAATGCTACGCTTGCCTTTGATGAAAAAGCAGTTTCAATACAGCAGATGAATAATCAGATTGAAAAATTAGGGTATACGTTTGTGGATAAAAATGAGCAAATAATATTACATGATCACTCCAGTCATGATGGAATTAATGAATCAAAAGATGAAAAGCTGAAAGAACTAATGGTTATGAGATCTAAAACGGAATTTGTTTTACCGATTTCTTTGTTGGTTTTTATGCTTATGATGTGGGATATTGTTGCCAAGTTTTTTCCTTCAATTCCAAACTTGCCGATGCCAATGTCAGTGTTCAATATCATTTCTATGATATTGGCAAGCGTTGTTCTTTTCTGGATTGGACAACCGTTCTTACAAGGAGTGGTGAAGTTCATAAAATTTCGTGTCGCCAATATGGACACACTTATTGGTATTGGAACTCTTGTGGCTTATCTTTATAGTATAATAATTACACTTTTTCCAGTATCAAGAGAAGCTTTAAATCTTCCTGAAACAACTTACTTTGATGTTACTATTGTCGTTATTGGCTTTGTAGTATTAGGTAAATATTTGGAAACTCGATCAAAACTTCGCACTGGCGAAGCTATAGAAAAACTTCTTGGACTTCAAGCAAAAACGGCTTTGCTTTGGCGTAATGGTGTTGAAGTTGAAGTTGCTCTCAATGAAGTACAAATAGATGATATTATTATTGTAAAGCCAGGGTCAAAAATTCCAGTTGATGGGGTTATTATTGAAGGAAATTCATCAATTGATGAATCAATGATTACAGGTGAGCCGATTCCAGTTGATAAAAATATTGGTAATTTTGTTGTTGGTGCAACAATGAACAAACAAGGAAATTTTAAATTTAAAGCAACAAAAGTTGGATCTGATACAGTGCTGGCACAAATTATA
Organism: Candidatus Falkowbacteria bacterium; assembly: GCA_016699775.1. NCBI lineage: Bacteria > Bacillati > Minisyncoccota > Patescibacteriia (SeqCode) > Patescibacteriales (SeqCode) > Patescibacteriaceae (SeqCode) > Patescibacterium (SeqCode) > Patescibacterium danicum (SeqCode). The sequence continues at coordinate 611,043 of CP065010.1, read as the reverse complement.
AAAATGGTTCTGGATGCACAGGGATCAAAAGCTCCAATACAAGCTCTGGCTGATAAGATTTCTAGTATTTTTGTACCCATAGTTCTTGGTATTGCTGGTCTGTCTCTATTACTATGGTTGACAATTGGCACCTCGGCTTTTGGTTTCTCAACTGCACTTTCTTTTGGTCTCCTTTCATTTGTTGGAGTTCTTGTTATTGCTTGTCCTTGTGCTCTTGGTTTGGCCACACCGACTGCGATTATTGTTGGGGTTGGGAGGGGAGCACAACAGGGTATTCTTATTAGAAATGCCCAAGCTCTAGAAAAGCTTAGTCAGGTTAATACAATTGTTCTTGATAAGACTGGCACCATTACCAAAGGCAAGCCTGAGGTGACGGATATTGTTTCTCTTGATACGGCTTGGACAGAAACAGATATACTTCGTTTAAGTGCAAGTATTGAAAAACTTTCTGAACATCCGTTGGCTAATGCTGTTGTTTATAAAGCAAATGAGCAAAAAATAGTTTTGGAAACCGTTACCAATTTTCAAGCTCTTGAAGGAGCGGGAGTTGAGGGGATAATTGATGGAAAATATATAACTATTCATAAGCCGTTAAATAATTCATTTGAGTTAGATAAAATTAACTCTCTTCAAGAACAAGGCAAAACAGTTGTTATATTAGAAGTTGATAAAAAACCAATTGGGTTGATTGCGCTTTCAGACACCTTGAAAGAAGAATCAAAAGAGACTGTTGCTAAGCTTCAGGCAAGAAATCTTAAAGTTGTAATGATCACTGGTGATAATTATTTAGCCGCAAACTATATCGCAAAACTTGCTGGTATAAAGGTAGTCATGGCTGAAGTAATGCCTCAGGAAAAAGCTGGAAAAATAAAAGAATTACAAGAGACAGGCGCAGTTGTGGCCATGGTCGGTGATGGAATAAATGATGCTCCAGCTCTTGTGCAAGCGGATGTTGGTATTGCTATGGGAACTGGCACTGATGTTGCTATTGAATCAGCTGGAATAACTCTTCTTGGTGGTGATATTTCAAAAATTTCACAAGCCATACAACTATCAAAGATGACAATGAGAGGCATACGACAAAATCTTTTTTGGGCTTTTATATTTAATGTCATTGGTATTCCTTTGGCAGCCGGACTTTTTTACCCCCTGTTTGGGTGGTTATTAAATCCTGCTTTTGCCGGATTGGCTATGGCTTTTTCTAGTGTCTTTGTTGTTTTCAATTCGCTACGACTTAAAAAAATAAAACTATGAAATCCTATACTTTTCATGTTAAAGGAATGCATTGTGCTGCATGTGTTGTATTAACCGAGAGTGAGCTTGAAGCCTTGCCGAATATTGATAGTGCGAAGGCAAATTTAACTTCATGTTCTGTAGAGGTTAAAGGAGATTTTGCGACTGACTCACCAGAGGCTATTGCTGAAACATTATCTAATACATTAAAACCTCATGGATATTCACTACGAGTAGGAGAAGAAAAGAATGTTGTTGCTTGGTCAGACTTTAGGATCGCTCTTCCGACTGCACTTTTGATTATTGGTTTATTTTTGTTATTACAGAAACTTGGCATTGTTAATCTTGTGACAATAAATACCGTAAACTATGGAACAGCTTTTGTGATTGGTCTTGTAGCTTCAGTTTCAACCTGTATGGCTGTTGTGGGAGGGTTAGTTCTTTCTATGTCAGCGAATATGGTCAAGGGGGGACAGAGAAAAAAACCACAGATACTCTTTCATATTGGTCGGTTACTATCTTTTTTCTTTTTGGGTGGTTTGATTGGGATGCTTGGAGCGACATTTGAGCCAGGTATCTTTGCTACATTTATTATTAGCGTAGTTATTGGTCTTGTTTTGTTAATAATGGGTATTAATTTGTTGGATATTTTTCCTTGGGCCAAGAAACTACAGCCAACCATGCCGAAGTTTATTTCCAAGAATCTACTCGGTATCAAAAAATTTAATCATACTGTTACGCCACTTCTGCTTGGAATTATTACCTTCTTCTTGCCATGTGGTTTTACACAATCAATGCAAATCTATACACTTTCAACGCATAGTTTTTGGACAGGTGCTTTGACTATGTTTGCTTTTGCGCTTGGAACTCTGCCAGTACTAGGTTTGATAAGTTTTAGTTCATTAACCATTAATCCTAATAAGACAGGAATTTTTTTCAAAACAATGGGAATAATTACTATCTTTTTTGCTTTATTTAATATATATAATAGTTTGGTCGCCATTGAACTATTGCCAGTTATCTTTGCTTTTTAGTATACTACTGACACATACTTTATGAATAAAAAAAATATTATATTTGCCGGTATTGTAATTGCACTTATTGGAGGGATTATTGTTTTATCAAATATTACATCGCAACCAAAAGTTGTCTATTATGGTGATTCAAATAATAGCTCTGTGGAACCTAGTACTAATGTAAGCATGGATGGTGAGAAGCAAATAGTTGAAATTACTGCTAAGGGTGGTTATTCACCCAGTAAGTCATCAGCTAAAGCTGGTGTTCCGACAATCATTCGAGTTATAACTAATGGTACCTATGATTGCTCTTCGGCTTTGAGGATTAAAAGTTTGGGCTATAGCAAAAATCTTCCCGCTACTGGTACGACCGATATAGAAGTACCACCTCAAGTACCAGGCACTACTATTAAAGCTCTATGTAGTATGGGTATGTATAATTTTACTGTCCAATTTAATAGTTAGAATTATATTAAGAAGATTTCTTTGTAAGTAATTGTCCTAATAATTATTTGCACTCTTGACCTGCCAATATAAAAAATATATATTTACATTAATAATTATTTAAATTATAAACCTATGAAAATGATGACATGTGCACAAATGGGCGGGATGTGTGATGTATAGATTACCGGAAATACAGCTGATGAATTGATGGCTAATGGCATGAAACATCTTGAAGAAGCTCATCCAGAAATGGCTGCTCAGGTAAGATCTACTCCTCAGGATGATCCATCAATGGTGACTTGGAGAGAAAAATTTTATCAAGATTTTGAAGCCGCTCCGAAAATGTAATAACTGGAATTGGTTTGATTAAAAAATAGAAAAGCTCATGAATCATTTGACTCATGAGCTTTATCTATATTCGTCAACATTGACTTTTGATAAAGCTACTTGAAATATTTATGATTTATTCTTGTATTAGTACTATTAGGATATTACAAATGTATCAATTATAATAAGGTATATGAAAAAAATTGTAATTATTACCATAGTCTTTGTATTTTTTGTTGCTGTCACTTGGTTGATCACATCCAGAGCAGGCCAAGAGAATAGTAATACCAACACAATAACAAATAGTGAAGACAATCTCAAAACAGAGATACCTGATTTGTCTAGTGATATTTCTGAACTTCCAGTTAATCCCGTATCACTGTCTGCTTTAATGACCAAAGAATTTAATGGTAAAGATTTAACACTCGGTCGTGTGCTTGAAGAAAATGTGGCCTATACTAGACATTATATTACTTATACTAGCGGTGATTTAACAATTTCAGGTATTTTAAATATCCCTAAAGGCACTGTTCCTCCAGGCGGTTGGCCAATTTTATTTTTAAACCATGGTTATATTGATACTTCTGTCTATACGAATGGCAGGGGACTACGACGTGAGCAGGACTATTTAGCCAGACAAGGCTATGCAATTTTACATTCAGATTATCGTGATCATGCTCAATCTGACCGAGATAGTAATACCGAAAAAAATGTTCGCCTTGGATACATTGAAGATGTGATTAATGCTGTGTATGCAGTAAAAAATTCGGATTTAGATATGTTGAGTAAAGAAAGATTTGGTATGCTTGGACACTCTATGGGTGGTGGTATTTCTCAAGCAGTAATGGTAGTTAAACCAGATCTTATTGATGCAGTTGTGTTATATGCTCCCGTTAGTAGTAATGTAGTTGATAGTTATAATCGCTGGACAGCTCGAAATTCTGCTCATGTTGAAACAATCAATCAAACACACGGTTCTCCAACCGATAATCCTGAATTTTGGAAAAATATGTCTCCACTTACTTTTTTTGATAAAGTTACAGTCCCTGTTCTGATATTTCACGGAACAAATGACGATAGTTGTGAAATTGATTGGTCAAGAAAAACCAGAGATGCTTTAGTTGAGGTGGGGAAAGATGTTGAGCTAGTAGAATATAATGGTGAGCTACACGAATTTGGACTATCGCATAATAATTTTATGCAAAGTAGTACAAAATTTTTTAAGGATAATATTTAAGATAATGTATACTATATGTATGTCTAATAGAAAAAGGAACAAAACTATAAATTAATTATTAATTTTTTACGTATGTGTTTTTCAGCAACAGCAAGTTTTATTGCCGGTGCCTCATTATCAACCGCCGGAGTCATCACACTCCAAAAGAAAACTAAAAAAGAAATTCCCTTAGCCGTTATCCCGTTATTATTTGGATTACAACAGATAACTGAGGGTCTGGTTTGGATATCTCTCACCAAAAATATTTTTTGGATTCAGAAAATAGCTACGCAAGTATATGTTTTATTTTCTCATGTTCTGTGGCCGGTGTTTGTTCCGATTGCGATAGTTTTAGTTGAAACTGTATCCTGGCGCAAAAAAGCTATTATTGCTTTAGCTGTTCTTGGTGCAGTGGTTGCAGTCAACAATCTTTGGCTTGTAACAATGTTTCCGGTCAACTCAGAGATTCTTCATCACAGTATTAATTATGTGCTAGCTCGTCCTTCACAAACATTTATCATGTATTTATATATTATTGCCACCTGTTTTAGTTGTTTATTATCAAGTCATAGATTATTACGATTTCTTGGATTTTTAGCTTTTCTGTCTTTACTGATCGCCAACTACTTTTACACAGTTACCTTAACTTCTGTATGGTGTTTCTTTGCAGCAATTTTAAGCTTTATTATTTATTGGTTTTTTAAATCAAAAAAATAGCTAACATTAGATAACCTTTTTGTTTAGGGGAATATTGACAAATTTTTTTAAGGGTGTAAGATGCTGGATAACTTAATTATTCGTTATTAGCATAAATAACGCCTAAATATTCATTTTATGAGCAAAAAGATTATTGTTTTTGTAACTACTTTAGTAGTTCTCGGTCTAGTTGGGAGCGCTTTAGTTCAAGCAGAATTAAGCATTCAACCATTAGAACTAAATTCTACAAAAGGAGCCGAAGAGAAAGTAAGTAATAAAGTTCTTGAGTCCGATGTCAAAATTGTGTTTGAGATTCCTAATGAAGTTGAAGCAACCACTTGCGGTGATATAATTACCGACCGTGATGGCTACACTTATAAAACAATTCAAATTGGTGATCAGTGTTGGATGGCAGAAAATGTAAAAACCAAAACTAAAGCTGACGGTACTTGTATTAATGGCGGATCAGCCCCTTGTGCTGATGCGTCAGTGACTGATAATGGAAAGGGTCGTGCTTGCTATGATAATAATGAAGCTAATTGTTCAACTGATGGTGCTCTGTACACTTACAGTGGAATTGGTGGAAATTTAACTACTCCAGGCATCCAAGGTATTTGTCCAACTGGTTGGCACATTCCAACTCACGATGAGTTAACAACTTTGGAACGCTCGGTTTGTACTTCAGGAACTTGTGAAACTGATTTTCCATATGACACAGTAACTTACGGATTACGTGGTACTAATGAAGCTACAAGTTTAAAACCAGGTGGTTGCTCTGGTTTCAATGCGCTCTTAACTGGTCGTCGTGAGGCAGATGGCACTACTTTTACTAATCGCAATAATTCTACTTGGCTTTGGTCATCACAATATACATTACCTTCAATTCATCGTCGTATGATTACCGCTGGTAGTGGTCAAATTTCTCGTGATGCTGGAAACTTATCTTTTAATCGTTCTCAGTCATTGCGATGTGTCCGAGATATTCCAGTACCATCATTTTGTGGTGAAACAATCACTGACCGAGATGGCTATACTTATAAAACAATCCGGATTGGCGAACAATGTTGGATGGCCGAAAATTTAAAGACTAAAACTAAAGTTGATGGCACTTGTATTAATGGAGGCCCAACCCCTTGTGCTGATGCTTCTGTTGCTGATAATGGAAAGGGTCGCTCATGCTATGGAAACTTAGAAACTAGTTGTACAGCTAACGGTGCATTATATACGTACAGTGGAATTGGTGGAAATCTAATAACACCTGGCATCCAAGGTATTTGTCCTGATGGCTGGCATATTCCAACTCAAAATGAATTTACAACTTTGGAACGCGCAGTTTGCACATCAGGAAATTGTGATACTGATTTTCCTTATGATACTTCAACCTATGGATATCGTGGAACCAATGAAGGTACAAGTTTGAAAGTTGGAGGGTGTTCTCGCTTTAATGCTATTTTAGGGGGACGTCGAGAAGCTAATGGTATAACTTTTTCTAATAATGGCTTTGGGACTTGGTTTTGGTCCTCACAGTATTCAATTCCTTCTGTTCATCGTCGCATGTTAACAGCTAGTAGTTCTCAAGTCTATCGCGATGCTGGAAATTTAACCTTTAATCGAGCTCAATCACTTCGTTGTGTGAAAAATTTATAATTGATTAGATATTTTAGTAAAGCCTCATCAGTGTTCTACTGGTGAGGTTTTATAATATTCAAAATAGTTTAAGGAGTATATACTCAAACTACATGATATTTAATAAATAGAAATTGACTTTTCATTAAAATAGTTGTATATATAGGGTATAAATATGCCCAAAAAGAAACTTCAGAAAGCGAAAAAGAAAACTATAAAAAAAGAATCAACTAATTTTTTCTTTTTTGATCATCCTTTAAGTAAAAGTACTTTTAAGGATTTTTTTATTCCTCATTCTGGAAATAATCACAAGCCTACTTCACTTCACCCCAAGCGAGTTTTGTTTCATATCTCAGTTGCTTTGGTTACAAAAGTAATCGTTTTGATATTTGTTTTTAATTATCCTTTAACAGCTTGGATGTCACCAGAAGTTTCAGCCTCTGAAGGAAAAAAAATTATTACATTGACTAATAGTCTTCGTTCAGGCCTATCTTTGAATAATTTGTCTGAGAATCAAAAGTTAAATATGGCGGCCTATAAAAAAGTTCAAGACATGTTTATTAATCAGTATTTTGCTCATCATAGCCCGGCTGGACTTACTCTTGAGTATTGGGCCAGACAAGTAGGCTATTCAGGCTATGCAGTAATTGGAGAAAATTTAGCTGTTGGTTTTAATAATGCCGAAGATGTTATGGGTGCTTGGAAACGAAGCCCAACTCATTATAGTAATTTAGTTGATCAAAACTATAAGGATATTGGTGTTAGTATTGTTGGTGGTCAGTACAAAGATAAAGATACTGTTTTTATAGCTCAGTATTTTGGTTCTATGCAATTGGCAAATACTATCCCGCTACCAGAACCAAAAAAAACTATTGAAAAGGTAGTAGCACCGCCACCAGCTGTTTTGTCGGAAAAAACAACAACTAAACCACCAGTAGCTCCAGTCGTTACTCCTCCAAAAGTAGCTATTCAAAAAAATATCCCACCCCCTACGCAACCAAAACCAAAAATAGTTGTTAGTCAGCCAGTTGGTAAGCCTTATGAAAAAGTTGTGCAAGTGAAAGTTGATTTACCAAAAGATACAACAAGTGCAGTTGTGGATATCTTTGATCGTAAGATTGCCTTAGAGCAAAAAGCTAATGGTCAATGGCAAGGGCAAGAGATTATAACTACTACCGACAATTCTTCTTCTATCGTGCCTCCGGCTCTTACCACAAATGATACTTCTGGGCAATCTACCCGCTCTGACATTGAAGCAGTAAATATTGTTCCAGAAAAGTCTTCTTTATTAAGTCAATATAATTTATATCGTTCAAATCCAGACTCTTGGCTTGGTCAAATATTTAGTTTTAGTGGTTGGTATTATAAAATTATTTTGATTCTTTCTATTATCGCTTTAGTATTAAATATCTTTATTGCTCGACATAAGCAACATCCTCACTTAATAGCTTCAGGTCTTGGTTTGGCTCTTTGTATGGTCTTTTTGATAGTTTTCTGATATAATAATAAAATAATTAAGATTTTTTTATAATAAAATAATTGACATTTTATATACAAAGTGATATATATACTATATGTCTAATGTAAGCAAAAAATACCTTTAGGTATTCTTACTTACTTTCTAAACACCCTCCTATGAAGAAGATTATTTTGTTTTCAATTTTTGTTTTAGTCCTTAGCCCGTTTAATCCATTATTTCATGATGTTGATGCTTCTGTAGTAATTAATGATACCAGTGCGGAAGTTAGTGATCCTAATAATGAAATTTTTCAACCACTTTGTCCTGCCTTTGGTCCAGATGAGATTGATGTCACTGCTTCAACACTTAGCAATTTCTGTTTATTGCCTGTTAATTTTGAAAATAGTGGAAGTGAAGGCACTATTCCAAATCCTGAAGAAGCAAATGTTCCGCCATTCCCGATTTCAATGATTGATGGTGAAGGATCAAGTAATGAAGAAGCTATTCCAAATCCGGGTCCTTCTATTACCCCTCCTGGTCCAACTCTTGATGGTGAAGGTTTTGTTAATGAAGAAGCAATTCCTGGACCTGAGCAACCTCCTGTCCCAATTTTGCCTATAAACCTTGTTGATGTTGAGGGTCCGGTTGATGAAGAATCTATCCCTAATCCAGATCCTTCAATTTTTCCTCCAGTACCAACACTTGATGGTGAAGGCTTTGGTAGTGAAGAATCTATTCCAAATCCAAGTCAGCCACCAATTACTCCAGTGATTATTGACCTTGTTGATATTGAAGGGCCTCGGACTGAAGAGTCTATTCCTAATCCAGGACCAGCTCCGATTATTCCCCCAGGACCAGCTTTAGATGGTGAAGGTTTTATTAATGATGATGAAAGTATTGTGAATCCAGGGCCTGCGCCAATTATTGATCCTGCACCAATTTCATTGGTCGATGTAGAGGTTGTTATTGATGATGAAGAACCAACACCAACCCCAACCGGTAACGGCGGTGGCGGTGGCGGAGGTGGTGGAATTAGTTTCTTTCAAACTGATGTTCTAGGAACTAACTCACCAACTACACCAACAACTCCTGATCAACAGGTTCTTGGTGAACAAGTTTTCTCTGACGGAACTCCAAGTCAACAAGTCTTAGGTGAAAAGAAATTTGCCTCTGTACTTGGTGAAAAAGTTACCTCACCTACATTCCCTAAAACAGGTTCAGCTTCTGGAACTACAAATTCAATTCTTTGGCAGCTTTCTCTTGCCTTCTTATTATCAGCTGCCTTACTTGTTAGTCTTAATCAAAAAAAGACAGTTTTAGCCTCTAAATAAATTGTTTATAGTCTAATGAATAAAAAGACTGTTTCGGAAATATCATACCATTGGTATTGGTTATATAGTTTGTTTATTGTTATTTTAATTATTTCCCCATCTTTGGTATTGTTAAAGTTTTCGAATTCTGTAAATCGTCAAGCTGATGAGCTTTTTGTGAGCACAGTTCAAGAAAAAAGCTATGGAATACCAAAACGTCTAGAGATTAGTAGTATTAATGTTGATGCGACTGTGGAGTCTGTTGGTCTTACGCCCGAGGGAGCAATGGATACTCCAGTGGATCCAGATAATGTGGGTTGGTATAATCTTGGTCCTCGTCCTGGTGAACAGGGAAGCGCTGTTATTGATGGGCATCTTGATAAAGAGGATCAATCCCGAGCAGTTTTTGCTGATTTAGCTGAGGTTAACATTGATGATATTGTATCTGTTATTGATGATCAAGGTAAGAAATTGAATTTTATAGTTAAGGAAGTTCGGATGTATAATGCTGATGATGATACAAACGAAGTATTTAATAATAATGATGGTGTCTTTTTAAATTTAATTACCTGTGCTGGCTCTTGGGATAAGGATAAGCAAAATTATGATCAGCGAAGAGTTATTTTCACTGAATTAATTAAGTAGTAATATATTCTATTCTATTTCATAAAAACCCTTTTGGGGTTTTTTTGATTAGTCAAAATATAGAAAAACTTTTATAATTATAGTATATGATAAAAAATAGACCAGGCTTTACGCTAGTTGAATTGTTGATTGTCATTGCTATTATTGGTTTACTAGCTACAATCACCTTGGTTTTTTTCGGGAATACACGCTATAAAGCTCGTGATATAAAGCGTAAATTTGATATTGGTCAGGTTGGTAAATTTTTATTTTTAGGGAATTGTTATGTGCCAATTTCTGGCTTTGGTGAATATGATATATCAGTGATAATGACTGAGCTTAAAACAATCTATCCTCAAGCTCAAATGCTACCAATGATAAAAGATCCTAAAACTGGAACTGATACGGAGTCAATGTATAGATATCAAGTAACAGCCACAGATAAGTGTATTATTTATGCAAATTTAGAAAATAAAGAAGAAGCTATAACTCTTTCAGGGATGGTTGCACCTGAAGCCGGACGGGGGACTGGCGTTCTTATTGGTTCTAGTACTGGGGTTAATGGTACAAATATTTATTATCAATTTGGGAAGTAGTACACATTGATTTTTTGTAGTTTTGAAATTTTTAAGTTTTACAGTTTTGACTTCCACTCATAGCTAAATACATATAAACAGGATATAATTAGATTACAAGTTTATTTTTTACAATATGGTAATCCGAGATCGGAGAAAAAAAAATTCTTACATTCAAGAAAATACCGCTACGCAATCAGTTGAACATTTACTAAGAGATCGTATTCCTTGGCTATTTTTAGGTTTATTTGGAGGTCTTTTAACAACGCTTTTAGTATCTAACTATGAAGCAATATTATATGCTGACATTAGGGTAGCTTTTTTTATACCAATTATTGTGTATTTAAGTGATGCCGTAGGTTCTCAAACAGAAACAATTTATATTAGAGCAATAGTAAAGACAAAGGTTCATTTTTTAAACTATGTTTTAAAGGAGAGTTTAGTTGGGTTGGCTTTGGGGGTTATTTTTGGTTCTTGTTTAGGGATTTTTGCAGCCTATTGGTTGCATTCGGCA